>JAWOGN010000252.1:0-3502 GCA_046496815.1 Desulfatiglandaceae bacterium
TTTCAAAATGACCGGAAAAAAAGTGACGGTTTTGGATGTTCAGCAGGCCAAGGATGAAGGCCGCAAACTCGTAATGCTTACCGCGTATGATTATCCGTTTGGGCTGCTGGCAGATGAGGCGGGTGTGGACATTGTTTTGGTGGGGGACTCTCTCGGCATGGTGGTCATGGGTTTGGAGGGTACTGTGGAGGTGAACATGGAGCACATGATTCATCACACCAAGGCGGTCGTGCGGGGCTGCAAGGGGCCGCTGATTGTTGGTGACATGCCCTTTATGAGTTACAACACCTCCATACGGGATGCGATCGTGAATGCCGGCCGCCTGATGAAAGAGGGCGGCTGCGACACCATAAAACTTGAGGGCGGGGTCCATTTCGCTCCCACCATTGAAGCCATCGTGAAGGCGGGTATCCCCGTGCAGGGACACATCGGGCTGACACCCCAGACAGCCAGTGCGTTGGGCGGCTTTAAAATGCAAGGGCGAGACGCCATGGCCGCCAAGGGAATTATTGATGATGCCAAAACGATAGAGGATGCCGGCGTCTTTTCCATCATCCTGGAGGCGGTTCCCGCTCCGCTTGGAAAACTTGTGGCCGAGGCTGTAAGGGTGCCGGTCATCGGCATCGGAGCCGGCCCGGACGTGGATGGTCAGGTGCTGGTTACCCATGACATGATCGGGTTGTTCGACAAGTTTGTCCCCAAATTTGTGAAACAATACACCCAAATCAGAAAAATCATCCTGGACGCCATGCAACAGTATCAAACCGATGTCCGGGCGGTGACCTTCCCCGGGCCCGAGCACGCTTTCAAGATGCCCGACGAGGCGCTCGAACAGCTCAAGAAACTTATCGAAAGCGAAAACGATCCCGCTTGGTCGGCCGGGGAGTGAATAAAATCTCTCTCTGTATTTGCTGGAATAGGTCCCTGAAACCGCATCATTGAGGGAATGAAATCTCACCGGCGCGAAGACATGCCTGCAAATGTTCATCTCCGTTTGCACCGGGTGCGGGAACCAAATCCGGGACTTTGGTTTTGCAATAGTCCTTTACATACGGGCAGCGGGTGTGGAAAACGCAACCGGACGGCGGATGGACCGGGGACGGCACGTCGCCTTTCAGGATTTGTCGCTTTTTCTTGACGGTCGGGTCCGGGATGGGGATCGCAGACATCAGCGCGTAGGTGTAAGGATGAACCGGGTTCTCATAAAGTCTGTCCGCGTCGGCGTATTCAACGATCTTTCCCAGATACATCACGGCAATACGATCCGAAATATGTTTGACCACTGCCAGGTCATGGGCGATAAAAAGATAGGTCAATTTCAGTTCCTGCTGAAGCTCCAAAAGCAGATTTAGAATTTGGGACTGGATCGACACATCCAACGCCGACACCGGTTCATCACAAATGACCATCTTCGGGTTTAAAGCGATGGCCCGGGCGATGCCGATCCGCTGACGCTGCCCGCCACTGAATTCATGAGGAAACCGAGTCATGGCTTGTTCAGAAAGGCCGACCCGGCGCAGAAGATGTATCACTTTCTCCCTTCTCTCTTCGAGTGTCCCGATGCCGTGAATGATAAAGGGTTCCTCCAGTATATTCCCGATTGTGTGCCGGGAATTCAAAGATTCAAACGGATCCTGAAAAATCAGTTGCATATCTCTTCTTAAAACCCGAAGTTCTTCACGGCCCAGTTTCGCCATGTTTTTTCCATCGAATTCCACCCGACCATCGGTAGGAACATAGAGTCTCAAAATGCTGCGACCAACGGTTGTTTTTCCACACCCTGACTCCCCAACAAGCCCAACCGTCTCACCCGGTTTGATCGTAAGAGAGACGTCATCAACCGCATACACTTTCCCGGTCTGTCGGCGGAAAACGCCGCCATGTATGGGAAAATGCATTTTAAGATGGCTCACCTCCAGCAGGTAGTCAGACACCGGTGTCTTCCCTCTCAAACTTAAGCAATGAACTCCCCCCATAGCAAAGGGGAATCAAATCCTTGTCCGCCTCCAGCGGATTGAAACGCTCAATACAGATAACAACTCACACGATGGTTTGCCCCGACCTGCCTCAATGCGGGGGGCTCAATCTCGCAACCTCGCATGGCATACGGGCACCGATTTTGAAATGGACATCCCTTGGGTTTGTCATAAAGGCCGGGAACCTGACCTTTAATGGTATTCAGTTTGATTTTACGGGGATTCTCAAGCCTGGGGATGGATGCCAGCAGTCCCAGCGTGTAGGGATGCATCGGTTTTTTAAACAGATCGGCCACCGGGGCGGTTTCGGCCACGGTCCCTGCGTACATCACCATGACTTCATCACAGATCTCCGCAATAACCCCCAGGCCGTGTGTAATGAAAATGATGGCCATGCCGGTTTCCGCTTGCAAGGCCGCCATCAACTCCAAGATCTGGGCTTGTATGGTCACATCAAGTGCCGTCGTCGGTTCATCCGCAATCAGGATATCCGGTTCCCCGGCAAGCGCCATTGCGATCATCACCCGCTGACGCATACCACCGGAAAGCTGATGGGGGTATTCATTCATTCGCTGACTCGGCTCGGGGATTCCCACTTTCTGAAGCATTTCCACGCATCTCTCGCGGATCTCCCTATCGCGCATTTCAGGAAAATGGAGACTGAAGACCTCCGCCAGCTGTTGCCCGATCCGATGCACCGGATTCAAGGCCGTCATGGGCTCCTGAAAAATCATGGAGATGCCGTATCCCCGTATTTCATGCATTTTTTCAGCGGGCAACGTCACGATATCTCGACCTTGGAACAGGATTTGACCGCTTTCTATCATCCCGGCCGGCTTGGGCAACAGCCGCATGACGGATAGCGCGGTGACGCTCTTCCCGCACCCGGACTCCCCGACGATTCCCAGGGTCCGACCCCGGATCACATCAAAACTCACATTTTCGACCGCGCGAATCCTTCCCGCTTCGGTTTCAAAGGCCGTAATCAGATTTCGAACACTTAAGATCGCTTCCCCATCCAACGGAATCTTGCTCTCCCATTAACTTCGATTCAAGGTTTCAAGAAGTGCCGTCACAATTCAGCACATACACTGAGTGGGTATGAATTCAGCGTTTTGAAACGGTGCGCCGCAGGCTGCATGGATCGCTTTGAGAAGACCGAAAAGGCTTTCCGAATTTAACCCTGAGCGCATGCATTAAAACGCCTTGTAGGTTGTATCCACAATGGTTACCGGCGGAAGACGTTCCTTCTTTTTCATGGCGTCCTTTGTCTCTTTATGCAGGGGTTCATCGTACCAGAATAGCCCTCCGGTAAAGCTGTCAAAGGCACTGAAAAGGCTCCCTGTGTGTTTGGTGCCCGGGATTTCCGGCAATCGCCACCAACGCCAGTAGGCATCCCGCTCATAGGGCCGCATGCTCTCCGGGACAAATGCGCCGATTTCATGGATTTTTTCCTGAATCTTGAGCGACAATTCCACCCGCTCTTCCGCATCCAGGGAATTGCGATACGTCATAATCAGCTTGTC
>JAWOGN010000287.1:0-3153 GCA_046496815.1 Desulfatiglandaceae bacterium
AAAGCGGGTTTTGCACTCTATTTTTCCCGGTATCCGCTCCCCTATTTCCGTGATGACGCATCCAAACGGACCTATTACAAGCATTTGGGATTCTATGGCTTTCGAATGGAATTTCTGCGCCGATTCACTCGCCTACCTGAGGGGGATCTGGAAGCGGCGGAGAGACTGGAGCAACTCAGGGCCCTGGAGCATGGCTTTCGGGTCAAGGTTGTGGAAACGCCTCTGAATTCCGTAGAGGTGGATGTCCCCGACGATATCAAGAAAGTGGAAACGATTCTGAGTCAGACACCGGTCGGGTTCTAAATCCTTTAGCATTCCGGGGTCCTTCAAACTGCCAATGAAACCAATTCAAGAGGAGTCTCAAGAAAACTCACCGAGGCGCATATTGTGTCTGTGGACAAAATCTGGCGACTGAAAGGCTACTCCCGTCTTGCATTGGGGCTTGCCGGAGAGGCGAGGGTGACTCCCTTGCAGGCCCAACTCCTGGTGAACCGTGGCATCTCGGATGCGGAAGCGGCTCGGGTTTTTTTGCATCCTCAGCTTAATCACATGGCCGACCCAATGCTGCTGAAGGACATGGATGCGGCCACGGGAATCATCGTAGATTCGCTGGAGAACCGGGAAAAGATTACCGTCTATGGCGATTATGATGCGGACGGGTTGACTGCTACGGCCCTTTTGTTGAATTTCCTCTCCCGTCTCGGTATCTCCGTCGTTTCCTATGTTCCCAATCGCCTCACGGAGGGATATGGTCTCAATCGGAAAGCTGTTGATCGGATTGCAAAGGGCGGGACCAGTTTGATTATCACGGTTGACTGCGGTATCGGGAATGAGACCGAAATCGCATACGCGAGGAGCAGGGGCATACAGGTGGTTGTGACGGACCATCATCAGATACCGCATGGATTTCAGCCCGATTATCCCGTCGTGGATCCCCACCGACCGGATTGCGCCTTTCCGTACAAACACCTTGCGGGCGTCGGGCTCGCTTTTTTTTTGGCGGTTGCCGTTCGTGCCGCCTTGCGCAAAAGAGGCTGGTTCAAACGGCGACCCGAACCCAATTTGAAAGGCTATCTGGATCTGGTGGCCCTGGGGACGGTTGCGGACCGGGTGCCGCTTACGGGCCAGAATCGCATCCTTGTGAACGATGGGCTCGCAACCATGGCACGATCGCGATGGGCCGGTTTGAATGCAATGATGGCCGTCGCGAATGTTGCCGCTTCGCAGATCACTTCCGACGATTTGGCCTTCAAGCTTGGGCCGCGCCTGAATGCTCCCGGCCGACTGGGAGACCCCGACATGGGCGTGAAAGCGCTGACCACTGAAGCGCCCGATTTTGCGCTGAACTTGGCGCTGGCCATGGATGCGGCAAATCATCGGCGTCGGCGTCTGGAGAAAACCATTCTGGATCAGATCCGGCATTCCATGGAAAGCCCGGACGCAATTCGAGACGCCCGGACGTTGATGTTTGCGGGGGAAGACTGGCACAGGGGGGTTTTGGGCATTATCGCCTCCAGGTTGACGGACAGATATCATCGACCGTCGCTTGTGCTGAACACCGAAAATGGGATGGCGGTTGGATCCGGAAGAAGTATCGAGGGTTTCAATCTTTATGGGGCGTTGCACCGATTGCGTCATCTATTTGAGAAATTCGGTGGTCATTCCCATGCAGCCGGCTTCACGTTGAAGGCAAAAAATATCGGTATGCTGAAACGCGAGTTGGAAACTCTCGCCGGAGATACCCTCGCCGACGAAGATTTGATCCCCACGATTGATGTGGATGCTGAAATTTCCCTCGAAGATATCACGTTTGAAACGGTTCGACAGATAAAGGCGTTTTCTCCCTTCGGAGAGGGGAACCCGGAACCCGTATTCCTTGGGCGTTCAGTGAGCGTCGTGAGGTCCCGAATTGTGGGAGACCATCACCTCAGGCTGGGAGTGCGGCAGGGAAAGAAGCATTTCGAAGCGATCGGTTTCGGCCTCTCGAACCACCATTCCCTTGAGGGTAAAACCGTCAACATGGTATTCAGCGTGGGGCTAAATCGGTGGCAGGGATGTGAAACGATTCAACTGAGGGTCGTTGATTTGGAGGAGATCGTCGGGAGTTCCAAGTTAGTCCTGGAAAATGCCGGCTGCCAGCTCGATGTCTTCCGGACAGAAAACAAAAAGTGATTTTTTCCCCCTGGGCAGCGCCGAGCCGTACACGTAATTGATATTGATACCTTCCTCGCCGAATTTCTTCGCCATTTGCGCGAGCGTGCCGGGCTTGTTTTCAATCTCAAGTGCAATCACCGGCATAATGTCGTATAGATAGTTGCCTTTGGCCAGCAGATCAATCGCCTTGTCCGTGTCGGTAACCAAAAGCCGGATGAGGGCAAAATCCGCCGAATCCTTCTGCATGGAGCCGTAGCTGGCAGCAGGTGCGATTCTTTTGAGCGACCGTCCGCGGGCCTTAAAAAGACCCTGAACATATTCCGAGGCGTCCTGAATGGTGAGCGCGTCGATATTGATACCTGCGTCTGCCAGCATGGTGGTGAGCTTTCCCAGTTCACCCGGGACATTCTTGAGGAAAAGGGATATTTCCGTTCTGACCATCCTACTGCTCCTGTCTGGGTTGGGCGGTCGAGGCAGTCTCGACTCCGCCTACTCCATTTTGCCTTTGTAGCCTTTGAAGTATTTCAAGAAATCCGAATCCGTCGAGAGGACCAGAGAGCTGTCCTTGTCCATCGACTGTCTATAGATATCCAGCGTGTTGAGGAATGAATAAAACTCCGGGTCCTTACTGTATGCTGCGGCGTAAATGCGGGTGGATTCGGCATCAGCCTTTCCCTTAATTTCCTGTGCCGTGCGGTATGCTTCGGAGGTGATTTCTTTGAGATCCCTCTCTCTGTTTCCCTCGATTTTTCTGGCCTCCCCTTGACCCTCTGAGCGAAACTTCTCGGCGATCTGTTTCCGTTCCGCAATCATTCTTGCATAGACGGTTCTTTGGACCTCCTCCACATAATTGAGCCGCTTGATTTTAACGTCAACCAGTTGGATGCCGAATTCCTCCAGCTTGGGCTGCGCCTGCGCCAAGATCCCTTTGATGATTTGTCTTCTTCCCAGGTTGACTTGGCCCATGGGTCTTATTTCTTCCACGACATCGATACCCTC
>JAWOGN010000314.1:0-17631 GCA_046496815.1 Desulfatiglandaceae bacterium
CTTCTCAACAAAATCTTTCGAGAGATCTTCGATCTTCTCTTTGGTCAGGAAGGCCAACCCCAAACCGGTGGTCAATGTTTTTTTGATAAGATCAATCATTTTTTGACTCCTTTCCGTTTTATTAGGCTATGCGAGGGCTTTCCATGGACCGAAAGCCATTCTCCCAAGGAGTAACGGAGCAAATACCCCAATATAAAGCGACACAATCAGCCTCGGACTGCGGGAGCTTTCATGGGATATACCCGATTTTACTGCGGTATGAACATACGCACAAGGAAAATGTCTGTGCGGAATCATCAAAGGATTGGAGGCATTTCATCCGCTCAGTGTCTTTACGCTCCCTCACCCCGGGAAAATATCCATTAGAGGACCTCCATATTTCCGCAACCTTTCGAACCTCTCACCCGGGGCGCTTCCTGTTACATGTACGGAAGACTTTCCGGCATTCACTTGAAAACGATAAAGATTTCTGCTAAAATTTGGAAAAAAATCAGCCATTTTTTATTCGGGAGAATTAAATATGAAAAATTTCTTTATGATAGCCTTAAATTTTGTATTATTGTCGGTCGCTATTTCTTTCTTTGCACGGCATGCGATTTCACAGGAAACGGCGGCGCTCGAGGTGGCTGATGCAGCCGTTTGTCTAGAGGTGGTCAACCGTGAATGTGTCGGGATGAACACGGTTTTTCCATCGAATGTCGGAAAGCTGTTTTGCCTCACCAGAATTAATGGTGCCAAGGGTCCCGGGCAGGTGACCCATGTCTGGTATTTTGGGCAAACAGAGCGGGCCCGGATCGCGCTGAATATCCAAAACACGAGCTGGCGAACTTACAGTTCTAAGATTATTCAGTCACATGAAATTGGGGATTGGCACATCGATGTGTTGGGGCTTGAAGGTGAATTCTTGAAAATCATTCGATTTGAGATCGTGCCATAGCAACTTCAAATAACCGAACGATTCCGACCCGGGACCGAACAACTTGCCTATGATCGTCGGGTTATCTGACAGGTTGATGACAACCCTCCATACTTAGCGTCTTGAGCCCGCCTTCGTTCATAGAAAAAATCCGGGCCCACAGGACCCGGGTTCAAAGTTGCTGGAAGAAGCAGCCCCATCGTGGTTAGCTTGCAGCGGATTTATACATCGCATACAGATCATGCACTCTTTTTCTAAGTTGCTTGATCTTCTTGTTGTCCTCCTCGGATGACCAATGGGGCTCGCTGATGGAAAAGATGCTGTTGCTGAGTTCATCGATGACATGCTCAGTGGCCTCACACCACTCAGCCGTGCAAACACTGCTCATTTCGGTAGCCTCATCGATGCCCTTTTCCAGCGTATCAAGCGATTTTTCCATGTTATTGATAAACGTCTTCCAATTGTCTACGAGTTGATCTTGAATACTCGACTGAAAAGAATCCTTAGGCATTGCCATTTTCTTCACCTCCTTTCCTGTTCTAATATGTTCCCTCAATAGCCCAACCGCTTGGGCACTGCCGCCACAACCACTTCCTTGCCGAACCCCAAGTCTCCATTTCGTGTCCATGCGCTCCACCCACACCATCCTGGGGTCGAATTTTTACACCCGCGGCCGTTTCCATCCAGTCGGGCGAATGTCGGCATGGCGGTTCGGAACCATTCGCGAATCAATATTAGGGACAACCCCACTCCCATTTTTTCTTATAATGGATACCTACGTGATATTTTGGTGGATAGTATCCCGGATCATAACAATGGTCCGTAGTATAAGGAGTGCAGGGATACTTTTCACAATTCCCCGTCGGGTGCCAGCGCGTCCCCATTAGATTGCCGGCAACCCAGCTGTCCATGTACCTGTATTTCCCTTGGATGCAGTAAAATTCACTATGACAGGTAGCACCACAGCAATCCAGGGTACCACAGGATAAATTTTCCATAAGCACCCATCGGCCGATAGTACACCTCACATATCCCATCACCGATACTCCATCACAGTCTGTAACAGTTATTGCGGCTGCACCGCAGGCATTGCCGTCAGCATAAAGGATGTTGGATACATTATCTGATTGGTTCTGTGATAATTCAAAGCCATTCCCGCTTATTGACCAAGTGTACGGGGGAATTCCTCCGATGACCTTTACCTCCGCGTCACGATTTCGATCTATTTCGTCCGGATTGTTGGGATCCCATTTAAGCGCATACTTCACACTTCCCGGTAGCGTTGAAAAACCTTGAAAACAAGAATCCCCTGCAGCAGAAATATCACTTAAACACCCGAAGAAAAATAGTGTCACCAAATGGAAAGCAGTCTGCAATTTTCTTAATCTTGGCATGTTAATTCCTTTGATCTTTTATCCTCAGTGACTGTACTGAAAAGCGCATCCGGCGCTGGAATCAAAGCGGCGGCGCGGGCGGCAGAGATCCACCCCACAAGTATTTACCCTTGCCGGCGCCCACTGGATGCCCCGGGTGAGAAAGCGCTCCCGACTTACAAACCCTCAAATCACGGCGGTGCCATAAAAAAAATTCCGCCAGGAAATAAACGGCAAGACACACGTCAGTAACCACAGGCCCAATGCCCATATCAAGCCTTTCTCGAAAGATCGATGATCGGGCTCAAATTCATTTCTCCACTGGGTCAACTCAGAAATAACGAAATTATGGTTAACTTATGATGCATTTTATGTTACGGCTTAACCCCATGTGAAATCATGAACCGATCAGCGCTGTGCGACCTGATCGGTATCGCTTAACATTTCGGCCTATACCTGTCAATAGACGCCCTCTGGATTTGTGCTGCGAGCACCCGGTCTACCCTCGGAGAGGAAAAGATGAATACATCTATCCGCCCCTTATTTGTTTTGCTTATACTTCTCACCCTTGCGAAAGCGATTTTTATCCTCTGTCCTGCCAACCTGCTCGCCTTCTTTTCCCCACTGAAAGAATCTATCATTGCATACAACCTGGAGCATCACCAAAAAATACTGTCCAATGGTTCCTACAGAGGTGAGGAAGGCATCCTTTTGCTCAGGCCAGAGATCGCCCGCTCCTTCGGACTCAACGTCTCCATGGATCGAGATTATCTTCATGCAGAAACGCTGTTCAAAAAAGCAGGCCAAACCCTGGAGACGTTGAAAGGGGCGCTCACCACTCAAGACCCAAAAATGGTCTCCGACAAACACGAAATGCGAATCGCCCAACTGGCCTTAGATTACAATTCAACGCTTCGATCTGCCAGGGAAACAATGATGGCCTATCACAGAAAGCTGGCGCCTTCGGTTGATGACAGATTAAACAATGACATCTGCACTGAGCTAATGGAAAAACTTCTCTGCGAAAGTGCCGAGGAGGCATCCTGCAACCTTCGGGAGACCTTGGCATTGTTCTACAACAAATGCCGGACACTGAACCGAAGCAGGGAACCCTTGAAAGTTGAAAATGTTCGCTTTGTCAATTATGTAGTCCATGAGTTTAAGCAGAAATCGGAGGAAAAAGACACGCGTCTGTTTGATCTCGACATGCAGACCGTCAAATCCCTGGAAGCACTCGGCGATAGGTGGCAGGAGGCTCTGGGAAACGCTGAATCCCGTTACATCCCGCTTTTGGATGCTATCATGAAGGAGCGAAATCCCAAGGAACATTCTGTAAATTTGCTTTTGTTTCTCGCTCTCATTCGACAAGAGTCCAATTTCAATCCGCACGCCGTATCGCACGTGGGCGCCGCCGGCCTTACACAAATCATGCCGAGAACCGCCGAAGCATTGGGGATGGAAAATATTTTTGTGCCGCCTTATCTCAATGAGGCGGGGGCAATGATGCGTAAGGAGCGGAACCTGAGAAATCGTGCCATGAGGCTTATCCTTAAGGTAACCCAAGAGGACCGTCTGGAAACCGCCAGGCGTGCCAGGGATCTCATGCAGCAATCGCTCGATTGCAGGCGGAAACGCATAGACTTGTATGCAAGATACAGGAAGGAAATATTAGATGAGAGAAGAGATGACCGATTGGAGCCGCGAAAGGCGATTGAGTACGGTTTCAAATATTTCGACAATTTGATGATGGATCAGGAGGGAGACATAAGCCTGGCACTGGCCGCTTATAATGCGGGACCGCATCGGGTCAAGAAGTATAAGGGTATCCCTCCCTACCGCGAGACGATAGGGTTTCGGAACCGTGTGCTGAAGCACTACAGGGATTATTTGCGCAAACTCGATCTTTATCAACAGAGATGTCCGGGAAGTCTTGAAGACACAAAATTTGGAAAGGTCCTGCAGCAACCTGAAATTACGGAAATAAACCAAGACGCCCTTGACATGTTTTAGGCCTTGTCAATAAAAAGGAAAATTGCATTCGCCATGGCCCTTTTGTTGAAGGGCTGGATGCCACGACCCATATTTTTTACGTCGGAGGGATTGCTTTTAACGCTATTAAAATACAAACCGGAGGTAAACCAATGAACTCAGAGGTCCTGAAGCGGAGTGATTTCGAAGGTATCCGTCTCCTGAAGCGGGGGAAGGTGCGGGACGTTTACGAGGTTGGAGACGACCTGCTAATCGTTGCGAGTGATCGCATGTCGGCGTTTGACGTCGTACTGGCAGACCCGATTCCAGATAAGGGAAAAGTCCTGACAAGCATCTCTTTGTTCTGGTTTCAAAAACTGAACTCGATTGTGGAAAACCACGTGATATCGAGCGACCCCGCCGAATACCCGGAAGTTTGTCGAAGATACACCGATCAGCTCAAAGGCCGCAGCATGCTGGTGAGGAAAGCCGACCCGCTGCCTGTTGAATGCATTGTGAGAGGATATTTATCCGGCTCGGGCTGGCAAGACTATCTTTCCACTGGAAGCATATGCGGGATCAGACTTCCTGAGGGACTTAAGGAATCGCAGGCGTTGCCCCAGGCAATATTTACCCCTTCCACCAAGGCGGCAGACGGCATGCATGACGAAAACATCACTTATGAATTCGCATTGGAGATCTTGGGAGAAGAGACCGCTGAGAGGGTCCGACACATGAGTCTCCAAATCTACGAATTTGGGCGAGACTTCGCCTCAGAAAAAGGGATCATTGTGGCCGACACAAAGTTTGAATTTGGTTTAAGGGAGGGTAATCTGATTTTGATCGATGAGGTGCTGACACCGGATTCATCGAGGTTCTGGCCCGTGGATTCCTATCGTCCCGGAGGCCCCCAACAGAGTTTTGACAAGCAGTTCTTGAGAGACTACCTGCTTGAAATCAACTGGTTGAAAAAGCCGCCACCGCCCAAATTGCCTCTCGATATCATCGAAAAAACGCGGGAGAAATACCTGGAGGCCTTGGAAAGAATTACGGGCCATGGTTTGGAATCGTGAACCAAAGGAAAAAACCGGATGAAACCGACTGAGAGTCTGCCCGGGAAGGAGATGTTTTTTCCACAATCAATGAAGGTCGAAATGATACCCATAGAAATACAGGGGAGTATTTCATTGCCTCCCCTCCGGTCGTAGGCCCCTCAAAAAAGATTTGAAAAACCGGGTTGGTCGCATTGACAATGCTTTTTTCGATGCTTACCGTTTTGTTGTGTTAAGACCTTAAAAGAAATATGTTTTTTTTGCAGGAGTGAGTCGTGGTACAGGTTGAAATCACGAATCCAAAGGATACCGAAATTGACACAACGGAGAACCCGGACGTCGATTTGAAAGAAATCGCCGAAGATTCTCATGATCACGGATTGCGAGACGAAAAAAAGGGTGCTCTTGAAAATTTGTCGAAAGCGGAATTGCTGGAAAAAGTCATTGAACTGGAGGAAACGGCAGATAAGAACTTTAACCTTTACGTTCGCTCTCAGGCGGAGATAGAAAACCTTAAAAAACGGTTCCAGAAGGAAAAGTCCGATTTGTGCAAATTTTCGAATGAATCGCTTATCAGACAGTTGCTGGGCGTGGTGGATAATCTTGAGAAGGCCATTGCGCACTCGGAGAACGAAGAGTCACTCGATGCACTGAAACAGGGCGTTAAACTGACCCTGAAGGGGTTACTGGATATTCTCAAGAACTCAGGGGTAGAGCCGGTTCAAGCAATGAACGCGCCTTTCGATCCCAATTTTCACGAGGCTGTTTCAGAGCAGGAAGACAATTCCGTGAAACCCGGCACGGTCATTCAGGAGCTCCAAAGCGGGTACCTCTTAAATGAGAGGCTTATCCGTCCCGCCATGGTCATCGTAAGTAGGCGGGGCGGTTAGTTTAAGGAAATAATTGCGTTGAAACGCATTTTTTAAGCATATTCTATAATATATCTGAGGATTTGAGGAGGCTAAGAGATGGGAAAAATAATAGGCATTGATCTTGGGACAACCAATTCCTGTGTCGCTGTGATGGAGGGTGGTGATCCGATTGTGATTGCCAATGCTGAAGGGAGCAGGACAACCCCCTCGATGGTGGCATTTACGGATAAAGGAGAGAGGCTGGTAGGGCAGACTGCGAAAAGGCAGGCCGTCACCAATCCCGAAAATACGGTTTTTGCAGTCAAAAGACTTATTGGTCGAAAATATGAGTCCCCGGAAGTTCAAAATGATATCAAAACCCTTCCCTACAAGGTAAGTAAGGCAGCCAACGGGGATGCCAATGTTTCCATTCGGGGAAAAGAATACAGCTCCGCTGAAATATCTGCCATGATACTCCAAAAAATGAAGGAAACTGCAGAGGACTATCTTGGAGAGAAGGTGTCTGAAGCGGTCATCACCGTGCCCGCTTATTTCAATGATAGTCAGCGCCAGGCAACCAAAGATGCCGGGAAAATCGCCGGCCTCAAGGTTGAGAGAATCATTAATGAGCCGACAGCAGCCTCGCTTGCATTCGGACTGGACAAGAAGGGAGACCGAAAGATCGCGGTCTTTGACCTCGGGGGGGGGACATTTGACATATCGATACTGGAAATCGGTGAAGGTGTTTTTGAGGTGAAGTCCACCAATGGCGACACCCATTTAGGAGGCGAGGATTTCGACCTTCGCATCATTGATTATTTGGCAGATGAATTCAAGAAAGATCAGGGCATTGACATACGCAGCGACAAGATGGCCCTTCAAAGACTGAAGGAGGGAGGCGAAAAAGCCAAAATCGAATTGTCGGGTTCAACCGAGACGGATGTGAATCTGCCCTTCATCACAGCGGATGCCAGCGGACCCAAACACCTCAACATTAAATTAAGCCGTGCGAAGTTGGAAGCGTTGGTGGATGATCTGATTCAAAAAGTTGTAGGGCCGTGCAATACAGCATTGAGGGATGCCGGCCTCAAAGCCAGTGATATCGAGGAAGTCATTCTGGTGGGCGGAATGACGCGCATGCCGAAGGTTCAAGCAAAGGTAAAGGAAATCTTCGGCAGGGAACCGAGTAAAGGCGTAAATCCCGATGAAGTGGTTGCGGTGGGAGCCGCCATACAGGGGGGTGTCCTAAGAGGCGATGTTAAGGACGTACTTCTTCTCGACGTCACGCCACTTTCATTGGGTATTGAAACCTTGGGAGGTGTCTTTACCAAACTCATCGAAAAAAATACGACCATACCGACAAAAAAGAGCCAAATCTTCTCTACTGCAGCCGATAACCAGCCGGCCGTTGAAATCCATGTGCTCCAGGGTGAACGTGAGATGGCCGCCAACAATAAGACGCTTGGGCGATTTCAGTTGGTAGGTATCCCGCCTGCCCCAAGAGGTATGCCTCAAATTGAGGTGACATTTGACATTGACGCCAACGGAATCGTAAATGTTTCAGCAAAGGATATGGGCACGGGGAAGGAACAATCCATAAAGATCACCGCCTCAAGCGGATTGAGTGAAGAGGAAATTGATAAGCTGGTCAAAGATGCGGAAATGCATGCCGAGGAAGACAAGAAAAAACGGGAGCTTATAGATGCCCGCAATATGGCGGATTCCCTTATCTACACCACTGAAAAGTCCGTTAAAGAAGCAGGAGATAAGGTCGATGAAGCAACCAAAGCAAGCATAAATCAGGCAATCGATAACCTGAAAAAGGCCATGGAAGGGGAAAATACGGAAGAAATCAAGCGATTGACTGAAGCACTGACTCAGACATCTCACAAACTGGCAGAGGCCATGTATGCGCAGGCGAGCCAACAACAAGGGCAGGCCGAGTCTGGTGCCGGCGGCCCATCCGATGCCGGACCAACGCAAGATGAGGATGTCGTGGACGCGGATTTTGAGGAAGTACAGAAGTGACATTCAGAGCTTTTGCATGGAACAAGGCCATCCCCCTTTTGATGGGGGGATTGGCCTTTTTTTTGGCAGGCTGCCAACCAAGAATGCCCATAGAAAAGGATATAACAAAAGAAGCCGTAACAGATCAATTTGCCTTGGCTGAGGGCTACCTGAATAGCGGGGAGTTGGAAAAGGCATTGGTCGCTTATCAAACCTACCTCGATCAGTCCCCCGAAGACAAGAACGCGCCTCTGGCCCTGCACCGGATCGCGGAGATTTATGTTCAAACCGGGCAGGACCCAAAGGCCTTGGACCTTCTCATAAAAATCTCCCGGGAATACCCCAACTACAGGGATCTGCCGGTCGTGGAATATGAGATCGCGGAGGGGCTTTTCCGTAAGACCGACCACCGCGCTTCGTTGGATCAAGGCTTCGCGTGGCTTGAAAAACATCCCCGGCATCCCCTAAAACCCGATATGTTGCTGCTTCTGGGTCAGAATCTAAAGGCGTTGGGAAATAATTCCGAAGCCTTTCGTTGGTGGCTTAAGGCAGAGGCGGAGTGGCTCTATGACCTGCAAAGGCAGGCAGAGATAAGCGAGAAGTTGGAGGATTTGATTGAAAACAGCGACATCATAGCGCTCCAGGAAATAGCGGATTTGGCTTTGGGAACCGACTATGCGCCCGGAGTTCATTCCAGGATGGCCGCTGAGTATTTGGAACAAGGCAATCTTGACAAGGCCCGAGAAGCTGCGATGACCCTGGTTCGATCGACGCCGGAACCCTATTGGGTATCAGAAGGAAGACGGATTCTGGAGCGCATTGAAGCGGAGCTATCGGTTAGAAAAAATGCGGTGGGATGTCTCTTGCCGCTGAGTGGACCTTACGCCATTTACGGACAGGAGGTGTTGAGCGGAATTGAGCTCGGTATGGGGGTGTTTGACGAAGCAGATCCGGGTCCGGATCTCGAGTTGGTAATTAAAGACACCAAAGGGGATCCGGAGCACGCTGCGGCCGAACTTGAAGACCTGGCCGATAATGAAAAAGTCATTGCTATTCTCGGACCCCTCTCCAGCAAGGCAGCCGTGCCGGCGGCGAAAAAAGCCCAAGCGTATAACATTCCTATCATTACCCTGACACAAAAGGAGGGGATCACTGAGGAAGGAACAATGGTGTTTCGCAATTTTACGACACCTTTCCGAGAGGTCCACAGGCTGTTGGACATTGCGGTTTCCGACATGCACCTAAAACGGTTCGCCATTCTCTATCCCGAAAATTCCTACGGGCGTTTCCTTTTAAATCTTTTTTGGGATCGACTCGAAACGCTTGGGGGAGAGGTGACGGCGGTCGAATCCTACGAGCCGGATGAGACCGACTTTGCTGAACAAATAAAAAAGATGACAGGTCTCTATTACCCAAGACCCCAATCCGTGGTTGAAAAGCTTAGAGAAATGCGAACCCCGGAAGCGGAAGAAAGCACCATATTTTCTGAGGAAAATGAACCTATCGTGGAGTTTGACGCTGTCTTTATACCTGACAATTTTCAAAGAGTGGCAATGATTGCACCCCAACTGGCCTATTACGACGTCGTGGACGTGCTCCTGATGGGGACGAGTCTGTGGCAATCTCCCCAATTGATTGAAACGGCGGGAGACTACGTGCAAGGCGCCCTCTTTTCATCCGGCTTCTTTGAAGGTCTCGAGGTTCCGACTGTTAAAGTGTTCGTACAGGCGTACAAAACAAATTTCGACGCAACACCCGGAATTCTGGCAGCCACGGGACATGACACGATCAAGTTTCTTAAGGAATTGATCGCACGGGAAAACATCCGCACACGAAGGGATCTCCATAAGGCACTCTTCGATTCCTACTACTTCAACGGCGTGACCGGGAATATATCGTTTAACTTTGAAGGGGAGGTTGAAAAAGAACCGCTGATCCTGACGATTTCCGGAAGCAGAATGAAGCTTTTTCGCTGATCCAAGGCTGGACGCCATCCGGCCGGAAAATGTCAAGCTTTGGCATCCTGGAAAACGGGTTCACAATCCGGCATTCCTGAGAAGGTGTCCGGGCGATACGCACCCCGGGGAATTGCAGGTGCTGCCTCAATCGTCTGATGACTCCTGATTCTCAACGTCTTCATCACTTCCCCCTTTTTTCTTCCGAGCAAGCTTGGAAACCAAGATACCGATTTCATAGAGAATTATTAAGGGTCCAGCCATCATGCATTGTGTGACGACATCCGGAGGCGTTAGGATGGCAGCCAGGGTGAAAGTCATCAGGATCGCGTACTTGCGTTTTTGTTTCAGAAACTCCGGTGTCACGATGCCCATTTTTGCCAAAAAATAAATAATCAGCGGAAGTTCAAAGACAGCACCGAAAGCAATCAGCAGTTTTATTGAGAATGAAAAGTATTGTTTGACCGATGGCAGCGCTTTTACGTATTCATTTGAAAACCCGATGAAAAACTTGAAGCCGAACGGGAAGACGACGAAATAGCCAAAAAGCCCTCCCCCCACGAAAAGAATCGTAGAGCACACCACAAAGGGAATAAGATACTTTTTTTCTTTTTGATAGAGCCCGGGAGCGACAAACATCCATAATTCATAGAAAATGAGCGGCGCAGCCAGCATAATCCCCGTGATAAAGGCAACCTTGATATAGGTAAAAAACATTTCAGGTAGGTTTGTATAAATCAGCTGATCGCCTTCCGGCATGACGGTATAGAGCGGAGCAATCAGTAATTGAAAAAGCCTCTCGGAGAAAATATATGCCACGACAAAACCGATTCCCACGCCGATGGCGCAGGTTATCAGTCTTTTTCGTAATTCTTCAAGGTGGCTCAAAAAGGGCTGCTTTTCATCACTGTCCATCCGCTTTCGACTCCTTCGCTTCTGCCGCCCGACTGTTTATATTTTCCCGGGTTTCATCGGTTCCGTTTTTTTCGCGTTCATAATCCTCCGGCATTTCGTCAGCGTTATCGTACTTCGATTCTTTATCTTCATCGGATTTGTAGGGTTCAAAATCCTGCGCGTTATCCGGACCACTGATTGAGTCGATTAATTCCTCTTTTACATCCTTTAAATCCTCCTCCACATTGAGGCTCTCTTTAATTTCCTGCGTGGCTTTCCTGAACTCTGCCATCCCCTTCCCCAAGGCCCTTGCAAGATCAGGGAGTTTCCGCGGTCCGATGACGATGAGGGCGATCACCATGATAATAATCAGTTCCGGCATACCGATGCCAAACATTTTCTCCTCCTGCTTTCACACAGCATTTCAAGACGCCGAGAATGCCCCGGCCAGGCACACTTGTTGGAAGAGCTCGAGGCCGGTCCGCCCGTTGCAGCCCGTTTTATCTCTCAAACCGACCGTTTCATTCTCTTCCTGCGCCACGGCTCGGAGCAAATCGGCACTGAGCATCTTACAACTGAATGACCAATGCGACTTCCTCGCAGTTTGGGAATTTCGGGCATTTCAGGCAATCGGCCCAAATCTTATGGGGAAGCGTCGATTTTTCCACTTCCTCAAAGCCGAGTTTCAGAAAAAATTCGGGGATATAGGTCAAGGTAAACACGTTACTGAGCCCAAGAAGATGGGCTTCCTTGAGACAAGCCTCAACGAGTTTTTTGCCATAGCCCTTTCCGTGGGAATCTTCAGCAACCGCCAAGGATTTGATTTCAGATAAATCCTCCCAACATATGCCCAGCCCACAAACACCATGGATGGAATGCCCCCGATCGCTCGTCTCCAATACGAAATAGTCTCTCAAGTGATCATACAATTCACTCAAAGACCTCGGCAGGAGGAGATCTTGCCCGGCGTAATGATTCAGGATCTTGTGAATGGCTTGAATATCTCCTGCTACGGCTTTCTTAATGCGCATGGAATTCACTTCTCAGTTCTCGACTCTGGTAACAAACCCGTCAATGGATTCCTTCGTCGCCAAAATTCTCTGATGGTTTCCGGCCTCTTTTTTGCTCTCAAAACGCCCGCACCTCACCCGATAATAGGTGGTATTCTCTATGGTGACCTGATTCAAATAGACCAAATACCCGCGATGCTTCAATCGCCCGGTCATCTTGAGGGCTTCATCCTTGTTTTTGAGCGATGCAAGTTGCACCGTATACATGGCAGGCTTTGATGGCCCCAAGGTGGAGGCTGTCTTCGACCTGTTCTCCCCTTGCTTGCTCGCCCGGGCATGTATTTCCTCCCGTTCTTTCGTGACAAAGCCTTTGATTTTTTTTTCTTCGGCCAATTGCCTATTTAACGCATCGGCCTCACTTTTCTCCCCGAATCTTCCACACCGAACCCGGTAATAGGTCCGACCTTTTACCCTGGCCTCATAGAAATAAGCAGGATAGCCCTGACTCGTGAGTCGGTCGACGATCTTGCCGGCCTCGATTCCGCTCTCCACCGAGGCGATCTGAACGGTGTATGTCCAGCCATCCCCTGCGGTCTGACTGCCGGCTTTTTGTTTTGGTTCTTCTCCGACCGGATCGATAATTGATTGCCCAATGCTTTCGACCTGCTGTGCAATGGTAAGAGAGTCCGCTGTTTCAGAGTGCTCCGCCGGTGAGCTTTTCTTCACCGATTTCTTGTTCTCATCCTGGCCTTTTTTTGTGACTTTAGCTTTCTTGGAGGATAGTTCGTCATAGAACTTGAATTCAGGATCCTTATCCAGCTCTTTTATACGATCCAAATCGGATTCTCTTCTGTTGTTTACCACATCCTGGAGTTTTGTGATGGGTGTCCGCAATTTAGTCAGGGCAATGACCCCTTGGGGCAGGAAGCCTCGACCTACAAGAATACCCAGCACGAAAATCCAGCCCAGAAAGAATAAGGAGCCGAGGCTCCAGAAAAAGAGCGATCCACGAGAAAACTCCACTCGATATTTTTTGCCTTTTTTCTTGTCTTTGGATTTCTTTGATGGCATTTGGTGACGCCCTTATCACATTCTCTCCGGTGCGTTTATGCCCAGGAGTCCGAGTCCATTGGCTATTACGATCCTTACCGCGTCAACCAGACGCAACCGTGCCCGGCTCAGTATCAAGTCCGGAGAGACAATCCGATGATCTGGAATCTTCGTGCCCAAATTGAAATACTGATGAAACAGCGCAGCCAGCTCGGTGAGATAATAGGTCAGACGATGCGGCTCAAGGCACTTGCAAATGTCTTCTGTAAGGGAAGGAAATGCAGCCATATGCTTGATGAGGGTCAATTCTTCATCCAGGACAAGACGGTCCGGAAATTCATCGGTTTCATCGGGCAGCGAAATTCCCTCCGATGCCGCCTTCCTGAAAATACTGCAGATCCTGGCGTGCGCGTATTGCACATAATAGACCGGGTTCTCACTGTCCTGCTTCTTCACGAGATCAATATCAAAATCCAGCGGCGAGTCATGGTTCTTTGACAAAAAGACAAACCGCGCTGCATCCACCCCCACTTCATTCACCAACTCTTGCAGGGTGACGTAGGACCCGGCCCTTTTTGACATCTTGATCTCCAGCCCGCCGCGCCAGAGCTTAACAAGTTGGATTAATACGACGGATAGCCAGTCTTCTGGAAAACCATACGCCGAAAGTGCCGCTTTCATGCGGGGAATGTAGCCGTGGTGGTCTGCGCCCCATACGTTGATCGCCTTTTCAAAGCCGCGAGCTCTTTTGTTCAGATGATAGGACATATCTGTTGCGAAATAGGTAAATTGGCCGTCTTTTTTTCGAATGACACGGTCCTTATCATCCCCAAACTTGGAGGTTCCGATCCACAGAGCCCCATCCTTTTCATAAAGGTTTTCTCCGCCTTCCATCATGTCCAAGGCCTTTTGGAGCTGTCCCGATCCGTAGAGGTCACTTTCACTGTACCAAAGGTCGAAGGAAACTCTAAAATTCTCGAGGTCTTGCTTGATCTCTTCAAGCATGCGTACTTTGCCTTTTTGGGCACAGATCTCAGCGGCCGCTTCTTCCGACATCTCATCCAAATCGATTTCCCGAGAAATGGTTTCGGCCAGGTCTGAAATATAATCCCCATGATACCCACTTTGCGGAAAAGCGTAGTCCTGCACCGTCATCTGCTTGAAGCGGCTGAATATGGATTCGCCAAGGAGCCTGACTTGCAGCCCCGCATCGTTGATATAGAACTCCCGAGCCACGTCATACCCACAAAAAGAAAAAACTCTGGAAAGCGTATCTCCCAGGGCTGCGCCGCGACCATGACCAAGATGGAGGGGGCCGGTGGGATTGGCACTTACAAATTCGATCATGACCTTTCGGTGATTTCCCACCTCGCTCCGTCCGTAACGCTCTCTGAGCCGGACGATATCAGATAAAACGCAATACCACGTCTCGGCGCTAACTCGAAAGTTGATAAAACCGGGACCCGCCACCTCTGCATTCTCAAGCAGCCCCCCGTTATCTTTGAGATGGTCGATGATAAAAGATGCGATCTCCCGTGGGGGCCGCTTCTGGCTCGCCGAGAGAATTAAAGGCAAATTGGTGGCGAAGTCCCCATGGTTCGGATTATTGGGGATTTCAATTACATAATCCGGGACCGGGACCCTGGAGAGTATCCCTTCCTCAAAACACGCTTCTACCGCGACCTTGACCAGGGCTTTGAGTTTCGTTTTCATTCTTGATGTGCCGTAAACATGTAACTCATGAAAGAACTGATGATTGAAATGAGATTCCCGTTGGGGTTTCTTCTCCCGCAAAAGCGGGACACAGGGCCTTGCCCCAACAAATGGAACGTCAGCGTGGCCTTAAAATCCGCTCGGAGCATCCCCGGAGAGGAGCACGTCTGCCGCCGCTGCGGCTACGCGGTTCTCTGCTCTGCTTGCGTTTTTCCCCCACTCTGGGTGGGGGGGGCGTTCTGCAAGCAGTGAAGGATTTGTGTTTCACACCGGAGACTTCCGCTTGGATTCAAACATGGAAGCTAACTGATCCTTCTTTATAGATCAAGTACTATATGAGCGGAGAGTCGGGTTGACAGAACAAGATGTCGGCAATATTATACGTATCGTTGTAGAGCCACATCAAAACCATTCATTTGGCGGTGTGCTCTATTTTTTTGTTCATGCATCATGGAACATACAGGTATTTTCTTAGACCTGGTAAAATCACAAGAGATCACATATCTCGAATCGAGGAGATTTTTAAAAGGATAAGGCAAGCATGAAATTATTGCTCTGTCTGCTCGGGCTCGTGCTGATGGTAGAAGGTCTTCCTTACTTCGCGTTTCCCAGCAAGATGAAGAAGTGGATGTCAACGCTGCAAGAGGTTCCGGATTCAAACTTGAGGATCATGGGTTTCGTCGCCATGGCGATTGGGCTTTTGATTGCCTACTTTTTTAGGCAATAAAAACGTTTGACTTTAGACCTGATTTTGTTTAGTTTGTCCAGTTTGAAATGCTTAAATGTTTGATTTAGAAAAATACAATTACGAATTGCCGGCAGAATCAATCGCACAGCTGCCGACTTTGAAACGGGATCACGCCCGTTTAATGGTACTGGATCGTAAGAAGCAGTCTGTTTCGCACAGTCAATTCTGTAATCTTCCCGCACTGATCCGACCCGGGGATCTCCTGGTTGTGAATGATACTCGGGTTGTCCCTGCGAGGCTTTTCGGTCGAAAGGAGAGCGGAGGTCAAGTTGAAATCCTGGTACTGGAACACCCGGAAGTTGAGGATCAAAACCGACCCACGCGATCTTGCCTGGTAAAATCCTCCAAAAGGCCTAAAAAAGGCAGTCTCTTATTCTTTGAATCCGGCGTTTCAGGAAGGGTAAGTGAAGTACTTGACGATGGTATTGTCCGGATCACGTTCAACGGGAATCGCTCGATTGATTCTCTGCTTGCAGAGAAAGGTTCTATGCCGTTGCCCCCCTATATTAAGCGAGGGAACGGAAACAGGTGTGAACAGCTCGACCGGCAACGTTACCAAACGGTTTTTTCCAACAGAAAGGGTGCCATCGCAGCACCCACGGCCGGGCTTCACTTCACGGAAAATTTGATCCAAGCTCTTGAGAATGTTGGCGTTTTCATTGAACCCCTCACACTTCACGTGGGATACGGGACCTTCCGTCCCGTCCGCACAAAGGATGTCAGAAAACACCGCTTGGGTGAAGAATTCTTTAGAATCGAGCCGAAAACAGCGAAGGCCATAGAACGAACCAAAAAAGCAGGGCAACGGGTGGTTGCTGTGGGGACAACTGTCGTAAGAGCTCTGGAAACGGCCGGAACCCGGAACGGGTCGGTCATGTCAGGAGAAGGCACCACGGACCTGCTCATTACGCCGGGCTTTGAATTTAGAATCGTGGACGCCCTGATAACCAATTTTCATTTGCCAAGGAGCTCCCTGCTTTTCCTCGTGTCCGCCTTCGCCGGTCTTCAATTCATAAAGCAATCCTATCTGTTGGCTATTCGCAAAGGATATCGCTTTTACAGTTACGGGGATGCGATGTTGATATTTTGACGGCGGGCGACCGTTCCGCCGGTTCGAGCGAGGAAGACGATTTTTGAGGGGGGTCAAACGATTTCTTCCCCAAAATGAAAGCGGCTGCGTCCAATTTGACTCTTTGGAAATACCGGTGGTTCTCGTACCCTCAAGCTACAAGATTTCATCGCGGCTTGGCGGGCCCTTTTTTTTGTGTTTTTGGCGTGCAAGAATTGAATGTCAAGTTCAAGGTTGAAGTTTAATGTAATTCACAAATCCAGGGAATGCAGCGGTAGAGTCGGGACTGTCAAAACTCCGCACGGAAACTTTGATACGCCGGTCTTTATGCCGGTTGGAACTCAGGGGTCGGTCAAGGCGGTATCACCTGAAGATTTGACGGATGTGGGTGTAAAGATCATTTTGGCCAACACCTATCACCTGTATCTTCGCCCCGGTCATAAAGTCATTGAGCGATTGGGGGGGCTGCACCGATTTATGAGTTGGCCCGGGCCGATTTTGACGGACAGCGGTGGCTTCCAGGTTTACAGTTTGTCGGCCCTGAGGACGATAGCCGAGGAAGGTGTAACATTCCGATCGCATCTGGACGGCTCCAAGCACTTCATCGGTCCCAAAGATGCAATAGAAATTCAGAGGGCATTGGGTGCGGATATCATCATGGCCTTTGATGAGTGTGCGCCCTATCCTTCCGAGTACGGATATGTCTTCAGATCGATTCGACTGACAAGTCTTTGGGCTCGAAAGTGTCTTGAGTGTATGGATGGTTCCGAGCAGAGCCTTTTTGGCATTGTGCAGGGCGGGGTCTATCCTGATTTGAGGAAAAAAAGTGCCGAAGAATTGGCCGTCATGGGTTTCGATGGCTTTGCGATAGGGGGACTCTCGGTTGGCGAAGACCGAGAGACGAGGTTGCGAGTCGTCACCGAAACGATACGGTCGCTTCCGGAGGACAGGCCCGTCTATCTGATGGGCGTGGGGGCGCCCGAAGATCTGCTGGAGGCAGCGATGCGAGGCGTCGACATGTTTGA
>JAWOGN010000367.1:0-9072 GCA_046496815.1 Desulfatiglandaceae bacterium
ACCGTATCCTTGCGGTAGCCCTCTCCGCCGTCGATAATGGTCCACTTCATGCCGAAGGCCGTAAACGTTGCCGTATTCCCCCTGATATTGATATTGTTCATGGGATAGGGGCCACTGGGCGGTGGACCTTCCATCATGCTGAACCCCATGAGCCAGTTGTCGACCTGTTTCTTGTTATCCATGTCGACAAGATAATAGTATATGGCACCCGATTCAGGTTTGTACGCCGCTTCCCCGGGCTTTCCCAAAGCAGGGCGGCCCTTAAACTCAAGCCAGAACTGCACTTGGTTCCGGGTTCCGTCTTTTGTGTAGTCGAACTGCATCATTTCGGTATAAGCTACGGCACCGGAGATTTCGGGCAGTTGTGCCGCAACAAGCGGACCACACAAAATGATCTGGCAGAAAAATGCAGCAAGCAAAACCTTCATTGCTCTGTCTCCTTGATTGACTTGCGTGCCTGATCCAATCGATACCCCACAACCTCATAGATCCTCACGCAATCCTCGACGTAATTAACCGGTGTATTGACGATTGTCCGAATCGATTTCGCCAGTTCCTTGTCGCCGATACTCACTTCAATCCACTCCGGCAGGGCCTTCAAATTGATGCCGGGAAGAGAGGCGTCATCCGGCGCAAGAAACAGGTGCAATTCCGGCAAGCTGCGCACATCACCGGACAGGATTCCCACGGGCGGTTTCAGGCGACCGGCGGGAAAACGCTCCTTAAAAGGGACGGGGCTGAGGATCCTGCGGGACAGGGACTCGCTGGGTTGTGAAAAATGATACGTCACGACGCTTCCTCCCCCAATCGGCCGGCTGCCTCAAGCGCATCCGCCACAAACCCCATGTCCATTTTTTCAAGGGTGCTGCGTTTGGGCCAGCCCGTCTTCGTGTTCCAGCCTTCAAGCTGGTAAAAGATGGTCTTCCAATCTTCGAGTTTGGCTTTATCCATCGAACGGCCCATCAGATCCCTGTAATGCCATTTCCCCTCGTCATCCCGACAGGTCCACATGAAAAACGGGAACACTTCACCTTTGTTGTATACGGTCTCGTAGATATAAGGGGCAAAATGCACCATGTCGCGGTGTCTTCCCTGGAGCACCCAGATGGCGTTGTCCAGGTTCCAGATCCGGCGCCCGATTTCAATGCCGTCCTCAAAGCTGATGGTATCGCCGGTAACCGCATTCCAAAACACCTGCTCTCCGCCGTCCGATGACGCAGTGGCCCCTTCAAGATCCGGCACGTTGGTATTGACAAAGTCAGGCCATTTTAAATCACAGTACAATGCGGAATTTTTATAGAACCGGCAGTAGTGCTGCTGCCAGCGGACGATCTGCGCAACCGCTTCCGAGTACATATTGGCATCGCTGTAATCGAGCACTTCGGGCCGGTCCTTGGCATAAGGAGCCATCTTTTTGGCATGCAAGTTGACCATTTCTTCCGCCGAAATGCGCAGGGGTTTTCCAAAGGCGAAGGCCGCACTGACATTGGTAAAGATGTAGTTGAAACAGTGGGTATTCGTATCGCGGTCCCCCATGAGGCTGCCGTAGCCCCACTCGAGTTCGGCCCGGGGGTCGTAACCATGCTCCGGAACGCCCCAGTAGGAAAACTGGAGCGCACCGGTGTGAAGATCTTCTTCCCGTCCCCACTTCAAGGCCGCCTGCACCCATCCATCGGCCAGGTCCGCACCGATGTCCGTCCGGGTGGACAAGGCATGGACGATCTTTTCCGCAAAATCGAGCGTCCCGATCGTCTCCCACGGGAGGTTGGACGGGATTTTCCGGCCCGGTCCGAGAACACCGTCTTCGTACAGGTGTTCGAGCCAGTGCAGGCCGGGCTGGAGCACAAAGGAATTGAGGCCGTATTTCTGCACGATATCAGCCCCCTTGAGATTGATTTCAGTATCCTCAGCCCGGCTTTTCGCGACTTTGCGAACAAAAGGCCCATACCAGAAGGTTTCCTGGCAGGCGGACTCATTACCATAGCCTACGCTGTAGCGCGACCGGCAGCCGTTGATGCACCCCTGGCAGGACTGGGGGCGGCGCTCGGATGTCGGCGGGGCGGCTTGGATGATTGGGTTCGGCAGCCGGCCGAGGCGCGTCCAGGCTTGAAAGTCGGGCGTCTGCCAGCTGGTGACATATTTTTCCTTGGTGATCATGCGGGCCCGAAGCAGGGTCCTGGGGTCGTGCACCTTGATGCCGCCGGTGCCCAGAACAGAGATGGCTTTCAGGTTCTTCGATCCCCAGACCGCCCCGAATCCACCCTGGCCGGCACCGTTGCCGGCATCGTGGATCAAGGCGGCGTGGCAGGTCTGGTTTTCCCCCGCCGGTCCAATGCAAAGGATTGCCGGCTTCTGGGTCGTTCGACCCAAATCCTTTTCGGATGACTCCTTTTTTTCAGATAAGGGCAATGCCTCAAGATCCTGCCAATGGGTTTTCGTGCCGCGCCGAATTTTTAGGAGGTCTCGGATCTCCAGCTGCGTGGCCCAGGTGTCCTTACCCCACAGGTTCTGGGCATCATGGAAGATCACATGCCCGTTGCGAATGTCGATCCAGACGGGGCTGTCTGCCCGGCCTTCGATCACAATCCCGTCCCATCCGGCGTATTTGAGCATGGTCGAGAATCGACCGCCGAAGTTCGTGCGGGTGAACCAGGAAATGGGGTACTGGCCCACGCCGACGCCGACCACCTCGCAGCGCCCGCCCGCTGACGGTACGATCGTCCCGCAGAGGGGAGAAGTCATCACGCAGCAGACATTGGCCGGATGCCGGCCGTCCGTAATCGTCTTGTCCTTGCAGAAATCCCAGAAAAGCGCGGCCCCCATGCCATGTCCGCCACCCCATCGTCGATACGGCTTGGTGTCAATTGCGTTTGCTTTCCTTTTGGTCATGTCCAGACGGAGTATTTTTCCGGCGTAACCATGGATTGTCATAAAATTATCCTCACTGGGTGGTCATTCCGAGTTTCGACCAAGCACGGCCTCGGAGGTTGACATTATACGATTCTTCGCTGCCCTGATCGGGCATTTTTGTCGTAAACCTAATGGCATTCACCGGACAGACCTTTACACAGGCTTGGGTGCCGCCCGGGCCGCCTTTTTCTTCCATATATGGCGTGTCGACACACAGGTCGCACTTCTGAGACTTCTGCAACTCGAAATTCCATTGGATGCGGCTCGGCGTGAATGGACAGCGGGTCAGGCACATTTTGCAGCCGATACAGAGACTTTGATCGATCATGCGAACGTTGCCCTGCTTGGCGTTGGGCTTGTTGGCCCGTATCGGCCTTATCGGGCAAACCGCCACGCAGGGGGCGTCCCGGCATTGACGGCAAATCGCCATGGAAACGTCATCGGGCCAGTCCGCAAATGAATCCTGCTGGATTTGAATGCGCGATAGGCTGTAGGAGGCCATGCCGGAATGGGCCAGCGCGCAGGCCATCATACAGGTGCCGCACCCTTGGCATTTCTTCAGATCCACAACCAGAAATCCTTCTGAATCCGCCATGGTGTTTGGGATCGCAAGGAGCTTGCCTGGCAGCAATACCGCCGCACCGAGCGCACCCGTGCCGACCAAAAACTGCCGCCTGGTGAGCTTTCCTGATGATTCAATTTTTTCGTTATTCATACCCTTCACCCTGCTGTGTGGTTTTATTCCAGTCTCGTCCTAAAAGACGCTTGATGCTCTCAGTTGTTCCAAGCAGTTCAGAAAGCAGTTTCTTGTTGAAATCCTTCGTAAAATGCTCGCTGACCGTTTCAGTCATTAAAACATCTCCCTTCTTGTTTTTGACAACCCACCCCTTCTTTTCAAGCTTTTCGATCTTCCTTCTCACGGTTTCCCTGGGGATGCCCGTGGCATGACTGATGGAGAAAGCGTTGGTTGGTGCAAGATGCCGCATCCGTTCCGGATAAGTTACCAATTGTTCATGGACTTCGATGCTGTCGCCCTTGCAGGAATAAAATCGGAATATGTTATGATGCGCGATCTCACCGAGCACCACGGGCAAAATAAGGTCTCCCTCAAACTCCCGGTAGAGAAGGTTGAGGTGGCGGAGAAAGAAGTGTCCCATGATGATTGCAACTGCAGACTTGTGCTTCTCGTACTGTTCTTGATCGAAGACTGAGGGATGTGTTTCATCCGCTTCATCTCTTCGTTTTCTCCGGATCATACTTGACTGCGAGTCATCCATATCATCATTTCCTTGATGCGATGTATTCTGAAGTTTGGGAACACAAATTTTTATTTAAATATCAGGATTGGTTTGTCAAGAAGTTTAGTGCCCATTTTGGGCACTCATCGATGAACTGTTAGATACTGATATATGATGTATGGTGAAAGAAATAATTAGTGGGCAGGCGTAAAAATTTGGTTTCAGTATTGCTGTTAGAAAAATGCGGTGCTTCTAAGGGCCGAGCTAAAGATGAGACAGAAATTATTTTTTCGGGTTACTTTGAATATATTGTTTATCCTCTCACGTTCAGAAAAATCAAATAGTTGCCTCCTCCCATGACCTTAAAATACGACTTACATCCACAGCAGATCCAAGGCAATAAAAGATCGCTTCAATCCATCACAAATTCCGTGCAGGTTCGGGCAGCGTGGGACGATTCTGGAAAAACAAGAGACAAAAGATCAATATCGGTTTGAGGGGGTGCCAACCAAGAGATTTTATTTCACTTTGCTTTGAGCGCAAAGTTTTGCTCATGTTTTCCCTCGCCTGATATCTCAACCTTGCCTTTTCCTTTTTTGTAGCCTTTGGCTTTAATCGTCAGTTTGCAGTTTCCGTCTTTAAGGTTGATGAGCTCGTAATAACCGGCGGCGTTGGTTAGGGTGTTTTTCTTGCGCATGCCTTCGCACTTGATTTCGGCGTTCTTAATGGGTGCGCCGCTATCCTGGTCGGTGATGATCCCGTAAACCGCGTTGAGACTTATGGCGGCTGCTTCCACATCCGCATCGGGCGCTTCGGCATCGGATTTCGTTTCATCCGCATCTTTTGCCCGGTACATGCGAGTCTTTCCTTCGAAAATGACGCCTTCGTCGATGACCACGGCCGGTGCCTGAATATTCCCAAAAACTTTTCCGGGGGGATGGATATCTACCCGCTGATCCGCAAGGATATTTCCGTGCACCTCACCACTGATGACGATATAATCCGCGTGAAGGTCGGCTTCGATCATTCCCTCTTCACCGACAATGAGGTTCTCTCCGGCAGTGATTTCACCCTTGAAATGGCCGTCAAGCCTCAAGGTTCCCCGGAATGACAGCTTTCCCTCAAACTCCGTTTCCTTTCCAAGAAAGGTGATCATCTGATTTCTTTTTTTCATGACGTTGGCCCCTATTCAGATAAATAAGCCTTCAAGCATTATATACTTTGGTGATCTTAGTTTTGCAACAGGTTGTGGATCTTACGCATGAACCCGATTTGACGCAACCGGCATCGATTTCTGCCCCCTGCAGGTGTACTTCAAACTTGTCGCATGGCCGACTCGGCCTCGGGGAGCGCAGTGCGGCCTCGAAATTTATCCCTTTATAACCATTTAGATGCGGCCAAGCCCTAAAAGACACCGCCGGTTCTGAAAGGTTCTCTCACTGCATGTCCCGGAGTGAGTTGTCTGGTGTGGGAGAGATCGCGTTGCCGCGTCTCTTTGCTGGATAAAACCGCATTGAGGCAGGAGATGGGTTAAGGCTGCGGGCGTATTTCTGGATTAGGGAAACACCGAGGATTCATCGGATGGGTTCTTTGCAGCTTGGGCGGACGGATTGCTTCCCGTCACGCGCTTCATCACTTTTTCCGTTTTAGGTCCTTCGGGGATCTTGAGAACCTGCCCGACATCCAAGCGGGTGGTTGTGAGCTGATTTAGGGACTGTATGATTTCAGCTTTCGTCCCGAAACGATTGGCGATCTCCCAAAGGGAGTCTCCTTTTTGGACCACATACTCAAGGGAAGTTCCCTTGATTTGGAGTGCATAAATCGGTAGAGGTGTCTTTTTGGCCGAGGCGTAGTGCTGTTTGACCGGGACCTTAAGCCTCCACCCCGCCTTTATGTAGTGTCTGCTCCGAAGCCCATTCAAATCCATAATGGCCCTCACGCCGGTTCGATATTGGGTCGCGATGAGGGACAATGACTCTCCACTCCGAACCCTGTGGATCACATACGCGGGTTGGGGAGGATGCCACGTAGGGATAACATCTATTTTTGCGAGCAGTGATTCTCCTTTTCCTCTCGGGACGATCAGCGGATAGGGTCTATTGGGTGTGTAATTATATCTCAATTCAGGGTTCAGATCTCTCAGGGTTCCGTAGGCAACCTCGAGATGTTCGGCTACGGTTTTCAAGTGAACCTGTTTGTTAATGGCAACCGTTTCCATTTCTATTTCAGGATCCACCGAGGGCAAGGTGAACCCGTGGGCTTCGGGATCATTCAGTATGTGCAAAACCGCTAGGAATTTCGGATAATAAAAAGCGGTTTCGAGAGGAAGCTTTCTGTAAAGGTCCCAGAAGTTGTCCAGGTAGTTGATTCTTTGGGTACGGATGCGTTTCAGCACGGCCCCTTCTCCACAGTTGTAAGCGGCCAGAGCAGTTGCCCAGTCCCCGAAAATTTGATGCAGTTCTTTCAAATAGGCAATGGCCGCCTTCGTGGATTTTTCCGGGTCCATTCTTTCATCGACCCACGGATCCCTTTTCAGGCCGAATTTATATCCCGTTGAGGCGATAAACTGCCATAACCCGAGCGCCCTTGCCCTTGAAAACGCCCTGATCTTGAAACCACTTTCAATAAGCGGTAACCATGATAGCTCCTCCGGAAGGCCTGCCTCCTCCAGTGATTTTAAAATCGCGGGGCGATATCTCCCGGAGCGGGCGTATGCCTCCAGAAAAAAATCTCTCTCCCTACCCTTAAAAAGTTGAAGTGCCTTTTCTACGTGAGCATTTTGTTCCAGGGGAATTGCCTTGTGATATCCATTGGCAACCGTGAACCTGGAAGAATAGCACTCAATGATACGCTTTGAGATGGTAAAGCGCAAATCATCCCTTTGTTGCAGGATTTCAGGTTCTTTGGGGGTTGCGTTTACCTGCAAGATCAAGGAATACGCCTGATCCAGGGCATCCAGCGCATTGTCCAAATCCCCGCGATCCCAGTAATCATATGAGGCCTGGCAGAACTCCAACGCAGAATCAAGCAGTTTCTGATCCGATTCTGTCGGGGCGTCTTGCTCCTCACTGGGGAGGGCTTTTTCTAAGGAGTCGCCCAAAATGGGTTCTGCATCCGGGGGGTTGACCCCTGAGAAATCCGGCGTTTCCAGCTCAGAAACAAGGGGTTTCGGTGAATCTTGCTCTTCTGTGAGAAGATCCTTTGAAATTCTCGGGTTTTCATCACTCACATTGGATTTGCCCGTAACGCAGGCGAGCGGCATACAGAATAGGAGTAGAAAAAGGTATGTGCGAAGCCGGGTCGGCTTACAGTAGATTTTCACGTTTCCTCGCAAACGAATTTCGGCGAGCTTGAAGCCGTGGCTTGTCACTTGTTATAAAGCTCAGGACGAAATCCGGCTCCAGTCCCAGCATACTACAGGTCCAAAGGAAGGAACCTACGTCTTGATTTTCACTGCGAAACCAGGCCCAAGCGCCTTCGCTGAAGATGGACCTGATGTTACCTTTGCGAAACGTCAAATCGCCTTGGATGTCCTTAATGGCTTGCTCCAAAACCGCAGCCCAAAGTGCTTTGTAGGGATTCGCCATCGCGTTCATTTCATTGAGTCATAGACCCCATGGACCGGCGCGCGGCACTTTTGTCTCGGCCAAAGGCACGCAGGTCTTTTTTTTGAGTAGGACCGGGGTTTGAATATGCAGTTCTTTGCAATTAAATCAATTCTGATTGTATGATAAAGATGACGAAAACAAGAAGAGAACCTCTCACCTTCCGAAATTTCAGTCGAGGATCTGCAAGATAAGTGCCACCTTTCCGTTAAGTATCGCGTGATTAATAACTCATTTATTTTAAAACCATTTTTAGGATAGCCCGAGCGGATTGAAAAGCGAAAGGGTCAATTTAGGCAGCCTATAATGGGCTGCTTCATGGGTCTCACCGGGATTCCCACCTGAACGCCCGTTTTCACCCGCGGTGTAAGGAGCCTCCCGGAAACAGAGATGACACCCCTCGAAACCTTAAAACTTGACCCGACATCGCGCTGTCTGTATTGTAACCAGGTAGCTTTCAACAAACAGGCGGAGGCAAGTCCCTTGGAAAGGGAATCTCCTGACCTTTTATCCGGACCTCACGGAATAAGAAAGCCTTTCGTTTGAACCTTAACCGGGAAAGGGGCATCGCTATAGCCGGAAGAACGTATAACATCATTGAGCTTGTTGGGACCAGCGACATATCTTGGGAGCATGCGGCCGGGAATGCGGTGGAAACGGCTGCCCAGACTGTTCGGGACCTGAGGGTTGCTGAGATCGTGAAACCGGACATGACCGTCGAGAACGGCAAGATCAAGTCTTATCGTGCCAGGGTCAATGTGTCATTCAAGTACGAAAAAGAGACTTCATTCTAATTCGTCTCAAAATTGGTTATCGAGAAAACAGGGTCTCGACAGCCCTGCCTTTCTAATGATGGCCCGTTACGTTTTTTTCTATACAGTTACGTCGATTCGCCGTTTCTTGGAGCCGTGTGAAATTTCATCTTCTGGAATCAGATCTTCCTGCCGAGAATCGTGTCGCTTTTTTTTTCTTTCTTCGTGATTTTTTTCTTTCTCAAAGCGAACTTTTTCGACATCTTCCGAGTTTTGCACCCGTCCCTTTTTCTCTTCGGCTCTTTTTTCCTGCTGCTGCGCGACGCCCATCTGGCCGGTGAAGTCTATGATAAGCGGATGATATGGGGGGATGGAAACCATGTCTGGCTCTTTTGTTTTGCTGGTGTCAAATCTTTAGCTCGCTTCATCGTTATTATCGGATAAACTGTATTCAAACTTTAGATTTTCATGTGCAGCGAAGGTATCGAGAGAAATAAATCCATCCGATTAGAAGAAAATATGAACATTCATGACATGACATTCCCGCTAAAATAAGGTGTAAGCGTT
>JAWOGN010000159.1:0-9826 GCA_046496815.1 Desulfatiglandaceae bacterium
GTTATTGAACCCAAGGGTCACGTTTCACACGATGAATTTCACCAAACCATGGATGCTGCAAAAAAGATCGGTTTCGGACTCGAAGCCCCGCCTGGAAAAGCAGGCAGTCGCGAAGCGCTGCTAATCAAACCGCGGATCTGAATCCAGAGGCGGCTGCCCTCGAAAGCAATCGGGAGGGACACCCGGGAAAAAGCATTGTCGAAACTTTACCGCACCCAACCTCAATAAGAATCGATCTGAAAAGTTTTCTTTCGTTTTTGGCTGGTGATGCGTTGACGATGTCCCGCTGTAAGTGAGAGGAAAGCATTACTTGTCAACGTGCTCCCGCAGGCTGTCGCGAATCCGGTAAGGGAACCCGTAGGCTTCCATGCGCTCCATAAAGGGGTCCGGGTCAAAGGCTTCCGGAGGCAGAACTCCGGCATTCCGCCAGACGCCGGTAGCCAGCAGCTCGGTGGCGATGGCGGGTCCCACGGCTGTCTGGGCCGCCACGGCTTGGCAGCCGAAGCGGTGCATGCAGTTTTCGTTGTCGGCAACCTGGTACAGGTAGACCTCCCGTTCACGGCCGTCCTTGCGTCCCTTGAGCAGGGTCCCCACACAGATTTTGCCGCGCATCAAGGGGCCGATTTTGGCCGGATCGGGCATGCAGGCCTCGACCACATCCCTGGGACTCACCTCGACGCCTTTGACATTGACAGGTTCCGCGGCGGTAAGCCCTATTTGATTGAGCATCCTGAGAGCCTGCATCAGCTCAGGTCCCAAACTGATCTTAAAGGTGACCTTTTTGAGGCCCTTTTTGATCCACCTCGGAAGGTTGATCACCTCTTCATGTTCGATGGCGACCACTTCAAGCGGTCCGATACCTTCGGGAAAATCAAATATCTCAGGCTCGCTCATGGGTTCACCGGTGTAATAACCCTTATCTATTTCCCAGAATACGGGCGGGTTGAGGCACTCTTCGATCACACTCCACACCGAGAACTGGGTGGCGTAAGGATTGCCTTCCACCGACATGTTCGATCCATCGCGCACACTGATTTCATCAATCTCGTCGAAAAGATATTTTTCGCCATACCGGGCAAACACCTCGCTGACGCCGGGATCGATCCCCATGCCGAGCAAGGCCAGGAGGCCTTTGGCTTTCCAGTCTTCGTGACGGGCAAACTGATAATCCCCCAGCATTACTCCCGTTTTTCGGTAGGGTTCGACGGGGCTTTTTTCGGACAGGGTCATGGCCATGTCCATATAGTGACAGCCGGCATCGAGGGCGGCATCAAAAATCGGGGGATCCAGATTCTGCGGGCATCCATTGATGATGAGATCGATGCCGTGCCGCCGCCGAAGGGCGGCAATTTCCGTCTGATCGCCGGCATCGACACGCACGGCAGAAAATCGTTTGCCGCCGCCCATCCGTTCGGCAACCTGTGCGGCACGATCAAGACTGAAATCCGCTATGACCAGCTTTTCCAGCCATTGGCTGCGGGAATCGGCCCCGGCGGTCAATACCGCGTATGCTTCACCCACCGCTCCGGCTCCCAGCAATAGGACTTTCATTCAACCTCCTCATGATGACTCGGTTTGTGTTTTAGAGAGACGCACTTTCCCGGATTGCATGCCGCCAGGGCGTGCAATCCATACTAAAATTAACGTCTTGATAAAGACTGCACGGCCCGTGGGGTACGTGCCGTACAGTCAAATCTGCCGTCCACATCAATGTGATTTCGCTCGGGTCCAGGCCTCGTCCATGATGCGGTTGTCTTTGCCCAGGTCTTTCGTGAAAACCAAGGTTTTCATGATCTCGGGCGTGGGCCACACGCCGGGATTTTCCAGGTCTTCTTTATTCAGGTAGGGCATCGCCGCCTCGTTCGGCGTGGCAAAATGGTTGTAGTTGGTGAGCGAGGCGTTAACTTTGGGATCGAGAATCCAGTTGATCCATTTGTGGGCCGCATCCGGGTTGGGCGCTTCCGCAGGAATACACATGGAATCCAACCAAATCTCGCTGCCTTCTTTGGGTACCACAAAGCCCAGGTTTTTCGGATCTTCCGCAATGGCCTGGATCGCATCTCCATTGTAGACAATGGCCGCAACGGCAGCGCCCGCGACGACATCATTTTTGCCGCCGACACCTCCCTTAAATCCCAAACAGGTATTCCGTTTTTTCGTTTGAATCAGCAGGTCGGCTGCGGCCTTGAGCTCCTTGGGTTCGATGCTGTTAAAATCGTATCCGAGATAGAGCAGCGCAATCCCCATCATTTCCCGTACCGAATCAATCAGCGCGAACGGTCCCGGATCTTGTGCGGGATCGAAAATAATCGCCCAGCTTTGGACGTCGGCATCCTTGATGCGGTCCTTGCGATACATCAGGCCGACGGTGCCCCACTGCCAACCGACAGCGTACTTATTGCCGGGGTCGAAGCTTGTTTCTTTGAATTTCGCACCCAGGTTCTTCAAATTTGGGATTTTGGAATGATCCAATGGCTGTATCAGTTTGAGGTTGATGAGGCTGGGCATAATGTAGTCCGATGGAACGATGATGTCATACTGGGAAACACCGCCCGCTTGCAGCTTGGCCATCATTTCTTCATTGGATTCATAAAGATCCAACCGCACCTTAATTCCCGTGGCGTTTTCGAATTCTTTGGGCATGTTTTCTTCATCCATATATTCAGACCAGATGAAGATCTTTAACTCCTTTTCAGCGCCAAAGGCGGTTCCGCCAAAGACAATCGACAAAATACCCCATACCAAAAACAGTTTTTTCATGTGCTCCTCCTTTCATTTGTTCATTTGCGTGTGAACCGTTCCATCCCGACGATCAGAATGACGGTAATTAAAACCACCAGCGTTGACAACGCATGGATCTGGGGGGTGACGCCGCGCCGAACCGCGGCAAAAATGAACAGCGGCAGGGTTACCGATTCAGGCCCGGCGGTGAAAAAGCTGATGACGAAGTCATCCAGCGAAAGGGTGAAGGCCAACATGGCGCCGGCCACAATCCCCGGCAGCAATAACGGAATCGTGACCCGCCGCAACACATAGGGCGTACTGGCGAAAAGATCCCGGGCAACCTCTTCTACATCCCGGCCGATGCTGACCAGTCGGCTGCGAACCACCAGCGCGACGAAGGAAATTTGAAAGGTAATGTGTCCGATAATCATGTTCAGCAATCCCGGCTCAAATAGGGATGAAACAACACGCAACAGCCCAAAGGCGACCACCAACGCTGCAGCCAATATGATGTCCGGAATCACCACCGGGATATGTAAAACGAGGTCCAGGGATGTATTGGCCTTCCGCCCCCATGGAAAGCGGTCCATACCGATGGCCAAAACCGTTCCCAGGATAGTGGCCGCAACGGTTGAGACGACCGCCAGCACCAACGTGTTCCAGGCAGCGTTGAGGATAAATTCATTTTGACACAACTTGAAGTACCAGTCCAAGGTAAACCCGCGCCAGACCAACCCGTAACGCGTGGCGTTGACCGAAAAGACGGCCACCGCCACCAACGGAAGATAGAGAAACCCGAGCGTGAACATTGCCAGGGCGGTAATCAACGGGTGGGATTTGCTCATACGAACTCGATCTCCTTACTTCTGCGCCTGTAAAGCTGTAGGCTGATCATTGTCAGGACCATCAGGCCCATGCTGATAGCCGCACCAAAAGGCCAGTCTCGACTGGCGCCGAACTGCTGCTGAATGAGATTCCCCACCAGCATGTATTTGGCGCCCCCCAGTAGATCCGGCACGACAAACATGCCCATGGCAGGTACAAACGTCAAAATGATTCCCACGGAAAGGCCCGGCATTGTCTGGGGCAGGATGGCCTGGGTAAACACCCTCACCTTGGAGGCATAGAGGTCTTGTGCGGCCTCGACAAGGGCCCAGTCCAATCGTTCCACACTGGCATAGAGGGGCAGGGTCACGAAAGGCAGAAACATGGATACCATGCCCAGGTAAACGGCAAAGGCATTTGGATACAGGGGGGCGCTTTGCGGTATCAAACCGAAAAAGGCTGCGATCTTGGCCAACGGCAGCTCGGGTGCCAGGATAAGGAACCAGGCATAGGTTCGGATGACCATATTGGTCCAGAATGGAATAATGACCAGCGTGAGCCAAAAATAACGCGTTCGCTCAGGGCGGGCGCATATAAAAAAGCTCAACGGATAGGAAAGCACCACGGAAATCAACGTGGTTACAAAAGCGACCCATACGGAACGCCATAAAATCATGATGTAGTCCGCGGTCCACCCGAATAGGCTGAAACCGGCCATGCGTTTATAATTCTCAAGGGTAAACTCCCACACGAGCTCTCCGTAGGCGCCTCGGGTTGCGAAACTGACCACGATCAGCACCAATCCCGGCAGTACCAGGAACACCATCAGCCAAAGCATTCCGGCGCCCAGGAATAATAGGCCCCGTTTGGCGAGGTTTTTCCGGGTTGTTAATTCCCCATACCAGACCAACAGCTTAATCATTCAGCATCACCAATGCTTCCGGCGGAAGTTCCAGCCAAACTTTGTCTCCGGGTTGATGGGTGCGATGGGCGGGGGTTCGAACGCGCAAAGGCCCCGGTTCACACCAGAGATCGAGGTTGGTTCCCCGGTAAATGGCCTCACGAATTTGGGCTCTCACCCCGTTTCTTTCCGGCCGGGCGGTGCCGATGCGTATCCGCTCGGGCCGAATGGCCACAGACCCTTCATTCCATTTCGGCTCGCAGTTGAGGTGAAAAAAACCAAGCTTTGTCTCAATGCCTTTGTTTGAGCCGCGACCCTGAATGAGGTTGGCGGCGCCCAGGAATTCGGCCACGAACCGAGTCTTTGGCTGCTCATATACTTCCTTGGGAGTCCCATACTGAATGAGTCGACCTTGCCTCATGACGGCGATACGGTCGGAAACCACAAGCGCTTCGGACTGATCGTGGGTCACCAGGATGAATGTCTGCCCCAGCTTGCGTTGGAGCCGCCGAAGTTCAACCTGAACCTGGGCTCGCAATCTGGCGTCCAAGGCGGACATGGGCTCATCGAGCAGCAGCACCTCGGGTTCATTGACCAAGGCGCGCGCCAACGCCACCCGCTGTTGCTGACCCCCGGATAGTTGATGGGGGTAGCGGCCGGCCATTTCGTGCAGACCCAGCATTTCCAGGCATGGGTCGACACGGCGTATCACTTCATTTTCTGGAAACTTGCGAGAACGCAGCCCGAAGGCCACATTTTCAAATATGCTGAGGTGGGGAAAAAGCGCATAACTTTGAAACACCGTATTCACCTGGCGCTTGGTTGCCGGAAGCGAGGTGATATCCCGACCTCCTAAAATAACCCGGCCGGCATCCGGAAGTTCAAGACCGGCCATAATACGAAGCAGGGTGGTCTTTCCGCACCCGGAAGGCCCCAAAAGCGTGAAGAATTCCCCTTCCCGGACATGGAGTGAAACGTCCACCACGGCCCGAATTTCAGCAAAGCTTTTGTCAATGTTTTTGACGGAAATCCCCGACGCTTCCTTGTCAATCATGGGCGCATTTCCAAAGGTTCCATGACGGCATTCCCCAAACGACTACTGCGGTGTCCCATCCAAAGCAGCGCTCATTAGCTCCAGAGCGCATCGGGCTGCCAGATGGGCGGTGACGGCGCCCGGCCCGTCAAGCAAAGGATTTACTTCCACGACATCGAACCCCATAACCCGTCCGCGGCCTGCAATCAGATGAACCAAGTCGGAAAAATCCGGGAAAAAAAGACCGCCCGGCTCCGGGGTGCCGGTACCCGGTGCCGTAGCCGGATCAAAAAAATCGATGTCCAGGCTCAAATAGTAATTCCCTTCTTTGAAAAGACCGGGGATGGACGACAACAAATTGCTTCTCAATTCTCTGGCGGTGATAATGTGAATGCCCTGCTCTTGTATCCACAAAACGTCATGCGGAGAATTCGTCAACCCTCTCACGCCGACAATCGTGATGGATTCAGCGAGGTCTTCTTTCAAAATATGCAGGACAGGGGTTCCGTGGGTAAAGCCGCTTTCGAAAATCCGGTCGCAATCCACATGGGTATCAAAGTGGACGTAATGAAATTTCTGACCTTCGAATGCCTTGATTACCGGATAGGTGATGGAATGGTCTCCACCGAAGACGGCCGGGATTGCCCCTGATTCCAGGATGACGGCGACGGAGCGAGTAATCGCGGCCCAATTTTTTTCGAGACAAAGCGGTTTAATCGGCACATCGCCGGCATCGGCAATCGATTTGCCGGAAAGAATCCATTTGCGCCGATCCGCGTCGTAAAATCGATCCTCCTGCTTATCATAGCTATAGAACATGGACGCATCCCGAATGGCCCGGGGGCCGAACCGGGCGCCGGGTCTGTACGTCGTGCCTTCATCATAGGGAATTCCCAGGACTACGGCATCGGTTTGTTGAGCGGATTGCCATAGCGGGTACCCCGCAAACGTCGCAATTCCGGCAAAGGGCATCCCGCCATGGGGAGGTGAAAAAGGGGATGGGGGGAAAGAACGATCTGTCGTCATATCATACCTCAATTCGTATTCCTTTTTTCGTCCGGGTCAGGAATCAAAATCCCTTCTTAACGCCTCGTCATGCCTTGGGTCTATCCCATGTAACCCGCAGTCCGGGGGATTCGTACCGCGCCGTCGAGGATATTTTTCGCCAGTCGATGGCGCTTACTCTCCGGTGAGCCCTCGGTCATGCGCTGTTTCATTTGGATGCCACGCAGTCTACGGGAAATTCCGTCCGGTTCTTTGAAGATCAGTGCGCCATAGTGACATTCGGCAACGCAAGCCGGATTGCCCCCGCACAGATCGCATTTGAATGCTTTTCCGGATTCATACTGCTCGATCATGCCGTACGGGCAGGCGGTCACGCACTCGCCGCACCCATCGCACTTTCCGGCATCGATCACAATGACGCCCCTCTCGTTTCTGAAGATAGCTTCCTCGGGGCACGCCTCCAGACAAGCGGGTTTCGGGCACTGAAAGCAAATGCTGGGGACTGAATACCCTTGAAGCGGAAAATTGTTTACTTTGAGACGTGCCTTGGCGGGCATAAACATACCTTCTTTAACGGCAGAGCACGCGTAGGTGCATCGATTGCAACCCGTGCAACGATTGGGAATTGCCAGCAAGTACTTTTCCATATATCTCCTCCAAGAGCCTAGAGATCAAAAGCTCGGATTTATGTAACCACCTCCGGGAGTAACCGTTCACGGGTTCAAAGGTTCAGGGGTTCAAGGTTCAATTTTCGTCCACGGAGTGCATTTGGGTTACGTATTTATGAGAAAAGCGTAAGCTTTGTCAGGCCTAATCCAAAATTTGGAACTAAATTGGCAATTACTTGGGAAAATGAGGATTTTTAACGACGATTTCGGGTCCTCAATCCCTTCTTTGTCCTTAACCCTCGTATCTGACTCCGCAATGATGGAGTCTCAGTTTTGATCAAACTGGCCGGTTCGGCGGCCAGAGGCGGCGCTGAATCCCGATTTCATCGGGAAACCCTGAACCTGTGAACGCTTACCTCCGGGATACGTCTTGGTCGATCCTCCGGCATCATTGCCGAAAGGTGCTCAATCCCAGCAGCCCCAATTCTCGAAGTTTTTCCTCCTGAGGTCGGCCATTGTCGTCCCAGCCGCGCAAACGGTAGTACAGCGCTTTCATTTCTTCAAGATTCTCCGCGCTCAGGACCCGGCCGTCGTGGGGCCCGTCCTTCAGGGGTGATTTTGTCAATTTATCCGGCAACACATCGTCGGCCGCCGTAAAACCCGCGTTGAGGTTGTACATACGGATCAAATTCCATATCCGTTCCCCGGCTTGATCCAGATCTTGGGCGGAAATCTGCCTTCCCAGACCGGCTGTCAGCAAATCCGCCATAATCTCCGTGTCAACGGATCCCCAGAAATCGCAAAAGCACATGGACCACTTTACGGCATTGCGGTTTTGGCCGGCAATCACGTCTACGGCCATGTCCTTTAACTTGAAAGGGTCATCCGCAAATATCGTAAATGCCCTGAGGTGGCAGGCTCCGCGCTCGCTGGTGGCATAGGCAAGCCCCATCCCATAACTGCCTCTGGGGTCATAAGCGGGCAGTTCCAGTCCCTTGACGTGAGCCGCCTTTTCGGACGCGCCGTATTTGCCGGCCAGTTTGGCCGCGCCCAGGGCCAGGTCCTTTCCGCGTTCGCTGGAGACATTTGCAATTTCCTTGAGGACGTCCAAATATTCCTCGGCTCGGCCGAACTTCAGGCCGAAGTCCTTGATGCCCGAATCATCAATTTCCATGCTCAAGCCGATGGTGTTGCCCGCTGAAATGGTGTCCAATCCCAGATCATCGCACAGCTGATTGAAACGCATGACCTGTTCCATATCGTTGATTTCACAGTTTGATCCGCCAAGGCAAAGCGTCTCGTACTCCGGCCCCTCCAATTCAACCCCGTTGAGCGACGTGAAATTGCCGCAACCCAGCGGGCAGGAAGCGCAAGCCCGATCACCGATTTTGATCGCACGAATCGCATCCGAATTCAGGGCATGACGGCCGGGATTTATGCCGCCGGTGAAGTTGCGTGTGGGATGGATACCCATTTCATTGGTGACATCAATCAGCATGGGGGTGCCGTCTTCCTTTGCCCATAGGTTTTCACCGGTGAGCAAGTTTGACTCCTTGTAATGAGTGACTTTTTCCCAGAAAACACTCATGTTCGCAACTTGAACCCCTCCGGTGCCTTTGCAGGCGATGGCCTTGAGCTTTTTTGCGCCGAACAGGGCGCCTGCGCCGCCGCGCCCCAGCTGACGGTAGGCCTCGGAGCCGATACAGGCGTAGGAAACCAGGTTTTCACCGGCCGGTCCGATGGACAGGCTTTTGACGCCGGGGCCCATGGTGTCCGCCAGCCAGGCTTCGGTCTCGAAAATGCCTTTGCCCCAAATGGCGGCTGCGTCCTCGACAGTGATCGCGTCATCTTCGATGCGCAGGTAAACCGGATGATCGGATTGTCCGGTAATCACGATACCGTCGTAGCCGGCAAACTTGAGCTCGGGGCCGAAAGCGCCACCCACATTGGATTCGAAGATGGTGCCGGTGTGGGGAGACTTCGAAATCAGGCAGGTGCGCGAGGCGGTCGGGGCCAAGGTACCGCACAGGGGGCCGGTCATGATGACCAGTGCGTTGTCGGCCGATAGGGGATCGGTTTTCGGGTCGACCCGATCATAAAAATATCTGGCAGCCAATCCCCAGCCTCCGATATAATCTTTCAACCAGTCCGGGTTGGTTTCCACGCCCTGAATTTCCCCGGATGTCAGGTCCACATGCAGCACTTGTCCGGCGTAAAGGTTCATCGGTTTCGGTCTCCTTGGCACGTCAATGGTTTTGAAAACGTCCTCGAGTCGGTTTAAAACCTCATCCAGAATTTCCCGGGGAACGGTTAACGCCGGTTCGAAGCGAATGGTTCTGGCGTTGGTCAGCGTGCCGGCAGTGAGCACCCCTCGGGAGAAGAGGCCGGCCGCGACTTTATAACCGATTCCGTCGGTTGGGAACTCCATGCCGATCAGCAGCCCCAGCCCTCGAGCTTCGGCCAGCACACCCGGGTATCGATCCCCCAGTTGTCGCAGATTGCTGAGAACATAGTCCCCCTTGGTCTTGGCCTGGCCGGCCAGGTCCTCTTCAAGCAGAACGGTAATCGCCGCCAGCGCCGCGGCGCAAGCCATCGGATTGCCTCCGGTGGTGGTTGTGTGCATAAACGGGTTGGGCTCCAGGCATTCCCAGATCTTCGGCGTTGAAAGAAAGGCCGACATGGGCACCACGCCGCCCCCCAGGGCTTTGCCCAAACAAAGAATGTCCGGTG
>JAWOGN010000242.1:0-5063 GCA_046496815.1 Desulfatiglandaceae bacterium
CTTTTTTGCCGGAAAAACCCCGGGCAACAAATCCGGCGCCAAAAGCCAGGGCCACGGCCAGGGGATTAAAAGAATTCGCAATCACGCCGTGGGGCTGCATTTTGGTTCTAAATCCGATATCCGATGTGGGCGACGCCTGGCCTTTTGTCAGACCATACACTTTATTGTTGTGAACGAGCAGGGTGATATCGATATTTCTTCGGACGGCGCTGATAAAGTGATTGCCGCCCTCCCCATAGCAATCTCCGTCACCGGAGCTCACCACCACGGTCAATTCATGATTGGCAATTTTGGCTCCCGTGGCCACGGGCAAGGCACGACCGTGAAGCCCGTGAAAAAAATTACATTTTAAAAAATGCGGGGTTTTGCCGGCCTGGCCGATACCGGAAACGATCAGCAGCTTTTCCGGCGGCAGGTCCATTTCGGCAAACGCTTCTTTCATTGCCTCCAGAATCTGAAAATTGCCGCAGCCGGGGCACCATTTATTTTCAAAATCACAGAAAAAATTCTCTTTTGTCAACATGATTGGCCTCACTATGTTAAATTATATAAAATCATTAATCTGTTCGATAATATCCTGGGGAAACAAGGGCCGGCCGTCATATTTCAAAATCGACCCCGCACAATTGATCCCGGTCTGCTGTCGCAGCAGCAGTTTAAATTGTGCGGCTGAATTTAACTCAACAGTGACGCACTTTTTGGCTTTCCCCATCGTATCCATGACTTTTTCTGCCGGAAACGGCCAGAGATCGGAAAACGTCAGGCATCCCGCATCAACATTTTTTTCTCTTAGCAGATCCACAGCTTCCTTGATTGCACCGGTACAACTTCCCCAACCAATGAGCAGAATCCCGGCGTCTTCAAAATATCCGTTCGGCCCGTTCATTTCGGCTATCATGGCTGCAATCTTGGCATTTCTTTTGTTCACCATTCGCGTTCGATTGGCTTTGTCTTCGCTGATATGGCCGTCTTCTAGATGCTCGTTGCCGCTGGAGGTCACAAGGGCTGTTCCCCGGCACGGCAACGCCCGGGGAGAAACGCCCGATTCCGTAACAGCAAACCGGTGATAATTTTTAGGGTCCTCCAGATCGGCGTCAACAGCAATAAAACGCGAAACAGATGCGGGTGCGATAAATTTCTCTCTGATCAAAAAAACCGAATCACTTAAAAACTGATCCGTTAAAATAATGGCCGGCACCTGAAATTTTTCAGAAAGCTCAAACGCCCGGATGGTCGCATAAAATGCTTCATCCACACTGCGGGGAGCAAACACAAAGCGGGGAAATTCATCCTGGGAGGCATTAATGACAAAAAGAAGATCCCCCTGAGCGGTCCGGGTGGGCAGACCAGTGGCCGGTCCCGGGCGCTGGGCATTAATAATAACAATAGGTATTTCGGCAATCCCCGCAAGGCCGAGGCCTTCGGTCATCAAGCAGAATCCCCCCCCGGATGTGGATGTCATGGAGCGCACACCGGCAAAGGCAGCACCGATAACCATATTGACGGCCGCAATTTCATCTTCTGCCTGCTCCACCACAAACGGGATACCTTCCGTCATAGCGGTCAGGTTTCGAATCACGCCGGTGGCAGGGGACATGGGATAAAAGGAAGCAAACCGGCAGTCCGCCGCCAGAGCGCCCAGGGCAATGGCTTTGGAGCCGTTCATCAGCACCCCTTTCTCAGCCCTCTTTTCCCAGCCAAACGCCCATTTAAAATCCGCTTCAGAAACCGCCTGATATCCAAGCTCCGCTGCTTTGATATTTTTATCTAAAACAGATGAATCTTTGCTCCCGAACCGGTCGGATAAAACGTCTTTAAAATTGTCAAAAGGCGCACCCAGCAGGGCCAGACAACTCCCCGCCGCCACTGTGTTGGCGGTAATTTTGCCGCCGGCCTGTTCCGCCAGTTTCTCAAACGCCACCCGCATCAAGGGTTTTTCTGCTTCTGAAAATGATTCATCGCTTAAAATAATACCGCCGTCAGGTATTCTGCCTTGATGCAAAATCACGGTTTGACGGTCCAGCGCAATCAGCAGGTGAACATCATTTCGGGGGGAAAAAATTTCATGGTCGCTGATGCGGATCTGCACAAAACTGTGACCGCCCCGAATTCTGGACTCAAAATCATTAATGGCCATAACATACAGACCCGCCCTTTGGCACACCTGGGCCAGAAGATCTCCCACGGTCTGAATACCTTGACCGGCTTCACCCCCTATGGTTACGGTAATATCAACAGGCATATTCTTACTCCTTTCGTGCCGGTTTCCTGAGAATGCCGGATGGATTAGATGCTGCCCCCGGTTCCGTCATCACACGGCCCGTCATCGTCTGCCAGCATCACGCCGGTGGACGCGCCTAAGGCAGAGTTTATTATCTTTGACGCTCTCGAATGAATGGCAGCCATGCGCTCCCACCCGCGTGCCTTGCCTGAAATTCACCCACATTGGACGTAATTGTGGTAGAAAGATAAAATACAGGCATCTGCAAAAGATCGGGGACGTCGATGGCGGGTAGGTGTCCCGAACAAGAGCGCGCAAATGCTTCGATATGATAGACATTATGGCAATGTATCACTCACAACATCATGAGGTTGAATTTGGCTTCACACACAAGGTCAATTTGTCCCATACTCCGTGCCCGAAAAGCAAGGTCTTATCATCCATCATCATCAAGCCCCCCAAATCAGCATCTCGCCATCCGCACCCTTCGTGGCCCCGGCCAGTGCTTCTGAAAACTCAGGCCTTCATCCTTGAAGACCCGACCGCACAGCCTGAACCGCCTTCTCCCGGAAACGAAATATTCTTGAAAGTTGGTGGTGGATAAAGGGGCAAAAGATTTCTCCAACCGGCCAAAAGGGAAGTCGGTACAAGACCTCGTCTATCATTTTGGTGCCCTCTGTGTGTTCAATAAAATGGTGGGTGTGGACCCATTCTTTGTATGGGCCTCTCTCTTGTACATCCACAAATCGGTGGGGGGGATTCCATCGGGTGATAAGGGTGGACCATTTGAAAGGGATGCCATGGAGCCGGAGGCGGTAGTCGATAACGGCCCCTTCTCCCATCTTGATCGGCAGCGGTGTGACGATTCGGAAATGAAGCTCCGGCGGCGTAATTCTTTCGAGATTGGAGGCGTTTGAAAAGAATGCGAACACATCTAAAACATCAGAGGGTATGATCGTCGACGTTTGAAAGCTGTGAATCATGTTTCCAGGTGTAGCGTGGAGATCTCGTTCGTACGTCTGCGGTTCAGGCTGAAATCATGGTAGTCCATCCTTGAGGCCGAGCGAAAGTAAACAAAAGAGGCGTCGACATCAAAAGAGAATTCAACGTCGTCCACAAAACGCAAAAATCCGGTTCTAAATTCTGCGTGGACATAGGAATCGGAGGTCTGCACGATTTTCAACCTTTTCACCCCGCTAATAATCTCCATGATCCGGTCCTTGCTTTCATCCTTGTTTCCTAAGAAAGGAAGGGGCGCCATGGCGTGTCTCGAATCCCGGCTCTGAGTTGATACCCAGTTGGGAAAATCCGGACAAGGGGCCAGGCTTCCCCTTTCGCCCTTTTTATGTCCAGTTGATTGTCGGTCATGAACCTTACTTCCGTAAACACTTCCTTGGGCTCTCCGATGTAAAGCACGTCAGAGGGCAGCTTGACGGCTTCGTACAAGGAACAGGACATGCAAACCGGACATTCCTTGATCAGCGGCGCTGTGTCCAATTCGCCGCAGAAAACGCCGAACAGCTCGGATTTGTCGGTTTTTTTCCTGAAACCAGTTCGCAATAATCCTTCTTCTCCATCAGTGAGACATCAGGGACGTTGATGCTGAAAGCCCTAAGGCGATCAGGAACAGAGGGGGGTTGAAATTCACCCTTGAAACCCAGGCTGCGGCCATGAAATTCGCTTTTCCACCGACCACGGCAGCGACCAGAACCATCAACATAGGATACAAGAAAGCCCCACCGCTATCAATCTTGATTTTGCTCATGGTTTCACCCTCCTTTTCATTTTCCAATTCTGTAGCTCAATGATGTTCCCTTCGGGGTCCGCAACGTATTGAACGGTCAGCAGCCCCACACCGGGCACCTCCCGCACCGTGAGTTCGCCTACGGCGGACCCACCATGGTCAAAAGCTGTCTGCGCTGCCGCCGCAACATCATCGACGGCAAAGGCAATATGGCTGAATCCCGGGGTGTTCGGCTTGACAGGAGGATGCTCCGGCATGGAGCCGTATTGGAAGATTTCGAGGGTCGGTCCCTCGTCGTCCCAGCCCGGAAGCCGGAGGTGCATCCCGAAGATATGGGCACCCCTGATCCCGGTAACCCCGTCCAACCATTCACCGAACAGGTCCCGTTCAGGCGGCACAGGCAGGCATGCGAACGCCTCCCGATAAAAGACCGCCAGCCGCCTCCAGTCTTTTGCGACCAAATTCGTGTGCACATATTTTGTCGGCATGTTCTCCTCCTCGTCGCTGATCGGGGGCGGCGGCAATTGACCGAGGGGACGATGCCCGCCCCGGCAAGCGTCTCTTCCGGGATGCATCCGGCACATTACCTTGACACATATGCTTTCCGTTGTCAAAAGGCCCGCTGAATGAATCACAAGCAGTTTCCCTGCGTTGCGTCGCAGCCTGACCTCACTTGGGTTGGGGGTTTTTTCCCGGCACACAATTACCATTTCGGTGTAAGCCTCCCCTGAAAAGGCAAGTGTCTATCAACCTCAACTCAAATGAACAACTACCCAACCCATTCGGGCCGTTTTTCAAAGGGAAAAAGCCGTTGACAGGAATTTGCTGGAAGTGTGCCTAGCGGGCAAGGGAAATTTCGAAACCCAGGCCCGCCGGGTTTTTACCAACCTGAAAAACATCCTTGAGCAGGCCGGAGGTAGAATTCAGAATATTGTAAAGACAACCACCTTCCTAACCCACTTTGACCATATCGAAACCTATCGTAAAGTCCGCGATGAGTGTATGGCGGAACCCTTTCCTCCCAATACGCTGTTGATCGTCAACAGCTTGGCCATGGCGGAATACATGATAGAAGTGGAGGCAATCGCCGTATTGGAT
>JAWOGN010000288.1:0-41280 GCA_046496815.1 Desulfatiglandaceae bacterium
CATGGAAGAAAGTCAAGACGATGCTTACAAATACGGCATGGTCATCGATCTGGATAAGTGCACCGGTTGCGGGACATGTATGATTGCATGCGCGGCGGAGAACAATTTAGCCGTTCGGCCTGACGAATCGGATAAACAGCGGAGTATTACCTGGATGCGACTCTACAAGTTTACCAACGGCAAGGAATTTCCAGACACGGAAATCTGCTATATTCCCAGGCCCTGTATGCATTGCCATCATCACACCCCTTGCGTATCGGTGTGTCCCGCAACCGCGACACAGACCGACTACCACACGGGGATCGTCAGTCAGATTTACACGCGATGCATCGGGTGTCGATACTGTATTGCAGCATGCCCTTATCATGCGAGGGTCTTCGGCTGGTGGGACGGATATTTCCCCAAAGGAAAAGGACTGGAGCGATATCTGTCGCCCGAGGTGGAAGTTCGTATGAGAGGGGTGGTCGAAAAATGCACCTTTTGCAGTCACCGGCTCATGCGAGCAAGGACCCAAGCGTACGCGGAAGACCGGACCGACCTTGAAGAAAATGAATACATTACTGCCTGTGCCGAGGTCTGTCCGACGCAGGCCATCACATTTGGAGACCTGAACAACCCTGACCATCAGGTTTCCAAGTTGAGCAAAAGCCCTTACGCTTTCCGGCTCCTGGAACGACTCGGCACGGCACCAAAGGTCTATTACCTGTCCACCAAAGATTGGGTGCGCAGAATGGCTGACAACTACCTGCCGGGGGAACCTGTCACAAAAGCAAATGCCGGATAATTCCAATCTCAGGATTTAGGAGAAGACACAATGGATTCAGCATTGTTTCCCGAAGGAGTTAAAAGATGTTCTGCCAAAGTCTTTTTCCTTTGGACACTGCCGTGGTTGGCCCTCTTGGCGTGGGGCGGTTTGTCGGCTTTCCTTTGCCTCTGGAAAGGGCTTAATCAAACCAACATGAGCGACTATTTTGCGTTTGCGCTGTGGATCGTGTTCGATCTCGCGATCATTGCCCTGGGGGCAGGCGCATTTTTTACAGGCTTTTTGACTTACATTATCGGCAAGAAAGAACTGAAGGACATTATCAATGCGACCGTCATCATCGGTTTCATCTGCTACTCGGGGGCCGTCGCCATGCTGGGCATTGACATTGGCCAACCGATCCGTGGATGGTTCATCTTCTGGCATGTAAATGTCCACTCCATGCTTGCAGAAGTCTCTTTCTGCATCACAGTCTATTTGGCTGTCTTGGCGATTGAGTACCTCCCTCTGATCCTTGAGAACAAAAAATTGCAGGAGATCCGAGAAATCCGCTTGTTTGGCCATAACCTCCATGGAATCATGGCGGTTTTTGCGGCGACCGGGACATTCCTATCCTTTTTCCACCAAGGCTCCCTCGGGGGTCTCTATGGGGTGATGTATGCGAGGCCTTTTGCTTTTAGAGAAGGTTTCTATGTCTGGCCCTGGACTTTTTTTCTATTCGTTTTGTCCGCCATTGCTGCAGGGCCCTCTTTTACCATTTTGTGTACCAAGCTCGCAGAAAAAATTACACGAAAAAAGCTTGTCCCCAACAAGGCATTTCAGACCCTTGCCAAGATCTCCGGTTGGCTGCTGGGAGTGTATATAGTTCTGAAGATTGCCGATACCTTGAACTGGATATATGGCGTGGTGCCGAGGGCAGGTCTCACTTTTGCGGATTTTTACAAGGAAGGGCCCTATGGGGTATGGCTGGTGGCAGCTGAAATCGTCGTTTTCGGAGTTGTTCCTGCGATTATTCTCCTGATTCCAAAGGCCAGACAGAATGAGGGGTGGCTTGTTGCAGGTTGCTTAATGAATTGCACCGGAATTGTCCTGAACCGATTTGTATTTACCGTTGTAACCCTTGCCATACCCGTGATGCCTTTCGAAAAATTCGTAAGTTATCTGCCCACGTGGCAAGAATGGGGAATCGCGCTGGCTGTTATCGGATACGGTTTTCTCTTGTTTTCTCTTTCATACAGGTACCTTCCTGTGTTCCCGAAAGAGAGGCTTTTAAACCCCGCGACCGAATCATTGGAATCAAGGAGGGTGTAAATGTTTCCTTTTGTCTTTGAATGGAAATGGAACGCAGATCATTATATTTTTTTGGGTCTCCTCTACCTTGCGTTGGCGATTATCGGATTCGGACTGGTGTATTCCTTCCTCAAGACCTGGCTTGACCTACCAGATGAACAACACCCGTCGGAGCCGTCTCCGGAGCTCTCTTATCGCTCGAGGTATCCTGATTACTAGCATCTCTTCGCGCAGGAAAAAGGCACCCACCGGCTGCCACATCCGGAGTTACTTTCGATGTATTGTTGTTTTTGTGATTTCTTGCCGTCTCCGCCCCTGAATTTAAATTGCCATAACTCCTGCATTTCATTCGACTCCATCCTCTGTACATTCCGCGTCGCTGCTGAAATTCAGATTGACCTTCAACATCGCCACATTCGACGAGAAGTAAGCCCAACGGAAATATATTCGATGGGTTTTCAGGGATTGGTCCTGAAAGCCGGCTAAGACGATGATGGCCGCTCAGGGGTTTACGGAACGATAGGCATCGATAAACTTCCCAACCGCATCCTCTACACCGGCTTGAATCACCCTCCAGTCGCGGGTGTAACCAATGGTGCTTTCCTCCCAGGTTGGGGCAAATACCTTGATGACCGGTTTTCGAGAGAGAAAAACAGCCTGTCGCATCCTCACATGAACACTGTATATCTTGGCCTCAACTTCCCCCGCACGCTTAAAGGCGACCGTAACTTCAAGCTGGCCCAGTGGATAGTTTCGGACGACCCGGAGTCGATCATACTCCGCTTCAGAAAGAAGCTTAATTCCGGATCTCTCCACCTGCCGGTTGGTGTTTTCCAGTATCTTCGCTTGGCTGAGCTCTTGCTGTGCAAGGTCTGCATCGATGGGAGCCACCCGCACATAGATTGTCTTGATGCCCTCCAGGGTGGCGTTCATATCACTGGTTAATCTATTGTATTGCCCAGCTTGCACAAAAGAAACGGTCACTCCCATAAATAATAATAGGACAAAAAACCCATGAGACATCGTCCTGTAATTCATATGTCTTCACCTCCCTTTCGGGGCAATTTCAAAAAAACGGGCGGGCATCGGCGAAATAAATGCTGAGTCATTCAGCACCATCCCTCGCCTTCACTTCCAATTAACAGCCTTGACATTGACACCGCCGGGGTCACTCAGTTATATTAAAAACCTGATGCGGACCTAAACTAAGCGATCCCAGGTTCAGGCCGGCGGCGGCGCTGAACTCTAAACCGGTTATTGGCCTGGAATAGAATATTTTTTGATGAGCCATCCTCAAACAACTTGAACACCATGAAGAAAATTTCTGCACTTATCTTTGATTGCGACGGGGTTATGTTTGATTCTCGTCAGGCCAACATCAATTTTTACAATCAGCTGCTTTTCCGCTTCGGTCTTCGCCCCATGGACCCGGAGAAAGAAGAATTTGTGCACATGCACACGGCTGCCGAGTCTGTCCGCAGAATTTTCGCCCAAACGCCGTATGAAGCGCAGGCACAAAAATATCGGATGGAGACGGACTATACGCCATTTATTAAGGATATGATTTTGGAGTCCGGTTTGAAAGAATTATTGAAAATGCTTTGGCATAGAGTGGGCTTGGCCGTAGCAACCAATCGCAGCAACACCATCGGAGATGTCTTGGAAGTAAACGGCCTTTCAAAGTATTTCGACATTGTCGTTTCTTCGCTGGATGTACAAAACCCAAAACCCCATCCCGAATCACTTTCCAAAATTCTTCACTTTTTTGAAATCGACCCTGATGAGGCGATCTACGTGGGGGATTCGTCGGTGGATTACAAAACGGCACGGGCGGCGGGTATTCCCTTCATTTCATACAAAAACAAGGCACTGACTGCAGACTATCATTTCGATCGCCTGATGGATATCGCCGGCCTCATAGATTCCAACTTCAACAACACCCGCCTTCAGGGAGATTCATCCATCGACTAGGCTTTTACCCGCTATCGGATGGTTTTGAGAAGTTCCCTCGCTTCCTCTGCCGTGCGACTTCTTGGCTCAATTTTGATGATTTCTTCTAATACTTCAGCCGCTTCCGCATATCGATTCAGTTTTATATAAAGTCTTCCCAAATTAAAATGTGCAGGCGTGTAATTCGGGGCATCTTCGATTGCCTTTTTGTAGGCGATGATGGCCGCCTCCCATCGGTTAATACGCTCAAGCGCGAGGCCCAAATTCGTGCGGGCGGGGCTATAGGAAGGGGACACTTCCAATGCCTTTTGGTAGCCGGCAATGGCTTTTCGATACTCCCCTTTGCCGTAGTACGCAAGCCCAAGATTGTTGTAAGCAAAGTGAGGGGTCCGGTAGAGGATGTCCCCACTCGCCTTCTGGAAGCAATTGATGGCCTGATCCCACTGCCGTAGCTTCAAATGCACGGTTCCCTTGTTGTTCCATGCATCCGAAAATTCAGGACGAAGCGTTAAGGCCTTATCGAAATGAACCAGGGCGAGCGGATATTCGCCCAAATCTCTGTATGCCAGGGCCAATTCATGCTGAGTTTCGCTGTCTTTCGGGTCTAATTCGGCTGCCTCCAATAACTTTTCCAAGCCACCCCTCAAGTCACCATCCTGAACAAGAGATCCTCCCAGGTTCCTTAACACTCTGGCTCTCTCCTTTACGGCCGCCTGATTTCCGGCACATCCGTGCAGGGTGGAAACAAGGAAAACGAAAAACAAAATAGAAGACAGTTTTTTAGACATGGAAATACATCTCTGGATAAAAAAATAGATAAACATGCAGGGAAGCTATGGGCGTTTTTGAGAGTCCCTCCGTTGAAGGTCTCACCACAAAAGCTTTGTTGGCAAAAGGCAAAGAATGAACCGGCAGTCAGAACGGCACCCTTGAGCGACACAAAAGACAAGACCTTTTCTGTTGCTCAACGCACCGACTTCGTTTCGATAAGTGAGCTTACGTTTTTTTGGTCGGGAACGAGAGCACGCGCGGCGTCAGGAATATCAGCAACTCACTTTTGTCCAGGATCTTTGTCTGGGCCTTAAAGAGCCAACCCAAGAACGGAATCTTCCGGAGATAGGGGACCCCGGCCTCATCGTCGACCTTGCTTTCCTTGTAAATACCGCCGATAACCACGGTATCGCCGGTTTTCACGATCAAGGTTGTTGAGATGGCCTTCTGCAAAAGCCGAGCGGTGGTGGGGGCCCGATCATCGGTAACCTCCACTTCCATGGTGACATAGTTGTTGTAACTCACCGTGGGGGTCACATTCAGTGATAAAGTGGCATCCAGGGTTGTGGATTCAACGTTTTCGGTTGCGGGTATAATGATTACATCTCCTCGGCTGATGGTGGCTTCTTTCCCGTTGCTGGCGATGACCTTCGGCGCAGAGATGACCTTTGCCTGGTTATCGTTTTCCGCCAGGGCAAGCCTTGCATCCAAAGACAGGAACGAATTGCCGGTGAGCGCACCCAGCAAAAACGTTGCGTTCGGAGACCAGCCTTCGGGACTGTTTGTGGAAAAACCAAGCGCCCCCACGCTCTCCCCAACGGGGATTTCAGCCGTTCCGGTGAGGTCATTCTCCCAGAAAACCACCGATTCGTCCGAACGCTGCTGGTAAGAAGTATCAGGAAACCACCGGACGCCCAGGTCCCGGGTGAAATTGGTGGAAGCGTCTACGATACGCGCCTCTATCATGATTTGCTTCACCGGCGTGTCAAACCGCTTGACAATCTCCCGTGCTTTCTCGATATTTTGAGCCGTATCCTCCATAATAATTGTGTTGGTTCGCTCATCAACGCTCACCGCCCCCCGTTCACTCAACACAATATGTTCCTTGATCTCTTCAGCCCCTCCGAAGTCAATCGGGAAATATTCGGTAACAAGCGGCTCCAGCTTCTTGGCTTGTTCCTGTTCCGCCAGTCGCCTTTTTCTTTCCGCCTCAAGTCTCGCCTCGGCTTCTTCTATTTTTCTCCGCTCCTCCGCCTCTATCTGTTGGATCTTTGTCTTGGTCGTCACCCATACGACATTGCCCTGCCGGCGCATACCCAAGTCGTTGTTGGCCAGCACGAGATCCAGGGCCTGATCCCAAGGCACATTTTTTAACCTCATGGAAACCAATCCCTTCACCTCAGGCCCCCAAACAATGTTCAAATTACTGATCTCTCCGATCAGTCTCAATATGTTGGTCACATCTGCATTGACAAAATCCATGGTCATGGGAGCGCCCGTATACTTTTTCATCGTGAGCCCAGGAATAAAGGTGCTCTTGACCGCTTGTGCCGGAACGCCCGGCTGCACTTGCTTCATCCCCACACCGGCAGCTGAAACTCGCTTCAGTTCCTCCAATTTTACCGGCACGATTTTCTTTTCGGGCGGCTTGATGGGGGTCGCGCCGAAATCGATGTAAATGCCGCTTTCGGTTTGATCTACGTGGAAGGGCACAATATCTCTCAGCGAGATGGCGAGGGAGAGGCGTTTTTCAACCGGAGCGTAGTTAGATGTCACTCGGTCCACGGCGCCTTCGAAGTGGGTGCTATCGAGGCGTCTCAGAAGCAGCGGGGGGATTGTCGTATCCTCAAGGGTCAGAAGCAGGGTCTTGGGCGTTTTTCTTTCCAGATTGTAGGGGGGTTTCTTATCTGTTGTCACCGACAGCCGGGATTTGCCGAGTCCCAGAAGGGTAAAATCAAGACCCAAAACCTGGTTGACATTCGTCGGTCTCGGCTCAAAAAAAATTCTTGGGTCGGCTATTTTGGGTGCCATTCCTTCAGCGGCCTCGACATCTTGGGGTACCCGGGATACGGCAGCGTGTAGCGGCCGGGTTGTTTCCTTTGCCATTGATTTGTCCGATACGGTGAGCCGAATGGCATTTTCCACTTCATCCACTTCATAGTCCACTTCTCTCGCCAACCCGATGACCAATCTTGTCGCCTTATCCCCAGCGGTTCCCGGTTGTAGGCGAACGTCGACCACATTCCCATCATTTACTTCAGCCAGCGTCGGAAGCCCGCTCTTCGGCACGCTCTCGATATCAAGAATAACCCGAGGGGGGTCAATCAACTTGAACGTTGTATAGGAAGTCGGTCTACTGTTGATGATTTCGACGACCGTCGTTTTGTCGTCGGGTGAGTTGACCTTCACCGCTTCAATTCTTGTCGCCTTGGACTCCTCCCGGGATGTCCGAATCGAACTGCTCGCCGCACAGCCCATCACGACCAAAGCGATTATTGCCAAAAATATTTTTGGGAACAATCGAACCCTTCTGTTTTTGCTTCCTCTTATCAACATAGACGTTCTCCCTGAAAACCTGGTCTTGATTTGACGCCTTTCGGACCTCTCACACCCCTTTGGAATTCCATGAAACGGGAAGCCGCTGCTCGCAGTCCCATTCATAACCTACTGCAATGTCAACAACTTCTTGGCGGTATCTTTATACTTCAATTGGCCTTGCCGCAGATCCTTGTACTGCTCTCGAACGATGACCTCCTTGTCTTTGATCTCATGCACCACCCCCTCATTGATTCCAATGGGCGTGCCCTTAGTGATCACGTATCCAAGCCCCTTTGAATCCCGGACCATCGCCCAGTTTCCACTCCTGCTGAGAATTATGGCCACAAGGTCCAGTTGAGAGAGGTCAAGGGTTTCAAGATAGGTCTTTGGTTTTCTCTTTTTCTTTTCTTCTACAGATTCCTGTTCCGCTATAAAAGATTTGAAAGGGTCGGTTTTACCGGTGGGATCATAAATATACAGATTTTTTGGTCGCGTCTCCGTCTGGATGAGATTCTCCGAGGCGCTCTCATTTTTTAGCAGCTCTTTCTTACCCATGGGTGCTTTGTAGATCACTTCCTGTGAAGCAAACCCGATTGATCCGGCAGGTAACCCAATAAAAATCCACCCGCATAATATTATTGAGAATGCGGCCGAACATAGCGCGCCATTACTTTTTGCCCTTTTGATCCGCCTCATTGTTCTCCCTTTTAAATCTGTATGTTACTGCATCACATGTGGTCGTCAGAGTGGTCGAAAGCTCGGCGACCGGCTTCATATCTACATCAAGAATATTCACGATCCGTTCCATTCGACCCACTTTATCGAAGAACGTCGCAACGTTGTGATAAGTGCCGCTGACCTCCATGGACACAGGTATTTCTATGTAGAAATCCCGAGGGGTTTCTCTTTTCGGACTAAAAAACCGAAATACCAGATTGGAGTCATTCCCAAGCTGAGTAATGGTTCTCAAAAGCGTCGGGATCTCCCTTTTATTGGGTAATAGTCTGAGGGCTTCCTGAAATTGCAGCTCAACTTCCGCATACTCTGTTTCAAGTTTTGCTAAGTTACGTGCCTTGATTTTGGCCTGGTTGATCTTCTGTTTGAGCCCTGTAATCTCGGTTTCAAGCCGCGAGATTTCATTCGATTTCGGATGATAGACCAGCCAGAAAAATAGCCCGGCCAATAGAACAACTGTTCCCGCCAGGATCAGGATCCTGTGGACCATTTTCAACTTTTCAACTTTTTCAAATACAGCGCCTTTTGGCATTCCGTCCGCATCCCCCTGATTCAGAGAATATTAGCATCCTATTTTTTAGTTTTCTGGGGTGGTGGTTTTTCCTTATACGAATAGGTCTTGCACTTTAGAATGAAGTCCGTCACGTTCAGTTTGTATTGCGGCAGAGGTTTCAATTTCGTAGATTCAAGATCTACCGAAACCACGTGTTCCGCTTTTTCCAGTTCTGTCATAAAAAGTGCAACGGTATCATTGTCCATTGCCGTACCTGCTAAGGTCAAAATTCCCTTTGATTCCGTGAGCGAGGACAGCCAGAGCTTTTCCTTCGGCACCGCCATGGCCAGTTCATCCAGCAAAAGAACCGGTCCCGTCTTCTTTTTCTCCAGGTCTTTAATGACATCGAGTTTGGTCGTGATCTCGGCAATCTTCCTTTTTATCTCTGTGATTCTTTTCGTCGTCTCGGCGTATGCCGCCAATTCTCTCTTCTTGGAATCTCTTTCCACTTCTAAAGCAGATATTTTCCGGTTCAAGTCGAGAAAGACATATCCCATTAATAAGGCAAGGCAGACAACCGACAGCGCATAGATACTGATCTGCTTCCTTATGTTTTCTTTCTTCCTAGCGGCCCGAAAGGGTAGTAAATTGATTCGTATCATTTGTCACCGATACTTCTTAGAGCCAGACCCACAGCGACCGCCGCCTGCGGTGCCATTACCTTTAAATACTGAGGGTCAAAGCGTTTTTCATCTATGATAAGGTTCGCAAAAGGGTTGAGTTCTGCGACCGGGATACCTGTTTGCGATTGCAAGTACTTCTGAAAACCGGGGATTCTGCAGGAACCTCCGCTGACCAGTATTTTTTCGATGTTTTCATCAGGATACGTACTGGCCACAAAATCGAGGGCCCGTTTTATTTCCTGAACCCACTCCGCAATAACTGAAGTAAATATTTCCTCCAGTTTCCCTTTTTCTTTGTCTACGTCGACGCCGCCCAGCTTTATTTTTTCGGCCTCCTCGAAATTCACCTTTAGACTGGACATGATGCCCTCAGAGATCTGACTGCCGCCATAAGAGGAATCCCTGGTAAATAATGACACGCCATCTTTGATGGCGTTTATCCCGAGCTCCTCCGCCCCCACGTTGACGAGGGCATAGCATCCATCAGGCACCTCCGTGCTAATTTCAAAGGCATTTTGCAGAGCAAAGGCGTCCACATCCAATACCCCCGGATTCAGGCCCGCAAATTGGAGTAAATTGTCATAATCCTCGATGATATCCTTTTTCGCCGCCACCAGCATGACTTCCATCTGGTCTGTCTGTTCCGGTCGACTGCCTTGACCGGCATTTGACGATCCGTTCCCGGAACTTAGGATATCAAAATCCAGGTTTACCTCGCTGATATCGAAAGGGATGTATTGTTCAGCCTCTTCTTGAATCGTCGCTTCAATCTCCGATTCCTGCTTGTTTGGCAATGCAATCTTTTTTACAATTACCGAGTATCCGGATATGGAGGTGGCTACGTTCTTGTTTTTTACTTTCAAATTTTTAAAAAGACTGGTTACTGCAGAGGCCACGATCTCCATTTCTTTGATTGAACCTTCAATAATTGCATCCGGGGGCAGTCCGATTCCCCCGAAGTTCTTTAGCACCCTTCCTTGTTTGCTGTGATCAATCTCAGCCAATTTGATGGAATGGCTGCCGATATCGAGTCCAACCAATTGATGTTTTTTAGGAATTGACATGTTTGAAGTTTTTTCACCTCTCTGGGAAAATTTTTTCCTTGTCCGCAAGATCGTACCCAAGTGCCAAAATAATCTTTCGCTTGGTCTCCATGCGACAATCTTTTCCCCTTTCGACACGATCGATTGTCAATGGGGAAACGCCTGCTTTTCTGGCAAGCTCCGCCTTACTCATGAGCAGCCCCTCTCTGATCTCTTTTACGGCATTTCCATCCAATTTTGCCTCCAGGTCTTCATTCCTAAATAACATGAGGATATCAAAATCGGATCATATTTGTCAACTATTTTTTATAAATTAATTAAATTTTATATAATTAATATATATATAGCGGAAATCAAATTCGGTAAATACCATATATTGAACGCTTTTTTTGATTTCCCAGTCGACATCTCGGACGGTATGCCTCGCAAATTCAATGTGGTTAAATCTCTCGCAGAACTTAAAAAAAATACCTTTGAGCTTACCCGCCCAAAGGCATGCGTACAACCAACCGTCGGTAACCCGGCGATCATGGCCTTCCGGCTGTAGACCCGTAGCTTTGCGTCACCACCTTTCGGCGGTTTTGCCCTTTCATCATGGAACCAATTGTAGAGAAATCATAGAATATTGCTATTTACTTGTCAAGTATTTCTTATAAAAGAATTCCATTTAGCATAATTTGGGCACATATGGTAGAATCCTATGGATCAGGACCCTATCGGTTGACGTATATACATTTTATTCCGCAGCCATCTCCTAAAAATTTCTTTCGATGTTTTTCGACATTCATTTTTTTTGTTTATTGCGTCGAACGCCTCCTTTCCTTGTCGGCTCAGAAACGGGTTTCGGCTTGGCACAGCTTCAGTTGCCACTTAAGCCGTATGGGTTACAGATCCCATTCTGTGAGTTTGTAAAATTTTCTTTACAAACTCCCTTTCCAGAGATAAAAGTCCGACAGGTAAATTCGGGAGATTCTTTTGGCATTTCAGGTTTCCAAAAATCGAATAAAAAGAAAAAGCGTCCTTCGTGAGTATGCGGAGGCGGCAGCTATTGCCATCATACTGGCGCTCTTCATCCGCACCTTTGTGGTTCAGGCGTTTAAGATCCCTTCGGGATCCATGGAGCCCACTTTACTTGTGGGTGATCACATTCTGGTCAATAAATTCATCTATGGGGTAAAGATCCCTTACATACGAAAAAATATAGTCCCTATCAGCAAGCCCCAACGGGATGACGTGATCGTTTTCATATATCCCCACGACCGGAGCAAGGACTATATCAAGCGAGTGATTGGGCTCCCTGGAGATCGCCTGGAAATTAACGATCAAAAAATCTACATCAATGGCACGCTCTATGAAGACAGATACGGCGTCTATACGGAGCACGGCACAGATTCGTCTCACCAGGGGGTCAAAAGCCGATATCAACCCATTTTCGTGCCCGACAATCATTTGTTCGTCATGGGGGATAACCGCGATCATAGCTCTGATAGCAGAGTATGGGGTTTTGTACCCCTAAAATCGGTGAAGGGAAAAGCTTTCATCATTTACTGGTCTTGGCCACACTGGAAACGATTCCTTCAGGTCGTCAAGTAGCCCGCTCGAAGGACCATTTTGACCGGCGCATCCCAAAAAGTCAGTTGAGTTGTCTTTTTGGTTTTGAGCCTTCAATAAAACATCAGGATGCATCGCTCCCCTGCCCGCGGATACTGATTTATAGAGCGTTTCCTGAATCTCTTCGCTCATGGCAAACTACGAGAAATCTCCACCTAAACCCTGCATGAAATCACGATTATTCTAACCTGCCCTTGGATTTTCTGAAACATCCTCGCATAAATCCCTCTCCCGCAGGTTGTATCGTGTGCGTTTCATGTTTAATATAGGAATAATCATGGTTTCTATTTTATTTTTTGAGGATTTAAGGAGGTAAGTGACATGGTGGAGGAATTAAAAAATCATTCCATGGAAAAAGTCAAAAAACAGAAAAAGACGAAAAAGGAAGATCTTCCATTCTGCACTTCCGCACCCAGTGCCGAGCACGCCAGGGGAATGGAGTTTGAAGAACCCTGCGATGACGCCCGAACCGGTGACTACGCAGAGGAGAACTCGGAAAATTGAGTTTTTTTGAGTCCTTTGTCTTGGCTGTTATTTAAAGATTTTCTTGTAAAGGCTTGTTGACGGCGGCTTCGCGGTCATGTTTTGTTCGGCAAGAAAAGGACTGCAGTGGCATTTTCGGAGTGATTGGCCGAAAGTCATCCATCTTTTATGAAGGGGGCTTCTTCTCTTAAAACGCGATCGCACGAAGGTCCTCAATACAGGTAATTCCTTTCCTTTCCCAACATACAGCTGCCCCGTTTACGGTTCGGAAAAAATCCTGACAGTCCAACTTTTTGGATTCAAGGTTGAAAATTTTTTTCTTGATCTAATCAAAAATATCAAATAATTAGATTGCTTGTACAGCCTGGATTTTCCTCGGCACATCGCTCCCGGAAATGTGCTTTTGATTATCCTGACCAAATTCATTGCTGTCGAGCTATCCCAGCAGAAAGACACCTTCTTATCGTTTTGATGTATATCCCCTATTGTCAGGAGCCAAACATCTGCCGGAGTTGTTCCGGCATGCCAAAACTCAAAACCGACCCGCCCAGTTAGATATCGTGCTGGGGCCGATAAGCGTTACCATACGAAAGGAACATAAATTATGACCGCAAAGACGAAAACAATTGAAGGAAATGAAGCCGCATCCCATGTGGCCTATGCAATGAGTGACGTTGCTGCAATCTATCCGATCACTCCCTCAAGCAATATGGGTGAATATGCGGACGAGTGGGCCGCCCATGGCCGGAAGAATATCTTTGGGCAGGTCCTGAGGGTGGTTGAAATGCAATCGGAGGCCGGGGCTGCGGGGGCCGTGCATGGCGCCCTTTCCGCCGGCGCCCTGTCCACGACCTTTACGGCTTCTCAGGGCCTGCTGTTGATGATTCCCAACATGTACAAAATATCAGGGGAAATTATGCCTGCGGTTTTCCATGTGTCCGCCCGAGCGGTCGCCGCGCATGCCCTGTCCATTTTTGGGGATCATTCGGATATCAACGCCGTAAAGCAGACCGGATTTTCCCTTCTTGCGTCCGCGTCTGTCCAAGAGGTGATGGATCTGGCGCTCGTTGCCCATCTCGCTTCGATTCGAGCCAGCCTCCCGTTTGTCCACTTTTTTGATGGCTTCAGGACCTCTCAGGAGATCCAAAAGATCGAAATCATTGATTACGACGATATGGCAGCGCTCGTGGACTGGAAAGCCATCGATGACTTTAGAAATCGTGCGATGAATCCGGAACACCCCCAGCTCAGGGGAACGGCTCAGAATCCGGATATCTTTTTCCAGAATCGTGAGGCAGCCAACCCATTCTACACGCGCATTCCACAAATCGTACAGGAAGAGATGGAGAAAGTCAGTGATCTGGTCGGTCGGAAATACAACCTCTTCGACTATGTTGGAGACCCCGAAGCTGACAGGATCATCGTGGCGATGGCTTCAGGTTGTGACGCCATTGAGGAAACAGTGAACTATATGAATTCATTGGGAGAGCCCGTAGGGCTTATCAAGGTTCGCCTCTATCTTCCTTTTTCTGCAGAACATTTTTTAAGAGCTTTGCCCGCCAGTGTAAAACGTATCGCCGTCCTCGACAGGACCAAGGCGCCCGGCGCTTTAGGGGAACCGCTTTATCAAGATGTATGTACTGTTTTCCAAGAACACGGGAAAGCCCCGCTCATTGTAGGAGGTCGATATGGGCTTGGCAGCAAGGATTTTACACCCACCCTGGTTAAGGCGACATTCGATAATCTCCGCATCAGTACGCCGAAGAACCATTTCACCGTTGGAATTCTGGATGATGTCAGCCATACCTCCCTTGAAATAGATGAGGAAATTGACCCGACGCCTGAGGGAACCGTGAGATGCAAATTTTGGGGTCTGGGGGCGGATGGTACGGTTGGGGCAAACAAGAATGCCATCAAGATTATCGGCGAAAATACAGATATGTTCGCCCAGGCCTATTTCGCCTACGATGCTAAAAAATCGGGGGGGATTACCATGTCACACCTTAGATTCTCCCCTCACAGAATACAATCCCCCTATCTGCTTACGACCTCAGACTTTATCGCATGCCATAATCCGGCATTTGTTGATCAATATGATATCTTGGAGGGAATCAGACAGGGGGGAGCGTTTCTCCTCAATTCTCCGTGGACTCTGGAAGATATGCAGACCAACCTTCCCGATCCCATGAAGCGGACGATTGCCCAGAAGAAACTGAAATTTTACAATATTGATGCCGTCAAAATCGCAGCTGAACTGGGATTGGGTGCCCGCATCAATATGATCATGCAAGCCGCTTTCTTCCAAATTGCCAACGTTATTCCACCGGTGCAAGCCTTTGACTATGTAAAAGACGCCATTAAGAAAACCTACGGAAAAAAAGGCGACAAAATTGTACAAATGAACATCGACGCCGTGGATAACGCCATTGGGGCGTTGAAACAGATTGATGTACCACAGTCATGGGCAACGGCGGGTCAGGAGGCCTACATTGAGAAGGACGAGCCCGATTTCGTTAAAAATGTCATGCGGCCGATGCTTGCTCAACAAGGTGATAAGTTGCCGGTGAGCGCCTTCAGTCCGGACGGAATATTTCCTACAGCCACGACGAGATATGAAAAGCGGGGTGTCGCAATCAATGTGCCGGAATGGCTCCCTGAAAATTGCATCCAGTGCAATCAATGCTCTTTTGTTTGCCCGCATGCGGTCATACGACCGGTCCTGGCCGGCGAGGAAGATCTTCGAGACGCCCCGAAAGATTTTATTACCTTGGATGCGAAAGGCAAGGAATTGAAAGGGATGCGTTACCGGGTTCAGATCAGCCCCCTCGACTGTACGGGGTGCGGCAACTGCGCTCAGGTTTGCCCCGCCAAAGAAAAAGCGCTTGTGATGAAACCGCTCTCTACCCAAACGGCATCTCAGATCCCCAATCACAAATTCTCCTTAGGGTTGCCACCGCGGGATGATCTGATGTCGGTGACAACTGTGAAAGGAAGCCAGTTCCGCCAGCCTCTCTTTGAGTTCTCAGGGGCGTGTCCCGGCTGCGGCGAAACACCTTATATTAAGGTAATCTCCCAGCTCTTCGGTGATCGCATGCTGATCGCCAACGCGACCGGATGCTCCTCGATTTATGGGGGATCGGCGCCCAGCTGCCCCTATACGGTGAATCAAGATGGCCACGGGCCGGCATGGGCCAATTCTTTATTCGAGGACAATGCCGAATATGGGTTCGGTATGGAACTGGGGGTCACCCAAAGACGTGAAAAACTTGCTGACCTCATCTCAGAAGTGCTTGATCGCGGCGTCTCAAATGAACTTCAGCAGGCATTCAAGGGATGGCTTGAAAACATGAATGATGGGGAAAAATCCAAGCAACTCGGTCGCCGGATTGTAAATTTAATTGAGGCTGAGGTTGCGGACACGGGTGCGGAAGCAAACACGCTTCTCCGGGATATCCTCAACCGAAAGGATTATCTTACCAAGAAATCGATCTGGATATTCGGCGGAGATGGCTGGGCGTACGATATAGGTTATGGGGGCCTGGATCATGTCGTCGCCATGGGACGCGACGTTAACATACTTGTCTTGGACACGGAGGTTTATTCCAATACCGGTGGGCAGTCTTCTAAATCAACACCCATCGGCGCTGTCGCCAAGTTTGCAGCCGGTGGTAAACCGACCCGCAAGAAGGATCTTGGCATGATGGTCATCACCTATGGGTATGTTTACGTCGCTTCGGTCGCTATGGGAGCCAACAAGAACCAGCTAATCAAGACCCTCGTGGAAGCTGAGAGTTACCCGGGTCCTTCCCTCATTATCGCATATGCCCCCTGCATCAATCATGGAATCAATATGGGGCGCAGTCAGGAACAAGAGAAGAAGGCCGTAGAAACCGGGTATTGGCCCCTCTACCGATATAACCCCACACTTAAAGCGGAGGGAAAAAATCCCTTTGTCCTTGACTCTAAGGATCCAAAAGGCGAATTCAAAGACTTCTTGATGGGTGAGGTGCGCTACTCAAGTCTGACAAGGACCTTCCCCGACAACGCGAAAAAGCTTTTTGATCAAGCAGAAAAAAATATGTGGGAACGTTTCGAAGCCTATAAGCTCATGGCATCACAAGGGCAGTGAGGAGGAGAATCCTATCCGCAAAGGCATGCTTTGTAGGGGCCATCATCGACAACCGCCGGCTCCTGGTCTAAATTCCAAGACATCCGGAGCCTTTTTGTTTTTGGAAACGTGAAACAGAAGCGGAATCAAATTATCCATTCAAACCGAGCAGAGGCTTTCAGTCTTTCTAATTCCTGCTCACATGTTAAATTGTAATGAATGGGTGTGATTGTAATCATATTGTACTTTAGTGCAATTGAATCCGCTTCCGGATTACCGTTCTCAATGGGTGCTTCACCGGAAAGCCAGTAATAGACATTTCCTCTGGGGTCATTGCGGCGCTCAAACCGTTCCGCAAAGCGGGCCGTCCCTTGTCTCGTAAAACGCACCCCTCTGATCTGTTCAGGGGGTACAGCGGGAATGTTGACGTTCAGCGCCGTTCCGCGGCGTAATCCACTCTCCATCATAAACCGTATCACTTGCATGCTGAATTGAGCGGCAAACCGATAATCGACATCATGTCTCGCGTTGAGGGAGATGGCTGCAGATGGAATGCCCAGGAAAGCCCCCTCCGTAGCCGCTGAAACGGTTCCGGAATAAAGAACGTTCACACCCACATTGGCTCCCGGATTGATGCCGGAGACAATGAAATCCGGTGGCTCTTCAAGCAGCTCTTGGACGGCGATCTTGACGCAGTCAGCGGGCGTCCCAATGACCGCATATCCATAAAATGCCCCGCTTTTTTCGATCTTCTGAACCCGCAAGGGTCTCGTCAGGGTAATCGCATGTCCCACCGCACTCATCTCGGATTCCGGCGCTACGATAGAGAGTTGGTGATCAGAACTCAATGCCCGATAAAGGGCAAAAAGGCCCGGCGCATGAATCCCATCATCGTTGGTGAGAAGAATTCTCATGATTTTCTTGCTTCAAGCACCTTTGTAAGAGAGGTCCCCTTGGTGCCGAAAGTCTCTTTTACCTGTTTTCATTGCTTCTCTCCTTCATCTCCTGTATATTAAATTTGGATTGAAGCAAGCTGGAAAAATACGATTTTTCACTTCGCGTTTGTGATTCTTAGTTATCCACCGTTGAAAAGTCAAACCTTATTGGAGGGGTTTCATGCGCCGGATCTCGGTTGAAAGCATCGTGGACGCTGTCAAAAACGGGGCGATGCGGGCTAATTTTGAATTGGGTGATGATGTGTTCAATGCCTTGGAACGCGCCCTGGAGGAGGAAGAATCTCCTGTGGGAAAAAAGATTCTGAGTCAATTGATTGAAAATGCCAGGATCGCCAAAGCGGAACGAATTCCCATATGTCAGGACACGGGTGTTGCCGTTATTTTTGCAGAATTGGGACAGGATGTGTCCATTGTCGGCGGTGATTTCAATTCAGCCCTTCAGGAGGGAATCCGCCGGGGCTACAAAGAAGGCTATCTGCGAAAATCGCTGTGTCATCCGTTTACCCGAAAGAACACGAACGACAACACGCCGATCGTGCTGCATCTTGAGATGGTACCGGGGGAGAAGCTCAAGATATGGCTGGTTCCAAAAGGAGGGGGAAGCGAAAATATGAGCCGGCTCTTTATGCTGCCGCCATCAGCGGGATGGTCCGGCATCAAAGAAAAGGTGATCAACACGGTGATAGATGCGGGTCCAAATCCGTGTCCACCGACGATCGTGGGGATCGGAATCGGCGGCAACTTTGAAAAATGTGCGGTGTTAGCGAAGAAGTCTTTGCTTCGACCTCTGGGAACGCCGAACCCGGATCCGGAACAACACCGAATGGAAGAAGAACTTCTTCATGAAATCAATAAAACCGGTGTGGGTCCGCAAGGTTTAGGAGGACGTGTCACGTCCCTCGGAGTCCGAATTCTCATGATGCCTTGCCACATTGCAAGCCTTCCCTTGGCCGTCAACATCCAATGCCATGCCAGTCGGCATCTAGAGATCGCCTTGTAAAGGAGAATGTTATGAATGAAGTCGCACATCTCACAACCCCTCTCACAGTGGAAGATATCGAGCCTTTAAGGTCCGGCAACCCTGTCACAATAACCGGAATTGTTTACTCCGCCAGAGATGCCGCCCACCGAAAACTTTTTGAATTGATCGAGTCAGGGGATGCGCTTCCCATTCCAATTGAAGGGCAGGTGCTTTATTATGTAGGCCCCTCGCCGGCTCCACCCGGAAGGGTAATCGGGGCTGCCGGACCGACGACAAGCTACCGCATGGATCCATATACGCCCAGGTTGCTTGAACTCGGACTCAAGGGGATGATTGGAAAAGGGAAACGATCTTCAGAGGTTAAGGAGGCCATGACCAAGTACAAGGCGGTCTATTTGGCCGCTGTCGGGGGGGCGGGTGCTCTCATGGCAAGGGCCGTAAAGGAAGCGCATGTCGTGGCTTACCCGGAATTGGGGCCGGAGGCGATCAGAAAGCTAAAAGTGGAAAGGCTCCCTGCAATCGTTGTGAATGATATGCACGGAAACGACCTCTACATCGAGGGTCGAAAAAAATATCGATTGTGATCCTCCGACATCCAAAGTCAGGGCTTCAAGCGGCCCGGAACGCCTGCGCCGCCCTGCAATAATATGGTTTACGGTAATGGCTCATTTCCAGCACCGGGGAGAAAAAATATGCGACAAAAGCGAAAAAGCCATTTGTGGTGGTGGCTTTTATTGCTGATTGTGGCTGTGGCCGGTTTCGTCGGATACCTCGTCGCTTCCAAGATGGAACAAGCACCTCGACAGCCTTTAATTGCGAAACAGCTTTCGTCCGCGGAAACAAAAGCGCTTTCAGGAGAACCTCAACCTGTTGCGGGGGAAAAAATTGAGCAAACCGGAGTCGCATCATCCGGCGCCTCAGAATCTCCGGCCTCCTCCGTGCCGCTCATTACGGAAACCGGCGAAGAAACCCATGAAGAAGTCGAAACAAAAACCCTCCCACATGATTGCTCCCAATTGGAAAACAATGTTCTGGACTTTTTCCGCTACCTGGATGGGAAACCCTACGTGCGGAACCTTAAACCGGAAATCGACACATACACCCGCTTCAAGCGAATCCTTAAAAAAATGGCGGCGAATCCTCCAATCCCGGCAGGGGAAGGCCAGGATTCAACAATCATTCTTCAAAATATATATCATTTCTACCGCATTCTTGATCGGCAGGATGTCGGCCTCATGCGGCTGATTGTGAGAAATGAAAAGGAAACACTGGAGATAAGTCTGGATCTGATTTATCAATGGCTTGTATCGGGTGACAGGTGCCCGAACACAAATGGGTTGCGGCCCTCAACGGAACTCGTTTACCGATACGCGGGATTTTTTATCAACACAACCGGCGGAAGGGCATACTTATTTCGCAGACCCCCAGATCTCAGGCTTTTAATAAGCTACTACTGCCTGTTAATCGTCAATGAGGCGGATAAGACCCGGAGGAACCGTTTTGGAATCGATATTTTCCCTTTCATCGCGCCAATACGCGATGAAATCGAACGCTATAGGGACTTTCATTTACAAAGGAAATATCTCAATCGCCTAAATCTGATCGAAAGGTACTACGCCGACAAACGCTGACGCCTAAAATTAACCCATCACCATTGAGCCTCCGCACTCGGCGCTTCGGCCACGGATAGCTTTCCACCGAGATAGGCCTTTACTGCGTCTCTTACCGACCCGTCGGCGTCGTTGGCAACCTTTATGCCCGCAGCCTTCAGCGCTTTGAAAGCGTTGGGACCGCAAAATCCTGTAAGTAAAACCTCGACCCCCTTGTCACCGACTGTGCGGGCAGCCTGTATTCCGGCGCCTTTCAGCGCATTCACATTTTCGTTATTGTCTACAACATCAAACGCAAACGTTTCCGAATCAACGACTAAAAAATAAGGGGCCCTTCCGAAGCGCGGATCAACCGGTGAGTCTAAATCCGTACCTGTCGATGTAACCGCTATTTTCATTATTCCGTCTCCATGCGCAAGGTTATCACTTTGAATTGTTTTTCCCCCATGCATCCTGCAAAGCCTTCTGAAGAGTTTTCACGAACAATCGATCAAACAATGATTTTCTTGATCGAGTCGTATCTCCAGTTCACGATATGGTGCAGCCAGATCTGTTTTTTGGGCCGCTTCCCACGTTTTCCCTTTGCCAAGATTTACAATTGCACAACCGGAGACCACGGCACAGGGACAACCGAGGAGGCTGTCCTAGCGCTTGCATCTTCGCTTTGAGTATCTGCAGGATTTCAAATTATTGCATTGCTCCGCCGCCGCAGACCTGCTCATCCCCGATCAAATGTAAATTTCCGGCGATTAAGTCCTCCACAACGGGCTTTATTTCAGGCCGGATCTCATCGTGGTAGACCGCAATACCCGCTTGCCTGAAACCCATCAGAGGCCGCATGCCGATACCCCCAACTATCAATGCAGTCACGTTGTTCTCTGACAGAAGATTTACCGGTACCATGCAACCGCCTTGCACATGACTCTGATTGGGAATCGTAGAGACCCTCTTAATTTCCCCGTCCTCAACATCCACGAAAGTGAATACATCGCAGTGGCCGAAATGTCCGGATCTTTGTCCATCCATGCCACCCGAACCGATCGACGGGATCGCTATTCTACCATTTTTCATTCCAAACACCTCCTTCATCAAAACCTCTCTTGATTCTTTCAAAAACACCGTCTGCCGAGCATTCGATTTACACTCGCAAACCCATTAATTTTTTATGATGATATCAACCAGTTGGTGGTACGCTTTGTTTATTTCCAACCCGGACTTATGCGTCAAGGCCTCCAGGCTGCCTTTGTCTGCCATTTCAACCATTTCTGATTCCACCGGTATTTCGCCAAGGAAACGGACCCCCATTTGTTTCGCCATTCTCGCGCCGCCGCCACTGCCAAAAAGAGAAATTTTCATTCCGCAGTGCGGGCATGATAACTTACTCATATTCTCAACAACCCCGATGATATTCATGTTCACCTGTCTGCAGAAATTGATGGACTTTCTGACATCCGCCAAGCTGATCTCTTGGGGAGTTGTTACGATGACGGCCTCTGCGTCCGGTATGGTTTGTGCGACCGTAAGGGGCTCATCCCCTGTACCGGGTGGAGAATCAACGATCAGGTAATCGAGATCTCCCCAGTCAATATCCGATATGAATTGCCTGATCGCACCAATCTTGAGGGGTCCCCGCCAGATAACCGCGGCATCTTTATCACCCAGAACCATCTCCAAGGAAACAACCCCCAAATTTTCAGAAAATTGGTATGGCTTGACCGTCTCCGATTCTGAAACATCGAAGCCACCTTGAACATTCAGAAGGTGGGGAATGCTCGGTCCATGAAGGTCTACATCCAACAACCCCACGTGATAGCCTCGCTCGCTCAGAAGCAGCGCCAGGTAGGTCGCGACCGTGCTTTTTCCGACTCCTCCTTTGCCGCTCATGACCAGGATTTTTCTACCGATTCTGCTCAATTTTGTTTCAATGATTTTGTCCTGCTGATTTCTCTCAATATCCGCCGGGTTTAACGTGTTCAACGCCGCTTTTTCCATTTCAATATTTTCACTACTCCATAAAAAACTACTTTGATCAGAATAAAATCTCAATTTCGATATTGAGTTAAAGTAAACATCGTGGATGCATTGTCAAGAAAACGAACGCTGTGAGTCACTTACACAAAAAAAGGGGCCTTCCCACACGCACACATCCTCTACGCACGGGAAAGCCCCTCAAAACGCAAAAATGCTCACCTTGTTGATTCCAAACAGCTCAATGCAAATCGAGCCAAGAATCCGAATACAGAGAATGGCCGAGAATCACCCGGGCGGTTTTCACGTAATCCTGAAGCTCTTTGGAAAGGGAAGCCATGTCAATCTCTTCACCATCCATGACCTTGTGAATGACTTCCACGACATCGGACCGTTGACCCCTGGCGATGGCCACTAACGTATCATCATACGCATCGGCGATGCAGGAATACATCCCTTTCCTTTCCAACATCACCATATAGGTCTGATTCAAGATAGGCCGGAGATGATCCGCGGGGCCATTCGATACATTTGAAAGACCACAGGTGGACTTCGCACCGGGTGCAATGTCCTGCAACATTTCCTGGAAAGCCATAAGACTCATGAGTTGCGGCTGTTGAATGTTAACGGGTGTAACGATCCCATCCACGAAAATGTCTTCATTGGGGACACCGGCTTCGTTGGCTGCATAAATCAACTCCACCGCGAGGGCGGCCCTTTCATTTTCGTCTCTGGGCAGCCCCTCCGGACCCCACATGAGCGCGATCATGCCGGCCTTGTATTTGACCGCCAGCGGAATCATCTTTTCATAGCGCTCGGGCCTGCACATGATTGAGTTCATAATGGCTTTTCCCTGATGGACCTGCAAGCCCGCTTCCATTGCTTCAATGTTGGAGGTATCCAGGCATAGGGGCGGTGAATCCCCAATCGCTTCCTGAACCGTCTTCACCACAAATTCCATCAGCTCGGGCCCCCCCTTTCTTGCAGGTCCCAAATTGATGTCGATCCAGTCCATACCCTTCTGTTTCTGCCGCTTGGCCTCCGCAGCGATCGGTTCAGGGTCCTTTTCCTTAAAGGCCTTTCCGATAACCCGGCTGATCACATTCAAGTTTTCTCCGATCAATAACATGGTCACGCTCCCTCTCCTAAGTATTTTTTCTGATTCCCAGACAATCCCTATCCTTTGAAATCCTTCAAAAATTTGGGGATTAAAGAGGCATCCCTGGGTCCGATAATTACCTCCCAGCCCGGAAGCTCCTCCTCCATCTCTCCGCTGATGGAGGCCGCATAGCCCGGAATGATAATTTTCTTGTGGGCAATTTTATCTGCAATCCCGCTCTTCTTTACAAACATTCCGACTGCGTCGCCGGAAAACTTCCCTGCGGCCCAGGCCGTCATCACGGACAAACCCTCGGTATCCATGATGAGAAGCCAACTGGGCACGCGGCTTCCTTCAATCTCGCCGCTGACAATGAAGTAAGTCAAGGAAAAATTGGTGGTGACCAGCACGGGGGATTTCTCATTTGGGGCACCAATCTCGTATATCCCCTGCGTCACCGTCATGGGCCGCTGTGGATCGGTAAAGATATTAAGTCTTTCCAATAACAAAGGAAACAGGCTCTCTCCCTTAAAATCCGATAGCACGACCAGTCCTGCATATTTGGCGATCAGCATGGAAGCGATCACTGTCTCCATATCCAGGTTACCTGCCATTTCACACGGAAATGCAATGGTAGGGAAACCCAATGAACGATTGCCTGCCTTGAGGGCGGCCCTGCGAATGGCGACTTGATCCTCAAAGAGCTGTTTAATCTCTCGAGCTCCGGAATCCAGCACAAGGTCTTTAAGCCCCATACCTGTCAGTTTGTCGGTGAGGGCGATGAGCGCTTCCACACCGGCCGCTTTCACCGCCAAGGGTAACCCGTTCTCCTTGGCCAAATTTCCCATATCTTCTGCATTTTCAGCGGTTGCGGCATAAAGGAGCGGCTTCTTGAATGCGCAGACCTCAATCCCGGCTTTGATCACATCCACCTTATCGCTCATCAGCACCAAGCCGAATTCACTCTCCCCGGCAATCTTTTTGGCAGCAGCCGCAAACCCTCCACCGTCCCCGTTTACGTCTTTAAGCGCCACCAGTTCCGGTCTGAGGTTTAAGCCCACTCTCTCGTACTGGAGCGCATTCCACTCCTTCAGTTTATTGTCTAAGCCCCCTGAATCGATGTCGGAGGGGATCATCGCGGCAATCCCGGTAGGATTATAAAAGGACTTTTCATGTCTGAACATGACCGTCTCTCCCCCGATCTTAAAGGCTCTCGTTCCCGCGCCGATGGAAACGGGCCGAATGGGGGGAGCAGACGCCTCTGCCAGCTGCTCTCGGGCTTCATCCGAAACATAGGGGCAAGCATCCAGTTCCGCCTTTCCTGAAGCGAGATTCATGGCAAACGCCAAGCAGGTGGGAACCCCACACTCACCACAGTTTGTTTTCGGCAATAGCTTAAAAATCTGAATTCCAGTTAATCCCATGATACTCTCCTGCTCAGAATAGGAATTGTTAAGGTTTGTTTCGGGTCCGCAAAGACGGACCCGTACACCACACGCTCAGTTCTATCTCTAACCGACGATGGGATCCATCTTCACGGCCGGATGGTCTTTTTCCTTGAGAAATTCAAGAACCGTCGCCTCATCCGTACCCACGGTTTCATCGGCAATCCTGTCAATGAGGTCGGGCATGCCCATTTCTTCTCCCCGCACGATGAGACGCTCTTTAATTTCCTCTTTCAAAGACTTGGGCATCCAGACCATGCGAAGCAGGCCCCCGTCCCCGGTAATAAATTTCCGTTGCGTAATGTTGAACTTGGAATGGCCCACGAAACCGGGCGAAGACTGTCCACCTCCCATCACGCCGGCCAGGGTTGAAAACTTCATACCACAGGGGGTCTCACCCGTGTACTCCCTGTGGACGGTCATCACGCCGTTGCACCCCGGCAACACCGCACAAATGCACTCACAACATCCACAGGTGGTCATCGGGTCAATGACTACACTATAGAAGTTATAGTGGTCTATCGCCTGCCTGGATGCTTTGAATACAAAGTCGTTGACGCCCTTCCATTGGCCCAGCTTGGGATCCAGACACTCCCCTATTTCCACCGGCTGGTTGGGACCGGTGGGATTGATCTGATAGGATGCCTTGCAGTCCATCCAATTGTAGGCCCCGCAAAGGCCGGTCCTTTCAGGGCTGACCACGCACACATGATTCGGCGCAAAAGATTGACAAAGGGTACAGGAATAAAAGAGATCCACGCTTTCATCGGTCATCTTTTCCACGCGCTCGTCTCGGGTCTTGTATTCGGCCCTTGCCCTTTTGGTGAGCTTATCCACATCTTCCTTTTTCGTGTATAGCGTCACCGCCACCTTGTCCAGGACGTTGCCGAAGTCCTGATGCAGTTTGGCGTGAAGAATGGTGCCGATGTCCTTAAGGCTAAAGCCTTTTTCGATGGCCTGATCACCGACCCGGATCCAGGAGATATCCCGCTGTCCGATATGCATGATCCCTTGGGCATAGTTGATGAGATGGTGGATCTGCCTTTCGAGGATCGGTTCAAAATCCGTCTGCATCTCGCGACCGGCCACCTGTACATAAATACCCAAGGGCAGCCGATCCCCTTTCTTGGCGTCTTTGACATCGGGACCGACAACCTCCACCTTGCCGTCGTCGATCTCATTCATTTCGGCCATCTTGCAAAGCTCCGTGCACTGGGTCTTTCCGCCCCCCATTTCCAAATACAGGTCGTCCTTTCGCACCCGTTCCCCTTCGAATGCAGGGCCATAGGCCAGCGGAATATCGATTTCGGCGATGCTTACCTTAAGGCCGCGGATCTCAATGGATTTTGCGGGCATTTCGTCATGGCCCACATTCGCCACCACATGTTCATAGGTACACACCCCGGTGGGCAGGATTTCAGGAATATCCGTATCTGCGATAGTCGGGAACCCCCAGTTCACAGCGCCTGCCGCATTGGCCGCCCACTCGGCATTTACATCGCCCAGGGCATTTACAAAGGCGAAGATGCGGTTTTTTTGGTATTGAAGCATGCGTTTATAGTCACCCGGTGCGATGCCACCAAACGACATGCCGGCCCGATTGGCAAAACCAAGGGCAAATACCGCGGCGGAGATGTCCGGCCCGAAAGGAACGAGACGGGTGTTCCACCCGATCTGCACGCCCTCCTCAACCAACTGCTCGGCAAACGTGGTACCGTTCTGATTGGCGGCCATGAACACGTAGATCGTTTTTAGTTGATATTCTTCGGCCATTTTTTTCGCCGTGGCGGAATCCGGTGCTGCGCCCACAATCGCCGCAAAGCCGGGCGCGGTCCCGTCCACGAACTCAACACCCCGTTTCCGCATGATGGCGTCATCCGCTGCGCCCAGCCAGATTTTACCATTGTCGACATCCGGATCCTCAATTTCGGGCTGGTAGAAATCCGGGTCTTCCACGTATCGGATTGCCTCGACGATCTCCTCTGCGAAAAGTGCCGCCATCCCTGCATCCAATAACGGCCCCAGGTAAGGCACATGGCAGTCTTTTTTCACATGGGGCGGCAAGAGTTTTCGCGCGAAATCAAGCGGTTTTTTCGCCGAATCCAGATCCGTCACCTTGATTCCCGTCAAGGAATAAATGATCGGCAGGAAATAGGCCGTGTTGGGAAATTCCAGTTTTTGACTGCCGCCGAATTTCTCCAGTGCCCGCTTGTATTTCCCTTCTGCTTTGGACACGATATTGTAGGCTCCCTGGATTGCTGCAAATGCGACTAGTTTTGACATACGCTGCTTCCTCCCTTCTTAAGAGGCTTATTGTTTTTCTCAGAGGTTAAAATCAGGCTGCTTCCATATCGCGGCGGTCCGACATGTCCATAAGAACCCTCTCACGGGCCTTATCAATGCCCAAGGCCTTCCGCTTCTTGTCAATGTGGGCAATCATTTTATGGGCGTGCTCGATGGGGTCTGTTACCATGTCCCACATGCCGCCGTAGATTTCTTCCAGTTCCTTATACAGATAATGCTCAAACACCGGCGACCCGCTTACGGGCAGTGTCACACCGAACACCGTATAGACGCCCGAGGTCACAAAATAGTGTCCGATACTGATCGCCTTTTCGCTCATCCATTCGGGTGCGGATCCGGCTGCGGGAAGATCACTGATATCATTTCCCAATCCCCCCGCTTTGACCACTTCGGTGGCCGCCATGAGGATTCGGCTGTTATCAACGCAGGATCCCATATGGAGTACCGGCGGGATACCCACCGCCTCGCACACCTCCGTAAGACCGGGACCGCAATAGACCTTTGCAGATTCCGGAGTCAAGAGCCCTTCCTTTGCACATGCAATGGCGTTACAGCCTGTCGTGAGCACGATGACATCATGTTTAAGCAGCTCTTTGACCACGGTGATGTGCCCTTCGTCAAAAGTGGTTCGAGCGTTATTGCACCCAACCACACCGCCGATCCCTCGGATCCGGCCGTTGATGATGTTGTCATTCAGGGGTGTATAGGAGCCCCGGAACGTCCCCCCCAGATGATAATTGATGGCCTCGTAACTGAACCCTGCAATCAAATCTGAGGCATTATCGGGGATCATAACTTCCTTTTCCCTTTTTGGGAAATTCTCGATGGCGGTCTCTACGATTTGCTTGGCATCTTGAAAGGCCGAATGTTCGTCGAACTCGATATGGAGCGTGTTTCCCGATGCGATCCTCGCTCTCGGGTTGGTGGTAATGATCTTCGTGTGAAAACAATCCGCCACGTTTGCGATGTTTTCCATGATGCACTGAACATCTACCACCATGGCATCCACCGCGCCGGTAATAATGGCGAGCTCTTGTTGAAGGAAATTCCCGCACAGCGGTACGCCGTGTCGCATCAAAATCTCATTGGCCGTGCAACAGATCCCGCTGAGCTGTATCCCCTTTGCGCCCTTCTTCTTCGCGAGCTCGATCATTTCGGGCAATTCCGCCGCCTGGACGATCATCTCACTGAGAAGCGGCTCATGCCCATGAATCACAATGTTCACATGGTCTTCTTTCAAAACCCCAAGATTGGCCGAACTCTTAACCGGGTAGGGACAGCCAAATAGCACGTCCTGAAGGTCCGTGGCAATCATGGATCCGCCCCATCCGTCCCCGATAGCCGCTCGCGTGGACTGCTCGATGAGATTTTCGTAATGCTGATCCACGCCGATATGGGTTCGATGCATGATCTCAACGATCTCTCGGTCAATGCCTCTCGGGACCACCCCCAGCTTTTTCCAAAGTTCATATCGGGGCGCCGGCGCTCGCTTGACTGTGCACACCTCCCCCTGCTGCTGCCCCCACTGGGCCAGCGCTCTTTCGCCGACTTCCACTGCGATCTCATCAATATCACGTTCTTGGATCTCCCCATCTTCACCCTCCACGGTGATCTCCACACCAAAATCGGGCGCGATCTCAAGGAGTTTCTTGGTGTCCTTAATGCTGTAATCCTCCGTCTCCTTCCTTGCCGCCGCGAGAAATGTCTCCGCAACGCCTCGTCCATGGTCTGAATGGGCCGCCGCTCCACCGGCAACCATCCTCGCGAAATTCCGGGCGGCGATGGTCTCGGCCGTAGCCCCGCACAAACCCTTGCGGGTGTCTTTTCCTTCGATACCCCCCTTGGGCAGCGGCAATCTACAAGGCCCCTGGGAGCAATTCTTGCAACAGGTTCCCTGGACACCGATATTGCAGGGCTTCATGCTCTGCGCCCGATCAAAGATCGTTTCTATTTCCAACTCCCTGGAGCGTTTGATCATTTTCACGGTCGCAGGATCTATGGTTAATTCCTCCGGCCGCGGGGGTGTCTTTTCTTTCTTTGCAATCACCTTCTTCTTGACTTCTTCGGTCGCCATTACTGAGGTTCCTCCTCTCTTCATTTTACCTTTGATATTGTTACGCACGTCTGTGTATTCGATCAAGGTTTTCGATCAACTTATCTACCAGACCGAGCTGTTCTGCTGCAGCGGTCTTTGACGCCGCTGACGCCTGATCGCCTTTACGCGCCGTTACATGCTTTTCCCTCTCAGCAGCCCTTTTTTGCCGAAGTGCTTTTAACGCTTCCTTTTCCTTCAGTTTTGATGCTGCCTTGGCTTTTTCCTCTGCTTCCAGTTTGGCCTTGGCTTCTGCTTCTGCTTCCGCTTTGACCTTGGCCTCTGCCTCGGCTTCCGCTTTGACCTTGGCTTCTGCCTCGGCTCTGGCTTTTTGCTCTGCTTCCGCCTTGGCCTTGGCCTCCGCTTCCGCTTTAGGCTCCGGTTCCGCCTCGGCCTTGGCTTGGGTCGCTTCCTCGGTTTTTGCTTTTGCCTCTGCTTTCGGCTTCAGCTCTACCACCTTCTCTTCCGCTTTTGGTACAGCCGCAGGTTTTTTCGCTTCCTTCGCAGGCTTCCCTGCGACTTTTTCCACCTTCTGAGCCTTCTTTTCCGCTTTTGGTGCGTCTGCCGTCGGAACCCCTTTCGCCTCCCCAAAATCAAGGTTCGGTTGGGGAGAAAGTGAAACCAGGTCCGCCTCCACCGACTTCATTTTCTTTGAGATTTCACCAACGTCTACCGCCTCGCCGCCATTCATCATACGTTCGATGAAAGCGCGGGTCAGCCGAACACTTTCCGGATGCCTCAAAATGACGATACTGGAACCAGCAAGGAGATAGCAGACCGCGGCAACACTTTCCATCAAAATGGGTCGTCTCTCGGGATCACCCAATGTGGGCGCCTCATCGATCGGCTGACCCGCCTCCTTACACTTCCAGACCTCATTGCCGATATTGTTGATCATGGGGACCTGAAGCTTCTCATCCTCTTGAGTGAGCGCAGCCATCCCAATACGTTCCATCACCGAATAAGAATATTCCAGGCCGTAACCGAGCCCACCACTGGTAGGATCTACGATTATCTTGTTGCTTTTGACCCCAAGATTTCCCAGCAAAATATTCAATTGCTTGGCCAAGTTTACGTCTATGGGAGTGGATGCCACGATGGTATGGCCGTATCCGAGTGCGGCGGCACCCACGCCCTTGTGGTTCGCCTCCTCAACCGGGCCCAAGCCCACGTTTTTGCCTTCACACAATTGTGAAATCTCTTTTAAAACATTTTCATCCTTCTTGTTATCCGCCGTACCCCACAAAACGAGCGGTACATCGATCGCATCGAGTACCTGCTTGGCTACTTTTGCGGCTTCGCCGGCCGGTCTGTCCATGGCGTTGGGGTCCGTGCTCTTCAGCTGCAGCACGATCATGTCTGCGCCATATTCCTCGACACATTTCTTGGCCCACGCATCCGGGGAAGAAATGACATCTTTGAACGGTTCGACCGCCGCCGCCGGCCATTCCTCGGAAGGATCATAGTCCCATATTTCCATTGCAATTCTCGGGGGATTGGTCACGTCTCCTTCAAATAGATGGAAAGGATAAGAATCTTGTCCTCCCACGTTCACGGCGGATTCACCCGTTCCTAAAGTTGTTTCCCCTATCTTCCCGGAGTAGGGCTGTTTGGGAATTTCAAAGGCCAATTTCACTACCTCCTTCTTGGATTTATTTGCTTTCTAGGAAATAGCTTCCGGAAAGCATGCATCGGTTATTCCGGTTCACGCGTGCATTTCTCGACACAAAAATCTCGAAAAAGACCCATCGGAGCTATATTGTGAAAAATATAACAAAACCGGGCAAAAAAATTTTCCCCCGCTTCCAAAATAATTCCACAAAATTAGATGAATCCAAATTCATTGTCAAGTAGTTTTTGTAGTAATTTAAGACGGTTTTAGGTGCCATTTTGAACGATATATTGTATCCAAATGAAATTAGAAACAACATGTAGATATCAATCTCCAAAAATCCCGTCAAAAATTTCATATGCAGCCTTTACGGCCTTGCTCTCTTTTCCCAACCCGATGGTCGGTCGCCCATTGAGGTCGAATTCTTGAACCTGCGGGTCTTCGGGCACCAAGCCGATAAGATCCAACCCATACTCCGCTACGACGTTTCGCAGTGCCTCCCCCTGTCCCTCTTTCGCCCGGTTTAAAATGAGTAATTTTCGATCGATGTTCAAACTCAAATCTTCAGCCAACTCGACGATCCTTGCTCCCGCCTGTATCCCCCTGCGGGTTGGGTCCGAGACGACAAGTAACATATCGATATTATTGGTCGTAAGTCGGCTGATATGTTCCATACCGGCCTCATTGTCTATGACCACAAAATCGTAGTTATTGATCAGCTTGTCCAGGTATATGGTGAGAAGTGAGTTTGCAGCGCAGTAACATCCGGCGCCCTCCGGCCTTCCCATGACGATAAGGTCAAAACCGCTTTCCTCGACAACTGCCTGTTGTAACTTCATTTCCATGTATACATCTTTTGTCATACCATCGGCGACACCCTTTTTCATTTCCTCCCTCGCATCCCCCAGTGTCTCATCCACCTGGCATCCCAAAACGTCATTCAAATTCGCATTCGCATCGGCATCCACAGCGAGAACCGGCGTTTTTCCTTTTTCCACGAGGTATTTAATAAGAAGACCCGCGAGGGTTGTCTTTCCGGTACCGCCCTTGCCTGCAAAGCCGATTGAATAGGTCATAACACCCTCCAATATCAATATATTTTAGTTGATGTTTCAGCAAAATTCTTATAATGTAAATTATTTTAGGACGATTTAAACCTTAACTTAACCATTTGAAATGCCCAAAAAAAAGGATATATGGGGGCAAATAACACGCTCTCTCAAATCAGATATTTCCCCATCTGAATATAAAATATGGTTTTCCCGCGCGAGCCTTAAGCAGCTGGCCCCGAATCAAGCTCTAATCGAAGTTCCCAACAAGTTTTTTGCCGGCTGGATAACCGATAACTACCTGAGTCATATCCGAGAGGCATTTAAAACCAATTTGAATATTCTCCCCGATATCAAATTTACCCACAATCAATCGTGGACACGTTCCTGGGATTCGGAGAAGAAATCTTCGCCTGAACCAAAAATCCGGTTACAACATCAACTCAATCCCTCGTGGACGTTTGAAAACTTTATAATCGCAAAAAGCAACCGGTTTGCCCATTCATCCGCTTTCGAAGTGGCCCAAAACCCCTCGGTAGATTACAACCCTCTCTGCATTTTTAGCAGCGCAAGTTGTGGTAAAACCCACCTTCTCAACGCTATCGGCAATCACGTTCTCACATACAAACCATCCTCCAGGGTGAGATATGAATCAACAGATAAATTCTGTTCAGACTTTTCGTTTCAGGCAAAGAAGCAAAACCTTTATACGTTTAGAAAAACACATAATAACCTCGATCTTCTCCTCCTTGACGACACCCACTTATTCGCGGGCCGGGAACGATCTCAGACCGAGTTCATTAAACTTTTCAATGCCCTCAGTGAGTTCCGCAAGCAAATTGTCATCACCAGCACCACTCCGCCCAATCAAATCCCCAATTTGAATCCTCAGCTCAAATCGCGGATGGAAAGCGGATTACTGGTGGAAATCCAAAACCCGGACCAGAAAACGAGAATGAAGATCATCCGGAAAAAGGCTCATGAGGTGGATCTAGTTTTACCCGAAGATGTGACGTTTTTTCTTGCCAATGCCACAGACGACTTAAAGCGGATCATCCGGTATTTGGTGCGACTTGAAACATTTGCCTCCATCTACCAGCGTGACATCAATATGTCCACAGTTAAATTGATCGTCAAGGACAGCCACCTCAGCAAGACAAGCCTGCATGACATTCAGAAACTTACAGCCCAGTATTTTAATATATCTTTGTCTGATCTATTATCCAATAAGAAGAAGAGAAATTTTTCTTACCCTCGACAGTTGGCCATGTATCTCAGTAGGAAGTTCACGGCCTTTTCCTTCAAGAAAATCGGCACGGCTTTCGGCAACAAAGATCATTCCACCGTCATTCACGCAGTAAAGCGCATTGAAAAGGAAAAAGCGTCCAATAAAGACATCTTAACGGATATTCAACGGATCGAAGAATTTCTTTCCTAAGCCATGCAGATTCGACACCAAATTTTTCTCTCGCATGTTCAAACGTTGTCTAAAAGGAACTTCGCGGGCAACAACAGGGAATTTGAGAAAAAAATTGTGAAGGATTCCTTGAAAAATATTTATAATTTGTAAAATAATATCAAATGGATAAATATATTTCAAACAAACAAACAGGCAGTGATTATGATGGTTTAATTTTAACTAATTAATAATAAATACCAACTATCTGGAAAACGCATTTCCCGGGGGGCTAAAATGGAAATAAAAATTGATCGAGAGGACATCTTTAAGTGCGTGTCAAGGGTTCAAAGCATTATCGAGAGAAGAAGTAACATGCCGATTCTTTCCACCGTTCTTTTGAATGCCAGTGGGTCGGACGTACGGATTTCGGCCACTGATCTTGAATTGGGCTACCAGCAAACAGTGCCGGCTGAAGTCCTCCAGGAAGGAAGTATTACCATCTCCGGGAGAAAACTATTTGAGATTTTGAAAGAAAGCAAAAAACCTGTCTTTCATATAAAAGAGAAGGACAATAATTGGGTGTTTATCTCAGACAATGTCGCTCGGTTTGATCTCGCCTGTCTACCTGCGGATGAATATCCCACCTTCATGGAACCGGAAGACGTCAAAACGATCGAGATTCAAGCAGAAATCCTGAGTGAAATGATTAACAAAACAATCTATGCGGTTACGATTGAGGAGGCGGGATTCAAGCTATCCGGTGTGTTTACCCAACGAGTGTCACACGAGGGCGAGACGTTTCTGAGAATGGTGGCTACGGATGGCCACCGATTGTCTATGATTGATAAAGCGATGCCCGATGTCGATTCCCTGGATTTGGGTGTTAGCGCCATGATTCCCAAAAAAGGCATGTCCGAACTGAATAAATTGGCATCAGAGGGGGGGGCCATCCATCTTGGCTTTAAACAGAAAAGCTGTATTGCAAAAAGGGAAAATGAGTTATTGGTAATGCGCCTCCTGGAAGCCAAGTTTCCAGACTATGATGCGGTTATCCCGAAAGAGAAGAAGTATGCCGTACTTGTAGACAGAGTCGTGCTTTTAGAAGCAATGCGAAAAATGCTTATCTTGAGCAACGAGCGCTACCGAGCAGTAAAAGTCGCTCTGGAGAATAACTCCATGGATTTGGTTTCAACAAATCCTGATCTCGGTGAAGGCCAAGAGAACATAGCCATTGAATACCAAGGCGAACGTCTTGAGGCTGGGTTTAATCCACGATATTTTATTGACATACTCCAGTCTATGGAAAGTGAGACAGTTGTGTTAGGTTTTATTAATAATTCCAAACCTTGTATGCTGAAGGGGGAAGCTGACGAGGGGTTTTTGGGTCTAATCATGCCAATGAGGCTTTAAAATGATAAAGGAAAAAACAGCTTACGCCGCTTCTGACATAAAAGTGCTCGAGGGATTAGCGGCAGTTCAAAAGAGGCCCTCGATGTACATTGGAAACACCGCGTCGGAGGGGCTCCATCATCTCGTATACGAGGTAGTTGATAACAGCATTGATGAGGCGCTTGCGCAATACTGCGACTTAATCGACGTCCGACTGTTAAGCGATGACAGCGTTGTCATTATCGACAACGGTCGGGGTATCCCCGTGGATATGCACGAAACGGAAAATATTCCCGCCCTTGAAGTTGTTATGACGAAACTCCACGCCGGAGGGAAGTTCGACAACAAAACCTACAGGGTATCCGGGGGACTTCATGGGGTGGGCGTCTCTGTGGTAAATGCGCTGTCCGAATGGGTGGAGGTGGAAGTCTACCGAAACGGCAACATCTATTATCAACGCTATGAAAAAGGAAAAACAAGGAGCGCATTGGAAGTCAGGGGGGAAACCAAGAAAACGGGTACGAAAGTTCACTTCAAGCCCGATCGGGATATTTTCGAAACCGTCCATTTCGACTTTGACACGCTTGCAAAAAGAATGCGTGAACTTTCCTTTCTAACCAGTGGGTTGAGAATAAAGATCTCCGACGAGCGCAGTGGGAAGAAAAAAGATTTTGTTTACAAAGGAGGGATTCGCTCTTTCGTTGAATATCTTAATAAAAATCGAGAGAGCCTTCATCCCAAACCGATTTACATCTCCGGTGAGAAAAACGGTGTAATGATGGAGATCGCCCTGCAATACAACAATTCTTTCAAGGAAAATTTATTCGCATTCGCCAACAACATTAACACCCGAGAGGGAGGGAGTCATCTGAGCGGGTTTAAATCCGCCGTTACACGAAGCATTAATCAGTATTTGCAGAATTCCCCTCTTTCGAAGAACTTTAAGGAAAAACTATCGGGCGATGACGTAAGAGAAGGCTTGACAGCCGTGATCAGTGTAAAACTGCCGAACCCACAATTCGAAGGTCAAACCAAGACAAAACTGGGAAATAGCGAGGTAAAGGGGCTGGTAGAAATCCTCGTGAATGATGGATTGAGCAGTTTTTTTGAAGAAAACCCGTCTGTCGTCAAGGCCATTCTGTCCAAGGTGATTGATGCGGCGCGTGCCCGGGAGGCCGCGAGAAAGGCGAGAGAGCTTGCCCGGCGAAAAGGTATTTTATCGGATCATTCTTTACCCGGTAAGCTCGCAGATTGTCAAGAGAGGGACCCAAGCAAGAGCGAAATATTTATCGTGGAGGGCGACTCGGCCGGTGGTTCTGCAAAGCAGGGAAGAGATAGGAGATTCCAAGCGATCTTGCCCTTAAAGGGTAAAATACTGAATGTTGAAAAGGCGCGATTCGATCGAATGATTTCCAGTGAGGAGATCCGAACCATGATCACCGCTCTGGGAACGGGAATTGGTGACGATGACTATAGTACTGAGTCGCTGAGATATCACAAGATAATTATTATGACGGATGCGGACGTGGATGGCGCACACATTCGCACACTCCTTTTGACGTTTTTTTTCAGACAGATGCCGGATCTTATTGATAAAGGTCACCTCTATGTGGCACAGCCGCCGCTTTATCGTGTATCGGCCGGAAAACTGGAGTTATATATCAAGGATGAAGGGGAATTTAACAAATACCTTTTGAGGAAGATTTCGGAGAAAGAAAAGATTGTGCTGGAAAGCGGACAGGAAATCTCCGGCAGTCGTCTTGTGAAGCTCCTCAGCGGCGTGCTTAAGTTTTATGACAGCCTTAACAAATTATCCAGAAGAGGCTACAGTGCGAGGTTCGTAGAGTTTTTGGCGTCCCAGGGTCCAACAGACAAAAGTTTTTTCAAGAAAGAAGAGTTTATAGAAGGGCTTTTTGAGAAGCTTCGAAAAAATGGATTTCGTGTTCAAGATGTTCATATGGATGAGGAAGGCGAGTATTATGAGTTTCTTGTTACGGAAGCATATAACGGCGGTCAGGTTTCAGCCGTGAATTGGGAGTTTCTTTCATCTCCGGAATTGAGGCAAGTGTTTGGAATTTCAAAGGAATTTTTGGAGCTGAAGAAAAGTAAATATATTGTCGCCGGAGACGGGGAGCGGAAAGAAATAGATGATCCGCAGCAGCTTCTCAAAGAGCTTATGGACAGGGCAAAGCGGGGCGTGACGATCCAAAGATACAAAGGGTTAGGTGAAATGAATCCGAGCCAACTTTGGTCTACGACCATGGATCCCCAGAAAAGGGTGTTGCTGAAAGTTCGGATTGAGGATGCAGTGGATGCCGACGACTTGTTCACGGTCCTTATGGGAGACAAAGTTGAGCCCCGAAGGGAATTCATCCAGAATAATGCATTGGAAGTCACTGAACTGGACATATAGTTCTGATTAAATGAAATTTGTATGAATTTAGCGCTTTGAAATTATGGGATGGATGGAAGCATTTGCAGCCTTCTCAAAGAGATCCCAACGGCCCTCGTTTCCAATATTGGGGATTTTTAAAACGCTAAAGTGATACTGAAATTTTGATTCGGTTTTTTGAGGTCTCTCTTTGAATAAAACCGTTGGAGAATAAGCATGGTGTCGGATCTGCAAGCGCAATTCGTGAACATCGAAGATGAGATGAAGAAGTCCTACCTCGAATACTCGATGAGTGTGATCGTGGGAAGGGCGCTTCCCGATATTCGGGACGGTCTAAAGCCGGTGCATCGCCGGGTATTATACGGCATGCATGAGCTCAGGAATTTTTTTAACAGACCCTTCAAAAAGTCGGCCAGAGTTGTAGGCGACGTTATCGGAAAGTATCATCCACACGGAGATGCGGCGGTTTATGACACGATTGTGAGGCTGGCGCAGGATTTCTCAATGCGGTATCTGCTGGTTGACGGCCAGGGCAATTTCGGATCCGTAGATGGGGATCCGCCGGCCGCCATGCGGTATACGGAAGTAAGAATGACGCGGCTGGCTCAAGATTTTCTGTCTGACATAGAAAAAGAAACGGTGGATTTTTCCTCGAACTATGACGACTCACTGTCGGAACCGGTTATCTTGCCGACAACGATACCCAATCTATTAATCAACGGTTCTTCCGGAATCGCCGTCGGCATGGCGACCAATATTCCACCGCACAATCTTTCAGAGATATCCGAAGCCATTATTCGGCTTATTGACGATCCTGAGGTTGATTTAGACCAATTAATGAGGTTGATCCCCGGACCGGACTTCCCCACCGCGGGATTTATCATAGGTAAAACGGGTATTCGGGAAGCGTATAAAACAGGAAGGGGTATCATTAAGCTCAGAGCGAGGGGATTTGTCGAGAAGATCGGCCAACATCGAGAGCGGGTCATTGTGTCGGAGATCCCCTATCAGGTGAATAAGGCCAAGCTTTTGGAAAAGATAGCGGAATTGGTCAAGAATAAGAAAATAGAAGGTGTTTCGGACATCAGGGATGAGTCGGATAGAGATGGGATGCGGATCGTAATCGACATTCGGCGCGACGGAAAGGCAATGGTGGTTCTCAATCGGCTTTACAAATTCACCCAGATGGAAACCTCCTTTGGGATCATCCTACTGGCTATTGTGAATGGTCGGCCCCAGGTTTTAACCTTGAAGCGGATTCTAGAGCATTTTATCGCGCACCGTCGCGAAATTATCATTCGGAGAACGATTTACGACCTCCGAAAGGCCGAAGAACGTGCCCATATTCTCGAAGGTTTAAAGAAGGCCCTCGATTTTCTGGATGATGTAATCGAGTTAATCAGATCTTCCTCCGACCCAAAAGAGGCCAAAAACCGACTCATGTCTGAATTTGAGTTCTCGGATATCCAGGCCCAGGCAATTTTAGACATGAGATTGCAAAGACTCACGGGGCTGGAAAGGGAAAAAATCAACGCCGAATATCAAGACCTGATCAAAAACATCGCGCGATTCAAAGCCATTCTCGAAAGCGAAACCCTGGTACTTCAGATCATCAAGGATGAGATGAAAGAGATTGGTCAAAAGTATGGAGATGAACGGAGAACGGAGATCTTGGAGGACGCATCAGATATAGATTTGGAGGATTTAATAGCGGAAGAAGACATGGTTGTGACGATCAGCCATCAGGGGTATATCAAACGAAATCCGATCAGTCTATATCGAGCCCAGCGCCGCGGTGGAAAGGGGCTGACGGGCGTCAAACCGAAAGCGGAGGATTTTGTTGAGCTCCTCTTTGTGGCCTCTTCACATGACAACTTCCTCTTTTTCACAAATAAGGGACGCGTTCACTGGAAGAAAGTGCATGAAATTCCGGAGGGAGGCCGCATGTCTCGCGGAAAGGCCATTGTGAATCTTCTGGATTTGAAAAAAGGGGAACGGGTTGCGACCACGCTTTCCATACGAAATTTCGAGGAAGGAAAATATGTGGTGATGGCCACCAAAAAGGGGTTGGTCAAAAAGACGGAGCTAAAATCGTACAGTCACCCTAGGGCGGGAGGAATCGTAGGCCTTAAGATCAGAGATGAAGATGAACTGATCGGGGTTCGCGTGACAAACGGAGCCCAGGACATCTTTCTCACCACACGGCAAGGCAAGAGTATCCGATTCCACGAAGCTGATTTGCGAGGCATGGGCAGGTTGGCTGCCGGAAATATCGGTATCCGGATGGATACGGGGGATGAAGTCGTGGGGATGGATGCGTTGAAAGAAGGCGCCACGATCCTTACGGTGACCGAGAACGGTTACGGAAAGCGCACAAAAACCGGGGAATACCGGCGACAGGTCCGGGGGGGAAAGGGCATTCTAACGGTGAAAACGACGGAAAGAAACGGGGCCGTTGTTTATTCCTATCAGGTTGCCGACCAGGATCAATTAATGATCATTACAGGCGATGGGAAAATTATCCGCCTGAGGGTAGCAGATATCTCCGTCATCGGGCGCAATACACAGGGAGTAAGACTGATCAATCTCATGCAGGGCGAAAAGGTCGTGGCAGTGGCAAGACTTGTAGAAGACTAGGCTTGATAAAAAATCCGGAATTCCCACCCTGTCTTTTTGAAGAATGGTCATGGAGGCGACGCAATACAAAGATGATTCCTTCCGAGCAGATCTTCTGACCCGGAGATTGGGTCGATCTCTTTTTGCCTCAAATGTCATCGTTCGAGAGAAAGTCGCCTCCACAAACACCCTCGCCAAGGAACTGGCCGGTTGTGGAGCTCCGAATGGCACCCTTGTCCTGGCCGAGGAGCAAGCGGCGGGAAAGGGAAGGCTGGGGAGAACATGGCTTTCACCGCCCCATGAAAACCTGCTTTTTTCCGTGTTACTCAGACCCGCAGGGTATCTTGAGGAAGTCTTTCAGGTTACCATGGTTTTGGCATTGGCAGCAATCGCCGGAGTCTACAAAACGTCCGGACTGTATCCGATGATCAAGTGGCCGAACGATCTTTACGCGGGCGGCAAGAAGCTGGGAGGCATGCTGACGGAGGTTTCCGCCAGGGGAAAATGCCTTGACTATGTTATTGCGGGCCTCGGTTTAAACGTAAATTGGAATCCCGCCAAGGATAGATTGGTTGGTTACCCGGCGACCAGCATCCGGGGTGAAACCGGAAAAAGAGTTTCAAGGCAGGACCTGTTGGTGCATATTTTGAAAACATTTGAGTCCTATTACTCCGACGTGTTGGCTGGGAACTTGAAATCATATTATGAGAAGTGGAACGAAAGATCCATGCTTAGCGGAAGGCGAGTGCAATTGATAACCCCAACCAAACGGATTTGTGGAAAAGCGATCCGGATCGAAAGAAGCGGTGCACTGATCGTTCTGGATGATCATGGCCGAGAGAGAGTTATTTTGTCCGGAGACGTTTCTGTGAGAGGAATTGGCGATGAGGGTTTTGGTAAAAAGACCATGGCCTGAAGCGTTTGGACTGCGACTTGAGTGACGACTTTCGATTAACTTGGCAAGCTGATTTCGTCCAGCATGACGCAACGCGGCATTACATGGGTTTTTAGGGTTTCATCAATCATTGAGGAGACGAAAAATGGCGACCATTCAGCCAAAGGGTGAGAAACTCAGGCAGGCGGTGAAGTGGATCTCCGAAAAGCGAACGGAGGATGAGAACGCGGCGATCTATCGGCTTATCGAGCAGGCGTCGATGCAGTTCAACTTGTCCCCAAAGGAGGAAGATTTTCTTCGTTCTTTCTATGAAGAAAATAGGGATTAATCTCTTGAATATGCAGTTGTCCGGATTGGCCGGTTCAATACAAAATGCCCTCTGAATTACCCGCTGGATCCGCAGTTTCAGCCTCCGCATTGCAGTGCCTTGCAACCGTAAAAAAGAAAAGAGATTGAGCACAAAAAATTAGTATTTATGGGGTTTTCCGCTACATATCCGGTTGAGATATCCCCCCATGGGAGAAAAAAACGGCCATGGATGCAACGGGTGGTATCGGAGGGAATGTCCCGCAGTCCGGGTAGAGGATTTTCAGTAACGGGCAAAAACGATGGCAGCGTCCGGCGGATGTTTCACGTGAAACATCGTTTAGGCTTTTCAAACCCTATTGACTATGGTATCAGGTATTCGATTCAAAAATTGCGTTGAATTCTCAATCTCTGGGCCTTTTCGGCGGAAACCCGGCCGGTCGGCTTTTTAAGGTGGGGTGCTTTTTTGCCGGAACAGCGCTGAAACTCTTTCATTAAAATCATGATGAAATGCATGGGACGTGTCATTTCAATCGCCAATCAAAAAGGCGGCGTGGGGAAAACAACCACGGCGGTCAACCTTTCTGCGTCGCTCGCAGCGGCAAAAAGATCTTGCCTGCTGGTCGATTGTGATCCCCAAGGCAATGCCACTACAGGGGTTGGAATCGATCGAAGCACTTTGAATAGCGGTCTTTATG
>JAWOGN010000354.1:0-3811 GCA_046496815.1 Desulfatiglandaceae bacterium
CCTTGAAGAGGCGTTTTTCGTCATTTTAACCGAGAAGTTCTCTTACTCACCCCGTCGCAGAATCATGAACCCCAAAAAACTTTACCTGTCAGATTCGGGTTTTGCTGCCCTGGGACGTCCCTTTGCGGAAACCCGCGGCAGAATCCTCGAGAATATCGTTGCTTCAGAGTTGTTACGCCGTGAGACCGAGCTTTTCTATTTCAAAAACAAGAAGGAATGCGACTTTGTCGTCAAGCAGGGGCAACGACCTGTAAACGCCATACAGGTTTGCTGGGAACTGAACGAGCACAATGAGAAGCTTGAGTTAGAAGGGCTTTCAGAGGCGTGTCATGAGCTCAATCTCAATTCAGGTTTGATACTCACATATGCCCAGGAAGAAGAGCTCAAGGCGAACGACGTGACGGCATCCGTCCTGCCTGTCTGGAAATGGCTTCTTCTCTCCGACATGCCTGATGGTTTACATGATCCCAACACCTGAATGGGGAAAGAATGACTGACGTCAACTATTTTTTCCCTCAACGACAATTAAAATTCCCGGTTTTCTCTTCTTCCCTGATGCAGGTGAATCGGAGGGAGCCCGTAGGGCGACCGGAGGTTCACCTGCCGGTGCGATTGCACCCACGTTCATCTTCCGAGTTATCACGTGTGTTGACCCCCAGGCTTCTAAAGCTCCGATTCACCCCTTTAATGTGAAAATCCATGAATAGCAAACCTCATGTCCTCATATGATCGCCGATTCTCGTGGCTATCAGCGCTTCATTTTTGGGGGTAAACTACCTTGAAGAAGCAGCAAGGCCTTTTTTGCTGCCTAACATCGGAAGATCTTCCAATATCCATTTCACCTACGGCGATTTGCATCTATCTATGAGTTCCCTTATTTTTTTCCGATCCTGGCCAATATCATCCCTCGACACATCGTAAATCCAAGTGGGATAGGTATAACCGAGCTCTTTGATAATAAGGCCACCCTTAAAATCAGTGATCATGTAAATATCCTCATTATCCAAACAGTTATCAAACCATGTCGTATTTTTTTCGCTAATTTCCACATCTATCGTTTCAAGACGACCCTTTTGCGGGTTGCATACTGTCATTTCCATCTGTTTTATCTCCTTATAGGCCATCGTTTTGTTTTCAAGCCTCTTTATTTTCCTTGGAATGTTCCAGCCGGTAGCTCGGCAGATTCAGCTCCAGAATGACACTGTGATGTACCAGACGGTCAATGGCCGCAGCCGCCGTCATGGGGTCTTTAAAAATACGCTCCCACTTGGAGAAAGGAAGATTGCTGGTGACCATCAGGCTGCCCCGTTCATAGCGCTCTGCCAGGAGGATAAAGAGGACTTCCATTTCATCCCTGTTTTGTTGGACATAGCCGATGTCGTCGATAATGAGCGCATCATATTTGGATAGCCTCTTCAGTACCCGGGGCAAATTCAGGTCCCGCTTTGCGATAAGCAACTGCTGCACCAGAAGGCTGCAAGGGGTAAAGAACACTCGACGAGCTTGAAGAATCAGTTCTTGTCCAATAGCGCAGAGCAGATGCGTTTTCCCACTTCCTGGATTTCCAAAAGCCAGGACATTTTCCGATCTGTCCAGGAAGGAGCCATCAAGCAAGGCGTTCACTTGTGCTGTCAGCATGGAGGGGAGGCGATCCATATTAAAGGCTTCAAGACTCTTTTCCAAAGGTAGTTTTGATTCCTGCAACAGCCTCTGAATCCGGTTATATCTGCGTACCTCACGTTCCCGCTCCATCACCTCGGCAAGGTAATGCTCATAGACTAAGGTCTCCTGACGCGCTCGATCGGCCTCTTCTTCGTAACAGGCCCGGACTGTGGGCAAATGCAACTCCTTAAGACATTTTGTCAAGGAGGTTTTCAGTCCATTTGACAGCATGGCAGCACCTCCTCTTTGATGTTCAGAAGGGCATCGTAAGCGCCCAGATCAACCTCTGGTATTGTGAGTTGCACAGGAGAGGGGACCTGATCCAAAGAAGTTATAATCGTCTCCACGGCCTCGATGGTGATGTGTTGTTCATTCTCGATGAGGATTCTGAGAGCATAATCTACAGCTGATTCACTCTCCCTGGCTGCCAGATGTAAAATACCCAGATACTCTTTTGCCGATCGTGAAGGATTACGTCTTTTCAGCCAGTCGTAGGCCATGCGGAAACGATGGGTGGGAAATAAAGCATCTCGATATCGGTAATTCTCAAAAGCGCCAGGTTTACGGACCAACCAGTCGATGATGTGCCTGTACTGGATGCGGTCTTTGCCTTCCCCTCGGAGTCGAGGTATGGTCTCTATGCGTTGCTGGGCATACCATATTTCAAGGTGCTCCACATGCAGTCGTACCTCTATCTTCTCTCCAATCAGGCGGCTGTCCACCGAATATACATTGTGATTGACCCGGATTGTGCTGCTCGGTCCAACTCTGACACGGAGCCTCTTGAAGCTCTCAAGGCGCCTGGATGGTAAACGACCCAGCACCTTTAACTCTTCTTTAAACCGAGCCATCCGCCCTTGATTAAGTTGGCCGAAAAGCTTGCCCAGAAATTCAGCATAATCTTGACGACTTCTAAAATCACAGCTCCCACGAAGCATCAGGGATTGCTCTATGGCTCTCTTCAATCGGTAGTGACGCTGCTCTACGTCACCGTTTTCGTGAGGACTCTCCGGTTGGGTCTTATGACCTTGTAAACCATAGTGATTCAGCAATGCCTTATAACGTTGTGTGAACTCTTCCGGATTTTCCGGCTTCTGTACCGCAGCTGTGAGACGATCCGTGCGGTGTTTCTCTGGCACCCCGCCCAGTGCCCACAGTGCATTCTGCAATCCCTCACTCAAAGATTCGAAACTTTCTGAAAAGCAGATCCTTCCCGTCTCCCAGTTTGAATAGGTAAGCACAAAATGATAGAGCAAATGGTCAAATGGCTGTCCTTGAATGGTTACCCCCATTGCCATCATGTGTGTGAAATCCGATTCACATAACTCCCCTGGCTTATGTACTTGAGGAAAAAACACCTCTTTGGGGGGCCCCTCCAGTGCTCGCCAGATCTTTACCCGGCGCTGTAATGTGCGTAGCTGACCGTCTGCATAACGACCCGGATAGTGGCGCTGAAGGTCTTCAAACAGGGTCTTTGCTTCCAATCCAGGATTGATCTCCAGTTTCTTTTTCACCTCCGCCCATACGTCAGCAAATAGATCCTCCCGGGTCCGCCAAATGTGCTCAACTCTAAGTTCGCTCGGCAATTTGCCCAATTGCCGGAACTTGCGGGCTGTCTTTTCATCCATATCCGCTTTTGCTGCCGCTGCAGCCAAATTCTTTCCCTTGCCTAACATTTCCATAAGCCTCCTCACTTGTCTGTTTGTAACCACCCGAGTCTCCTTTCTAATTGAGCTCGGATAGCCTACATTTTTTTGAGAAAATCGGGAATTTTAATTGTCGTCAGGCGGGAATTCTAATTGTCGCTGATCAAAAGCCTAATAGCCGGGCTCAAAATCCTAAACAGCAATGTAGACAAGTTACTGGTTGTGACGAGAAAAACAGGTTGGATGACAGCAAAACGGTTCCAGGCGGATATGAACAAGGAAAAAGAGAAGGGAGCGTGACTCATGGGAAAAAGAAATGCATGTCTCTTTATTATCGCAGTGATTTTGATTTACACAGCTTTACCCGTGTTTGCTGAAGCGAGAGCCTACCGCACCGGTAATGATATCTATGAATGCTATAAAGATTATGTGGCGGTCACTGAGAGACGAGAAGATTCTGACGCTGCCCTCATGAATTGTGGATCTTATCAAGGTTTTGTTAT
>JAWOGN010000169.1:0-4367 GCA_046496815.1 Desulfatiglandaceae bacterium
GTTGCCCGCGGCATCACCTCATATTCACAAAACGACATTAAAAAAATCAAAGGCAGGCATTCCACCGAGATTGAATCATTGCTCGGAAACTGTCATTATGAAGAAGTAGTGCACCGAGACAATCTTGTAGTTATGGAGGAAAAATTCGAATGGAAGACATAAAAAAAGAACAGGACACAGGTAAACTTGTAACCGAAATCGGACGGCAAGCCCGTGAAGCCTCCCGTATACTGATGGGGCTCGGGCCGGAGCAGAAAAACAATATTTTATTGTCGATGGCTGACGCCCTAGATGCGCAGCGCGAAACGATCCGATCTGAAAATCTGATAGATTTGGAAGAAGGCAGGGAAAAGGGGCTTACTGATGCACTGATCGACCGCCTTGACCTGAATGATAAACGGCTCGACGCCATGATACAGGGAGTACGTGAAATCGCCAATCTCCCAGATCCCGTAGGACGCATTCTTAAATCCTGGAAAAAGGAAAACGGACTGGAGTTTCGAAAAACATCGGTTCCCATCGGTGTGATCGGGATGATCTATGAATCGCGGCCAAATGTTACTGCTGATGCGGGGGCATTATGTCTGAAGGCATCGAATACGATCATCCTCAGGGGCGGCTCGGAAGCATTACGAAGCAACCGGGCTATAGCCGATGCGATGCTTGAAGGCGGACGTGCGGCCGGTCTGCCCGACCACGCGCTGCAGCTTATCCCTGTCCGCAGTCGCGAAGCCGTTCAAAAGCTGATCACGATGGATGAATATGTGGATGTGATCATTCCCCGCGGCGGAGAAGGCCTCATCCGCGCGGTTGCTGAAAATGCGACAGTTCCGGTACTCAAACATTACAAGGGTGTTTGCCATGTGTATGTGGATGGCGAAGCCGACCTGGAAAAGGCACTTGCCATTATCGAAAATGCCAAGTGTCAGCGCCCCGGAGTGTGCAATGCTGCAGAAACGCTGCTGGTTGACCGGAGTATTGCATCAGAGTGGCTTCCGAAAGCAGCCGGGCTCCTTGAGTCGAAAGGAGTAGAATTGAGGGGATGTGATCAGAGCCGTGAAATTGTACCCGGCATGAAACAGGCAACAGAAGAAGATTGGGGCACCGAATATCTCGACCTGATTCTTTCCGTAAATGTGGTTGACGGCATCGATGAGGCTATACAGCATATTAACCGGTACGGGTCGGGGCACTCCGATGCTGCTGTTACTGAAAACCGGGAGCACCAGGGTACTTTCGGGCGAATGGTCGATTCGGCTGCAGTATATATCAATGCTTCCACCCGGTTTACCGACGGTGCAGAATTCGGTATGGGTGCCGAGATCGGGATCAGCACCGGCCGCCTACACGCCCGCGGTCCTGTAGCGCTCGAAGAGCTGACCACCTACAAGTATGTTGTCACCGGGCAGGGTCAAATCAAGGAATAAAAACCGAAGTATCTATTGCAGACTGTCGTGTGTCTGGAACTGGTATATTTGGTCAGACGCCGACAGGTTTTAAAAAGGCACCACAGCCCGGACCCGATAGTACAAATCATAGTCAACCTCTGTGAACAGCTCCCGGGCCGGCTGGGCAATACCCAGAGAGTGGGTAAAATCAACCCCAAATAATGAGATCCGGTTTTTGACCTCTCCGCCGGCGCCCCAGCGTGTTTCGGTTCCGGTTGTGCCATCCGCAAAACGTGCCTCCCAAACTGCACCCGCATCAGTAAAAAGTGCCAGTGCAGTGGAACCAAACTCAATAAGCCCGAGAATTCGGGTTTCGAGCGATGGCAGAAACGGCATACGATACTCCAGGCTTCCAAACGCCACCTGTTTACCAGCTACAAAATCGCGGTAGCCACGTACCCGTTCCGCCTCGTTAAACAGCACAAACGGCACCTCGCCCGGTAAATTCAGGTTGATGTTATCATACCGGGAAAAACCGATAAAATCCTGAGGTAATGGGTCGCCCAACTGAGCCTGGAAGCGTCCGTGCAGGTAAATTCGGTGCATTCCTATTGGGTGCAAAATGGTATAGGAGTTGATGTCGGCCGTCAGAAATTCCACGTCTGATCCCAGGACTTTTTGCGATCCGGTGAGACTCATGCTCAGCCCCGACCCGTCCAGCGGGTGAATCATATTGTCACGCCACGGGCGCTGCTTTTTTACCTGCCAGCCGAGTCGCAGATCGGTCTGCCGTCCTTTTTGCGGGGCGGGAACTGCAAATGAGCCATCAAAACGGTCGCGTTCATACGGGCGAACCAGCACATGTCTAAAACGTGCAAAAATATTCCCGGATTGATAGGGGGCTTCAAGAATGTCAAGCGGCCATCGCGCGGTGATCTCTCCGCCGGAAACTTCTTCAAGCAAAAAACGGTCGCCATAAAACCGGGCGCTTTCGGGAAGTTTGTACACTGAAACCCCCAAAAAGGGATAGAGTTGGTTGTTGAGGTAGGTAAGGGATCCGTACGATTTCTCACCGGGATTTTCGAGGGAGAGCCAGCCCAGGCCGGCGATGGTGTGCTTACCCAGCGGCTCCACCCAGTTTGAGGTCGCAAAAATCCCATAATCATCTCCAGAATAGTAAGGCAAAGCGATGGATGCCGCGTGCGTAATGTTAGCAAGCGAATTGTATCCGTATCGATCCTGAACCAGGGATTCATCCGGTTCAATAACTGACGAAATTTCAACGGGCGGACTTTTCTTTCTCCAGCTTGCATAACTATCTGGGACGTCCGGTTCGATGTAATACGGCGTTCGATCGGCATCAACCCACCAGGCGTTATCGCGGCGTTTTGTTTCGCTGGCACTTACCAACAGCTTTTCAGTTTGAAGGGAGTCATTTTCAGTGATCCATCCATAGACTTCGCCTCCTGTAAATAGGTTCGTGATCCGGCGCTCATCGCCGGTTTCGAAATCGTACCTAAATACGTTCGGGACCTCATCGCGAAGAGACGTGTATGCAACGGATGATTCATCGGGACTCAAAACAGGTTTTCGGTTATCGATCCGGCCGTTTCCGAGAACGGTTTCTTCGCCGGACTCCCGGTCAATAAGCACCAGGTTCCGGTTCCCATCCGCATCAAACCGCTGGACCAGCCAGCTGTTTTGAGAGGGCACTTTCTTGAGCCAGAGGAGCTGAACGTCGCCTGTGTAATTTGTGATGCGAGTCTCGCGTCCCGATTCAACATCCATCAAAAAAAGATTGCCCGTGCCGCCCTCATTGACGATGTAAGCCAGGGTTCCCTCCTCGAAACCTTCCACAGGAAAACGTGCCCGACGGCTGTGCGTGAGTCGGTTTTCCCGGCCGGTTTCTACATGCACCGAATGAATATCGTTGACGATAGATGAGTTGTCACCGCGAACTTTTCGTGAGTAGAAAATCGTTTCGCCATCGTCGCTCCAGCTCAAATCAAAGTTGATGGCGCCTTCGGTCAGAATCTCCGATTTGCGGGTGGAGTCGTTGGCTACCTTGTAGAGCCGGCGAACCGGGCGTGCCAGCGACGTAAGCGATAGCAGGGCGATGGTTTCTTCATCAGGACTCACGGCCATATCGTAATACACCTGGCCGGGCAGTGAAAAAGCATCGGTATCCAGCGAGTCAGTGCGCTCCATTTGTGAGGCGAGCGTGTTATAATACACGTTCATGTGCTTGCGCCAGTTTTCTTTGAATGCGTCGTACCCGCCATCCACAATCTCATCGAAAGCGTTATAGAAGTCATGTTTTTCCCAAAATTTCAGAAACGGCTCCCTGTGGCTGAGAAGGTTTACAAGTGTACTGTCGCCGTATTTTTCGGTGAAGTAGCGGAGTTCAGAGTTTCCTGATGCGTACATCAGACGGCCATTTTCTGCAGAGGACCCGTCATTGAAATCTGGCCGGCTGTCGAAAATCGCTTTGCGCAGGTAGCGGTCGCCGCGCTGACTATCCCACTGTTCGGTTTGATACTGGGCAAGGCCCTCCGTCCAGGCCCGGGTGAATGGTGAACCTACCGCAAAATTCCAGATCCCCAGGTTGGTCCAGACCGCATTAAAGTGAAAGATGTGGCCAAGTTCATGTGCAACCACCTTTCGCAGCCACTTTTCGTTGCCGGTCCAGATCTCGCTGTAGTCGTTTGTGTTCACCCAGATGTTGGTGTATCCGCGATCAATGGGCACCGCAAACCCGTTGTTAATCTCATCCTCGTCTGACAGGTATATTCTGATTTTATCTTCAAAATCGACATTGAGGTTGCTGCTCAACGCATCGTATGATTCTTCCGCGATGGGGGCCACCTCGTTTTCGATCCCCGACAGCCGTTCCGGGAAGATAATCTTGAAATGCCCGGTCTCGGCTACCTGCCAGTTGAGCTCGGGGTGATTTCGCCCATTGTTGGCGTTGAAGCCCTG
>JAWOGN010000192.1:0-15825 GCA_046496815.1 Desulfatiglandaceae bacterium
ACTTCCCAAAAACGGTCCGGTTCCGGGTAGTTCGGGACGCTTTCGAACACGATGGATGTGGCCCCTATGCCGAGAGGACCATAGACGATATAGCTGTGTCCCGTGACCCAGCCGATGTCGGCCGTGCACCACCAGACATCATCATCCTTGACGTCAAAGCAATATTTTAGGGTCAGCATGGTGTAGAGCAAATACCCGGCAGTCGTGTGGAGGACCCCTTTTGGTTTACCGGTGCTGCCGCTCGTGTACAAGATAAACAGTGGATCTTCCGCATCCATTTCCTCCGGTTCGCAAAACGGCGAAGCATCCGCCATCAATTCTTGCCACCAGTAGTCCCTGCCCGCTTTCATCTCGGTTTCTTTGTCGATCCGGTTGACGACAATACTCTGTTTGACACTGGGGCACTCCTCCAGGGCCAAATCGGCATTTTGCTTGCTGGGGAGCACCCGGCCGGATCGGTATCCCCAGTTAGAGGTAATGAGTGTCTCCGCCTTGCAGTCCTGGATCCGATCCCTCAATGCCTCCGCACTAAACCCCCCAAAGACGATGCTGTGAATGGCGCCGATCCGCGCGCAGGCAAGCATCGCCACAGGAAGTTCCATAACCATGGGGAGGTAGATCGCAACGCGATCTCCCTTTTTGACCCCGAATTTCTTGAGGACATTGGCAAATTTACAGACCTCGCGATGAAGCTGTTGATAGGTGTATGTCTTTGACTCCTCAAGTGGCTCCCCCTGAAAAATGAGCGCCGCTTTGTTCCTTCTCCATGTCTTCAGATGACGATCCAGACAGTTGTATGTCACATTCAGCTTTCCCCCCGCGAAATAGCGCAGGTAAATATCATCCGTGAAGCTATATTCCTCGACCGGACCGTCCCATTTCTTGAACCAATCGATGTGTTCCTCAGCCATCTCACCCCAGAACCCTTGCGGGTCCTTGATGGATCGTTCCCACATCGTTTCATATTCCTCCATGGTCTTTATGTACGCCCTCTCCACGAACTCCTTGGGCGGAGAAAAGACCCGCTTTTCCATGTACACGGATTCGACTCCCTTTACTTTTGCATCCATGATACAGCACCTCCTTTCATGACGGTGACGATTTTAAAGAAATTCAGATCAATTTTGACACCCGCTCCGTGAGGCTCAAATGCCCACTTGAGGAAACGGGGATCACTTTTCTCATTACCTTCATGCAATACGATCGTGAACAAAAAAAAGGTTACCAGATTTGCCATGAAATTCCCACACCCCATGTGCTTGATTCCGGTTCACCCTCTCAATATCTTTTCCATTTCAAAAAACAGGTCCTGCTCCCGAATGATGCCGATCAACTCCCCGGATCTGACAACGGCCAGTCGTCTCACCCGGTTTTCGGTCATCATCCCCGCAGCTTCCATGAGATTGGAATCCCCCTCTATTTTCAAGGGTGCCGGAGACATGATTTCTCTGACTTTCTTTTTGGCCAATCCCAAAATCTCTCGGGTGAACATTCCCTTCCAAAACATAGGCGAATATTGGATGCTATCCGCCATGGACGGCTTCGGCATATGGAGATAGGCAGGCATAATCCCTTCCAATAAATCCGTAAGCGCGAGAATCCCCTGCATCTTTCCGTTGTCATCAAGAATAAAAATAGACCGGTGCCCCGTTTCCATGATTCGACTGGTAGATAGTCTCGAGATAAAAGACTCTTTTAACTTGGATATGGCTTCTCTAACGGTTTGGTCTCCCTTCAAAGTGGTGTATTCTTCAATGGGGATCATTACCTCCATAACGCTTTTTTCTTCATAAGGGCCGGCCTTTTTTCCATGCCGATAGGCCTCCGTTATCTTGACGGCCAGAAGATCCATGTCACAAGGCTTTGCAAGATAATCGAATGCCCCCGCAACGAGGGCTTCCCTCGCGGAAGGCATCGCACCATGCCCGGTCAGCATGATCACCGGAAGGTCCGGGGACCGCTTCTTGATTTCCTTTAAAGCCTGATGGCCGTCCATCCCCGGCATCTTTATGTCCAAAATCACCACATCGGGAGACTCACTGAGTTTATCGATCGCCGCTTCACCGCTTTCAGCCAGGATGGTTTGAAATCCCCGCCTGTTCAGTAATTTTTCGGTGGTCGCCCGAAATTGCGCTTCGTCATCCACCATCAACACCTTTATTTTATCAGTCATGTCGTCGGTCTCCTCTTGTGGGGGACACTCGGATTACTCAATGTCTCCCATCTCCTTCAAGCGATTCGCGTTATCAAACAATTCGTTATACCCTTTCTGCAATCCAGGCTCCCCTTTCAGAGAGGAGCGTAAAACTCACACCTATTTCTTCTCTTGTGTCTTTCCGACTAATCGGCGATATGAATCGTTATTTATTCGCACCAAACAGGCTGCGCGCAATGTACCAAAAGAAGCAGAAGGGCGGCAGCGGCAACAAGACACATAACCGACCTCAAGCGACTTATGCGACCTATTTTTACCATGCCGAGGCCGATCAAAAAAAGCTTTAGAATTTCGGACGGGCCTGCCAGGCCGGGAATCCAGGAAATCAGAAGCGTTACATTGGCATAGGCAGTGATTCCAAACAGCTTATTGTAGGAGAAGGCGTTTTTACAAAATAAAAACGTGACGATATAAAGAACGAAAGATGCAATAAAAGGCATGCAAAATGCGTTCAAAAAAAACATCAGTGCAAAAACCATCCTTTTTTCCACCACGAAGATGCTGGATGGAATGGTAAACAAAATGCTGCACATAAAAAGGAAAGCCGGCGGGGACGCATTTCCGTTTCGACGCGCCCATCCTTCATAAAAATCGCCGGGATGCAGCATTGCGGAGAGCGTCCGAATAAACCCATGAAAAAACGCCGTCTTTCGTTGATTTCCACTCCCTACCATTACATTTTCCTGCGCTGACATGAGCTGATTCCTTTACGGTTTGTAAACGCCTCATTCCCTAATATGCCGGCAATCCGGACCAACCCAGAAACCGCCAGTAGGTGGATGACATCAACATAAACACTGTCAGATTTGCGAACCAGAGAATAACGCCCACTCTCAAGTAATCCTTCGGCTCCAGGTATCCGCTGGCATACACAATGGCATTGGGCGGTGTACCGATGATGAGACAGTAGGCAAGTGATGAGGCATAAGAGGTACCCATTGCCACGAAAGGGATCATGCTGGTACCCGGATGAGAAATGCCGGCCATGGATAGCGTAACAGGACCGACTGCGGCGCACGCCGGGCCATCAGCCATGAGTTGGGTCAGCAGGCCGGTGATAATATTTCCGGAAAGCAAAAGGCCGACCCCTTTGCCCAGTCCGATCGGATCCAGAAGAGACATGAAGGACCGTGCAATCCAGTACGCGCCGCCCGTCATGACAAGGACGCGGCCGAAAATGATCGCCCCGGCGTAAAGCCATACGACACCCCAGTCCACTTTTGTCTGGTAATCACGCCAGTTTGCGATGCCTGCAAAAACATAGGCAATGGCTCCCATGACCGCAATCACCCCGATGCCGAACCTGATTCCTGTGAGCTCCAGTATAAAATATTTCTCTGTGATCCAGCAAAAAAGCATAATCAAAAAGATTGCAATCGTTTCCTTTTGCGCTCTGGTCCAATTTCCGCCTGCCTTGTCTATCTCTTCTCTGACATAATTCATGGAGGCACTCAGATCGGCATGCTCCGGGAGCGGTTTAAATCGATGGTGAATCACGAACCATGTGATGGGAATCGTAAGGAATAGCATGGGAAACATATAAAACAACCATTCCCCATACCCGATTCCGATACCGAACATATCCTCCGCATATCCCATCATGATGAGATTTCGGGCCGCACCCGAAGGTGCCAAGGAACCTCCGAGGTTACACGCCATACAAATGGTAATCATGAGCATCTTGGCAAGCTCAGGATCATCTTTTCCCGACGCGGCCGTTGATGTCGTGTATAGCAATATGCCGATGGGCAGAAACATCGCCGCCAGCGCATGGTCCGACATAAACATGGTAAGCGGAGCTATCACAGCGACGATCGTAAGCGTAATTACTTTGAGAGAAGGCTTTTTCAATTTACCGAACATCAACATGGCGATACGCTTATCCACCCCGGTTTTGACAAAGGCAACGGCAAACATCAAACTTCCCATGATGAACCACGTGGCGTCCGACCAATACAGCATGGCCACGTTGTCCCGGGTCACAATTCCTGAAGACATGGCAATAACACCAATGCAGAAAGCTACCATGGGCAGAGGAATCGCCTCGGTGACGAAGCATATCACTACAAAAAGGACGATTCCCACAGCCACCTTGACATGGAACCCGGCTCTGGCGGCTTTCTTTTTTTCCTGATCTGTTAATTGCCCATAGGAAAGCTCTTTGGTTCTCAAATTATAGGCGTTTTCCATGAACTGCTTAAATTTCTCGGGGGGTATATCTTGTACAAAAGTCTTCACACGTTGCAGATGTTCTGTTGTACTGGGGATATCATTCGATTTGCACCATTTTAAAGTCTTTTGCAGGAATCCCTTTTGACTGAAAGAGGCTTTTCGCATACTTGTTTCCATCATCCGGACCAGTTGGATCTGCCATTGGGAAAGCTCATTGGTCGGTATATCAAAAAGCTCTCTTGCAAAATAATCCTGTACATATTTGGGGCCCATGGCGTATTCCACACCCACATCCAGCATACTTTCATGCGTCGGCAGCATGAGCAGGATAAATAAAAGTCCCAAAGGAATCGCAAACAGCTTCCAGTTCACATACTTGTCGTACCCTGTTGCTTTGGTTTTTTCCGCCATCATATTTTTCCTCGTTTTTTGGAAATCACTTCTAACCAAAGACCGTCACCCAACGGCACCGAGATTTCCGAACTTCCGTTTTCTTTCTGTTCCGCCCTCATCACCATTTCACTCCTAACGGATAAACAAAACAGCCGGGGCCATTCTCATCCTGAATACACCGAACCGCTTTACAGCGGTAAAGTAATCTCTCGTCATTCAGCGTAAAAAAAATACATTGAAAAGAGGCTTGGTTTTTTGCGACACCGGCTCAGAAGACGCAAGCTGCGTGCCAAGACGGCACTCGCGGTCAAACACTATAACCTGTCGCAAATAATGGTAATGTTTATGCTTGGCTGATTCCGGGTGAGGCCATTTCGTGATAGGTGTGTCGACATTTTTTACAGACTGTAAAGGCAACGGAATGCATATATGAAGTCAAAAAGTGGATCGGCGTGAGACGGCTGACACGCTGAAGCCTTTTCTTGCCCGCTCGGTACTTCCCTGTTTTGTATCACTTTAGCGCTTTGAAAATCCCCAATATCGGAAAAGGGGGCCGTTGGGATCTCTTTGAGAAGGCTGCAAATGCTTCCCTCATTCCATGGAACGGCAGCGAGACCCTAAAATTCATTCCGGGGCAGCCCCGGAGGAACATTTCTTGCGCACCTGAGGTCTTCTCTGCCTGCACCGTGCCCCTTATTTCGGGTATGGGGGCGTTCTACGTGTCCCGATGTATCGGGATTGCAGCCTTCTCAAAGAGATCCCAACAGCCCCCAACCCACAATTTCAAAGCGCTAAATTCATACGAATTTTTAAAAAGGCGCTTGGTATTACCGTTTACGTCAAAATCAATGCTTTTTTTTCAGGATCAAGGATGGTGCCGGTCGAGGTGTCGAGTGAAACGCCGAGTCTGAGTACGATCAAAGAGGCGGGCATCGGCGGGCGGTTTTTCTGGGGGCCTGAGACGGTTGAACTTTGCCGGCCGTGCGGAAAAGGTTTATTTGACAGTTAAAGGCGGAAAATCGTTCGTTATAACTATCGGATGAAAGAAGGAGAAAGCAATGTTTGATTTCGCAGAGATTGCAAAGAATTTGGCTGAAAGCAACCAGCCGAGAGTCAGGGAACTGGTCCAGCTTGCCCTGGATCAGGGGGTATCCGCCAAACAGATTTTAGATGAAGGTCTGATGGGGGGTATGAGCATTGTGGGAGAGATGATGGAGCGTGAAGAAATAATGATCCCTGAGGTCCTGGCAGTAGCCCAATTTATGAGCAGTACTATCGATGAGATGCTCAAACCTTTACTGCTGGAAAAAGATATGAATCCCTATGGCACGGCCCTTTTTGCCACGGTGCAGGGGGATCTGCATGACATCGGAAAGAACTTGGTCATCATGATGTTGGAAGGCGCCGGTTTTCAAGTCATCGACCTGGGCATTGATGTGCCGCCGGAAGCAATTGTGGAAGCCATCCGGGAAAATAGTCCGAATATGCTGGGCTTGTCGGCACTCTTAACCACGACAATGCCGATGATCAAAACAACGATTGATAAATTGAAAGAGAGCGGTCTCAGAGATCAGATAAAAATAATGGTAGGCGGTGCGCCGGTCGACCAGGGGTTTGCCGACGAGGTCGGTGCGGATGGTTACGCCCCGGATGCGAGTACGGCCACCAATCTGGCCAGGGCGTTGGCTAACTGAAAGTCGATGGAATGCCATTGGCAATATTAGACGTTTTCGAATCAATGATGGAGTAAAATCATGAGTCACGGAGGTTTGCCGGGAGGTCATTATCAGCCGCTTAGCCGGGAGCAGGTGGAGAGCCTGCACGAGGCGGCATTATCTGTTCTTGAAGAAACCGGGTTCTCATATGAGGCGGGATTGGGCGAGACTTTGCGGATGACAGAAAAGTTCGGTATGCGCATGGACCGGCAGCGTAACCGAATCTATTTTCCCCGAGATAAGATCATGGAACAAGTGAACAAAGCGCCCAACCGGGTCGTCTTGTACAGCCGGAATGGGAAAAATGATCTGCATCTGGAAGATGATCGCGTCTATTTAGGCACAGGGGGAGCGGCCATCAAAATCCTCGATCTGGAGACAGGAGAAGCGCGACATACCACGCTTAAAGATCTCTATGACCTGGGGAGACTGGTGGATCAGTTGGACAACATCCATTTCTTTCTTCGTCCTTGTATTCCCAAAGATATTCCCGAATCGCTCTACGATGAAAATGTGTTCTACACATGCCTCAAGGCCACCGCCAAACACATCATGGCAGGCGTGAACGACGTTGATGGCTTCCACAAAATGTTGGACATCGCTTCCATGGTAGCCGGCAATTCAGAGGTTCTGAAAGCCGAACCTTTCGTATCCGTGATCGCCTCTTTTGCCATCAGTCCTTTGCGGCTTTGCACCCATTCAACTCGTATTATGCAGGAGGCGGCACGTCATCAAATCCCCGTTGCGCTTTCCTGCGCGCCCATGGCCGGGGTTACCTCTCCGATTACCATGGCCGGGACCTTGGTGCAGACCCATGCCGAGCAGCTGGCAGGTATCGCCATTTGTCAGATGATCAAATCCGGCGCACCGGTCTTGTATGGGGGTATTCCGGGCAGAGCCAATCTCTGGAATCTGGGGTATCAGGGAGGGTCGGTGGAATGTGGCATGATGAATGCCGCGATTCACCAGCTGGCAAAACACGTCAAGGTGCCCAATTACAATTCTTCCGGATTGACGGACGCCAAGATTCCAGATGCGCAGGCGGGGTGGGAAAAAGCGATGACAACGCTGCTGGCGGCAATGGGCGGTTCCAATTATGTGCACCATGCAGCCGGAATGCTGAACTGCATGATCACAGTGGCCCATGAGCAATTCGTCATTGATGATGAAATTATCGGGTTGTGCTGCAAAGTGCTGGCCGGAATCCCAACGGATCCGGAATATCTGGCTTTGAATGTCATTGATTCTGCGGCGCGGAGTGATGATTTCATCAAATCGGCCCACACCATGAAACACATGAAAACGGAATACTTCAGCGGCAACGGCGTTACCGACATAAAGAACTGGGATAAATGGGTCAAAGCCGGACGCCTTGATGCCTGGAAGAGAGCTCGGGACATCGCGAAAAAAATTCTGGCCCGTCCCAACCCTCATCATCTGCCCGATGGAGTGGATTCCGCCATCCGAAATAAATATGATATCCGGCTTTAATCGCCGGACCTACCGGCCCTCAACCGGTTGTCCCGCCGCAGGGCAACCGCATCGAAGCCTAAACAGAGCGGATCTGTCTGCTCACCTGTTCGGCTGCTCAAACATTCTTTTCGCAGCTTCACCGTAAAGCCACCCGATTGTTTCGATACTCGGGCGAAAACCGGAATTGTCGCTGAAGGAGTCTACAAAAGCCTTACGAGCCAGTTTCATCTCACGCTCTGTTGCCGGTCGATTTCTCAAATCGACCGGAGAGAAGTTGACCGGCTGGGGATAAGTTTGGTTTACGTTCGGTGCCATTTCCGGTCTCCTAACGGCCTCGATAATATCTTGAGGGGCGTACACCCCCAAGAGACTTTCAAAACAACTGGGGAAGTCACCAACCACTTCGTCCACCACCAGAACCGGCTGCCCATCTGACTCCCCGTTTTGCTCGTCAGTGAGATAGCCCCGCAACTCAACCATTCCAAAGATGCTTCCGACATGAGTACTTGCCTTAATTTTTGCCATAATTTAATTTCCTCCCTCGGTTTGGCCCACACTGAGAGCCAAAAATGCCTACAAGCGCTTCAAATCATGAATATTTCATATGGTAGCTATTCCAATTCAAATCATTTGATTTCTAATTATTAGTACAGCAAATAGAGACTGTCAAGGAATATGTTTTCCCGTATCACTTTAGCGCTTTGAAAATCCCCAATATGGGAAAAGGGGGCCGTTGGGATCTCTTTGAGAAGGCTGCAAATGCTTCCCTCATTCCATGGAACGGCAGCGAAGCCTTAAAATTCATTCCGGGGCAGCCCCAGAGGAAAATCTCTTGCGCACCTGTGGTCTTCTCTGCCTGCACCGTGCCTCCTATTTCGGGTATGGGGGCGTTCTACGTGTAGTGTAGAGTTTGTGTTGCAGCCTTCTCAAAGAGATCCCAACGGCCCCCACCCCACCATTTCAAAGTGCTAAATTCATATGTTTTCCCAAGGTTGAGCGGTTCAGGGTTACTTTTTGCCAGTTCATCAAACTTGGAACCTATCATAACATGTTAAAATTTATAAAAGAGTGGCGACACCCGCAATCGGATTGCCTTCCAATATTCGAATTCAGGTTTCATTTTGATCGATTATACGCTAAGGTCCACACCGACAGTCCAAATTCTAAAGGATTCACTGGTTTTGTGGTACCGAAAGGAGGAACAAATGGAACATAGAAAATGGAAAGGGTGCTTCGTTCTCGGATTGTTGGCTTTCTTGATGATGACACCCCAGGTCTCCGCCGATCTCCTCTGGCACTCAGAGATCGTAAGCAAAGGCGTGCCGGGAGAACCGGACGGGACACAGATCGGAAAAAACTACTGCACCGAAGAAGCGTGCCGTATTGAGTCAGGAGATATGGTCACAATCATGGACTTTCAAAAAGGCAATATGTACATCCTGGATCCTGAAGAAAAAACGTACACTGAAATGATACCGCAAGACATGGGTAAAGACATGGATAAAGAGGAGCAGGAGCGAATGAAGCAGATGACGGAAGGGATGATGCAAGGTGCGGAAATCACCCCCACAAATGAAAAAAAGCGGATATCCGGATACACATGCAGAAAATACATTATGCGCATGATGGGCGTGAACAATGAATACTGGTTGTCCAAGGATGTGGAAGGCTACAAAGAGTTCAAGAAAATCAACGAAAACATGGCGAAGGGGTTTGAAAAAAACCCCATGCTCAAGGGAATGAATGTCATGGGGATGATGAAAGCACTCGATGGCTTTCCTGTCAAGACGGTGAACAGGATGCCTTTTGGCGGTAGTATCACGACAACGTTGACCCGCATCGAGAGAACGCCGCTGAACAAGAATTTGTTTGAAATACCCAAGGGATACACGTTGAAAAAACAGGAGGAAGTCAGCGCACCGGCGGGGCCACAGCAAATGCCCGCCGACATGCCGGAAGAACTCAAAAAAATGATGGAGCAAATGATGAAAAAGTCCGGAAAGCCTTCACAATAGAAGCTTAGTGGGGGCTGGGTTTCTATTGGAGGCTATCCGCCTAATTCGCCACAATCCAGCCCACACAAACATGAATCGATAAGAATTACACCCTCCTTCGGCGTACAACAGTGGTTCTCAACACAACATTTGAAGCTGCGCCGACTTCACGGAATAAACGGGTTTTGATGGGCGGTTAGGTGTTTGAAATCGGTTTTGTGACGTTGAGAGGCAATTCCCATCGGTTCACTCTATACTAAACCCATTTTATCGCAGCACAATCCTGTTGTTTCCCTTGCCTCAAGTCATCATTGGCTGTGTCTCAATCACTTGCATTTTCATCCATTTGCCTTGGCGGTAACGCAACATAAACGCGACTCCCAGTGCGCAGATGTACACTGTTGCCAAGGTCCAGGCGGTATAAAGCCCGGCTCCGATGATCTCCACGGCGATATAAACCGGGGCGATCATTACACCCAAGGATAGTGCAGCGATGGTCCACATGATAAACCGGGTGTCCCCGGCTCCTTTCATCGCGCCGGAAAACACCAGATTCAGCGCGTCGAAAATACAGAAAACAGCTACGAACCGCAAAAGGATCACCCCCAGATCCACGATCTCGGAGTACTGTGAAGCGTTGTGGTGGTCAGCCTTGAAAAGATGGAGCAACGGTTCAGGGGTAAACACAAAGACGGCTGCCACCAGCACCATGTAGGCCATTGTAATATGCAGCGTGCTGGTTGTGGCATCCACTCCCTGCTCCGGTCGACCTCCGCCTATGGCCTGCCCGACCAGTGTGGCGTTACCGATGTGAAAGCCGACCATCGGCAGAAAGGATAGCGTCTCGATGGAAAGGACGATGTTGGAGGCAGCCAGTTCAAGGTCGCCCAGCCGCCCCAACATCTGAATGAAAAAGGTGATCCCGAACACCTCGAGAAAAAATTGCGTTCCGCTGGGCATGCCGTAACGCATCAGCCGTCCGAAAAGCGCTTTGTCGAAAGCCCTGCTTTTCCAGGTACCGAAGCGGACCCGATTGGTGCGACTGAAGATCAGCAGGCCCAGGGTCACTACGATGACCGCCGAGGCTGTTACCGTGGCAACGCCCGCACCGACGATACCCATCTCCGGAAAAGGACCCACACCGTTGATCAAACAGTAGTCCAGCGGGATGTTCACTGCCGCCCCGGCCGTGTGGACCAACATCACCGTCCAGGTCAGTCCACGGCCGGTGTAAAAACAGGCCAGAGCGGAGCCCAGAACCGGCAGTCCCGCTCCCAAGGTGAGGATGTTAAAATAGGTTACCTCCAGCGCCCGGATTTGTAACGAATGCCCGATCAGATCAAACAACGGCCCGGAGACAAAATAGAGCAAAGCGATCAATGCGGCGGCCACAAGGGAAAAGTAGATGCCCTGCCAAAGCGCCGCACCCACCCGGGTAAGCGCACGAGCTCCCGTATACTGCGCCACGAATGCGTTGGTGTAGGTGGCGACGCCCATGAAAAACGAGATGGCCGTAAAGGATGCAATCCCGGCCGGCAAGGCGGCGGCAATGGCATCGACCGAATAATTGGCGAGAAATATGCGATCGGTGAACTGCATGAGGGTGATCGAACCCATGGAGGCCACCAGCGGCAGGCTGATGGCCAGTACCTGCCGGTAACCATTCGGCTTTGACCAGCGTTCGATCATGGTTCAAACATCTCCCTGTGAAAACTTATCCCGGCTTCGTTTCAAAATCCCAATATGCGCACGTGCCCTTTGCAGGCAAAAAACGCTCCGCCCGGCAAAACGGCACCATCATAGTCTTTTTCATGATTCTGTAAAGCCGAATGTCGCCGGTTTTGCTTTCAATCTCAAGGAATTTCTGCCATTAAAAGCACCGTGGTTTCCGCAGTCTGAGGATAATTATGCTGGTTACAGGCTTGGCGGTTGAATATGCGAATGGCCGGAAATTTCCAGGTGATTCTGTCCGGGGTGAAAGGCTTTGGCAGCTGAGCTGTGGGCGTTGCCACGGCTTGGAGAACATGGCGGCAAAAGCAAAGTGTTTCACTGAGGATTTAGACAGGCTTCACAAGATGATCGCCGATGGAACCCGGTACAGCGGCAAACCCTACTATATACCCAATTTCACCCTAGGAGGCTGCCCGAGAATGGCTAATTTTTCCTGAAGGAATTCGCTGCGGAAAAAGTCATGCCTCAGGGTGCGAATTCCTTGAAATGCTTTGAAAGCTCCCGCTACATCGGCACAAATTCATTTGCCTGGAAATACTCCTCTTTTAACATTTCCAGTTCTTGCTCAAAAGCCAAAAAATGATCTTTTTCCCAGTCTGCCAGCGCGGTATAGAATTCTTTAGCCGCTTCGCTTTCAGCAGCTTCCGCACAAGATCTGTAGTATTTCATTGCATCCAGTTCTAATTTCATACCAATGCTCAGCGCACTCACCTCAAAATGACTGTCCTTTATCCGGCGTTTGATCTCATCGCTGAAAATAGGGTTGTCCGTGTGCGTGCGTTGCTTTGTCATCAGCTTCTCTGAGAGATCATAATCGCCGTTTTCCAGAACAGACTTGTATTGATGCCGAAGGAATTTGAAATGGCCCATCTCCTCTTCGGCCATTTCCAAAAACTTCTGTTTTCCCATGGGATCATTCGTGTTTTTCGCCGCGTTTTTATAAAACTCATGACCGGTGAGCTCCGCCTCGATGGCCGTTTTTAACCCCTCCAAAATTTCTGTTTCCTCACTTTTCATATTGTTGTTCTCCTGTTGGTATGTTTCGAACAGATGCGGATTCAAAATGCACAACGAATTTTGTCCGGATTTCAGCGCACATTACGTTGGGGGCTCGAGCTGAAAGCGCCACTTACAAAACATGTCTTCCGGATGAGGGTCGGGGGGTGCAAATAGACACTCCACTCGAATCCGGTCGTCTATTGCCTGTGCAAAGCTCGTAAATTCCGCTCGGTGCATTTCTCTGCACCTATATTCATCCAATCCCCGCCTGAGCCTGGCTTCCTGTGTGGGACAGGACGGGACAGAAATGCTCACTTCATGATCGAATACCTGAATCTGATATCCAACGAGAATGCACCACGGAAAATATTTAAGCGCCTCCACGAAACCCGCCAGCCCCTTTTCCTCAATTTGGAATTTTGACACCAGATCCTTTGCGGCCATTCCAGCCACACGCTCCCACACTTGCTCATTGATCCGCTCCGCGGTTGGCTGGTCGAAGCGTTCTCCCACATAAATAAACCAGAAGGCGTCCACGACTCTGTAATGCCAAAGCAGGAATTCAATATACTTTCGGAGCTCAGGGGCCTCCATGTTCTCGAAAACCTCAAAATCCATTCGTCCCTCCAGAACGTGCCCTCCCAGTTTGTAATGGCTGAAGCAGCTCAAACAGGGGCAAGATTGCCATTAACTGTTCTCAGCCCATTTCTTGATTCCATAAAGTAATGGGTCAGAGATTTTTTACCGACCGTGTCCGATTATATCTTGCAGTCCTTCGCGTACTCCGGGCAGGCCTCTTTAACCTTTTCCGTGTACTTTTGCATGCACTCGCTGCACTCCAATTCCACATTGTCCACGCCTCTGAACCGAGCCTTTATCTCTTCCGCACTGAGATGAGACACGGCACTGCATCCGCACTGAGGACATTTTCCCGTCAAGCGATATTTTTTTTCACTCATTTGAGTCTCCTTTCAGCAAAATTTTAATGGTCGGGAACCAATCGCACGCAAAATTTGTAAATTCTACTCATTATTGTAATGACTGAAACTTGATTTTGCAAGGCTTGAGCACGGCTTGTCATAACCCGCCCCACCCGTGCCCCACCGGATTCGTCTTCAAGACACCAAACAGGCCGCCCATGCCTTTGGTTAAACGCCAGCATCGCTTGTTCTTGACAATTTATCTCCTTTTGTAAAGAATTCTTTGGACATAATATACAGTTAGCTGGTTTCCATCCGGAAATGAGATATTTCCGGATGGAGCTTTCAGCGGTCAGCGGTCGGCAATCAGCCGACACCTTGTGTTTAATGTCTTTTGCTGAAAGACGAAAGCTGATCGCGCGAGTCCATAAATGCCTGTTTATGGATGCACACCGGCTGGATACCAACGATGCTTAAAATTTCCACCAAAGTAACCATTCCCATGAGCGAAATCGAGATGAGCGCGATTCGCGCCCAGGGACCCGGAGGCCAAAATGTCAATAAAGTCTCCACTGCCGTCCACTTGCGCTTCAACATCAGTGGCTCCTCCCTGCCTGATTTCTATAAACACCGGCTATTGAAAACGAACGATCGCCGCATTACCCGGGAAGGGGTGGTCGTTATCAAGGCGCAGCAGTATCGAAGTCAGGAAAAAAATAAAGAAGAAGCGTTGAGACGGCTCCAAGAACTCATCAAGAGTGTGGCCGTGCCAACCAAAAAACGCAAACCCACCAAACCTACGCCCGGCTCTCAGAAAAAACGCCTTGATCACAAAGGCAAACGAGGAGCGCTGAAAACCTCGAGACAAAAAGTCAGCCTTAATGACTCCAAAGCTTAGGATTTGGTGCTTAAACAATGGCAGACTTCGATATGCGGATGTCGGTTTTTTTCAACGCGAATAACCTGGTTGGTTCAGACCATGGCGGGTCAGGAGTTATGAGTAATGAGTTCGAATTCTTCTTGTAAATCCTTACACTTTTTTTTCCAAAAAGAATCATTCCGGACCACCAAATCCAAACCCCGAACTTGCGGCCTAAATCGCAGAGATTTCCTCCGTTGGCTTTTAAGAGTCCCTCTTCTCTCTTTTTTTTACTTCGACGTCCGGGAGACCCGGGGAGCTCAAGTCCGGACACTGAAAAATGGGAGGATGGATTCCATTGCCGAACGCTTCATCGGGGAAGACCTCGTCTACGAAATTGGGGTTGGACCACTCAAACGCGTTGCCTTAGGGAAGCTGAGTTTCAATTCCATAGGGGAAACGGGTCGGTACTTAGCCACTCTAAGAGGAGAGACCTTAGGTATTTTGGGATGGGTGGCCGGTTATCGTGTCGATACCTATCGTTCGATCATGGAGGAAATTGACGGGGGGAGGCGGCTTAGGGCCTTATCCTTCGAGGAAGACGTAAAGATCGGGAGCAAGGTTAAGGAAAAAATCTATCACTTCAATTATGATAGGCGAACATGGATTAGATTGAGGCGAAGAAGGGACGGATCACTGAAAAAAAGAGAACAGGAGATCCCCGTGGGCGCAACCTATGACGATTTTCTAACAGCTTCTTATAATTTTCGTTATGGGGTTTATGGCGAGATCGAAAGGGGAAAAGCATACACCGTCGCCACTTTCCCACAAAAGCATTTCTCGGATTATGAAGTAAAGGTGGCGGGAAGGGATGAAGAGCGGGAAAAAAGGAAATCGGAGCAGGTGAAGGAAGGAAAGGAGTTTTTTGTCAGACTCTATTTGGATCCGGAGATCACGCATTCGAGGGAAGGCCTTATCGAAGGATGGTTGTCAAAAGAACTCCACCCCACGGAGGGGAGAATCAAAGACGTCATGCTCTTCGGGGATGTGAAAGGAAGCCTGATCAGCAGTAGCCGAAAATAAAGGGAAAAGATGAAGGTTGTTGCGTGAGTCTCTTTACTATTACAATTGGAAGAGGACTACATCATGCGAAGCAGGAAGGATGGTTGAGTTATCCGATCGAATATCTTTCTTAAGAGCGCGTATCGAAAAAAAGCAGTCTGAGTGGTCAGCACTCATGAAATTCATGCCCACAGAGGAAAGGGGTTATCCCCTACCGCTTAAAATAATGAACGTGCGAGAAGTTGTATGAAGATTTTGGAGCTAAAGCGTCATTTGAACAAACCTGATGAAA
>JAWOGN010000225.1:0-5165 GCA_046496815.1 Desulfatiglandaceae bacterium
GTGCTGATGGCTGCTTTTATACCGAAGCTTTCCGCCCTGTTGGCATTGGTTCCGGCACCCGTTGTGGGATCCGCCTTGTGTGTGGCAATGGGCGGTCAAATAGGGGTTGGGATCTCTGTTGTCGCTGCGAAAAAACTCACCTCCAGGGATTACTTCGTGGTGGGAATCCCCCTGCTTCTGGGCACGCTGGCAGGGTTTCTCCCGCACGAGCTATTTGATTCCGTGCCGGGTTATTTTCAGGTTTTTTTGGCGAATAGCCTGGTGATGGGAATCTCATTGGTGCTTCTGCTGGAGCATCTTTTTTTACGGAAAAGCGTTCGGGAGCGTTAGCGGGTTTTGGCGGCTTTTTTGAGGGCTTCTCAACACGGGCCGGATAGCTGCGTCATGATCGCTCCCGGCTGAACGTCTTTTCCCAATCTTCGGAAACCAATTATGGAACCTCGGAGGACTGAAATGTTGGAACTTGAACTCATGCAATCCGCAAACAGGTTGGTGAACGATGTCATTGGTTTGAAGAAGACGGAAAGTGTTCTCATTGTGACCGATGCAACCAAACTCAATGTCGGGAGGGCTTTTGCGCTGGTCTGCAGAGGCATGGGAAATGAGACTGTGCTGGCAATCATGCCGGCGACCGGCGAACACGGGAATGAACCGCCGAAGACCATTGCCGCGGCGATGAAGGCGGCGGATGTGGTTTTTGCCCCGACAACCCATGCCCTTACACACACCCGAGCGAGGCTGGACGCGTATGCTGCCGGCACGCGGGTGGTTATTCTGCGGGGAGTCGATGAAGATATGATGATAAAAGGCGCAATGACGGTTGATTTTAAAGCATTGAAAGAAGCAACGGCCGGTGTGGCACGCGCCCTTCGAAGAGCTGAAAAAGTGAAAGTAACGTCTCCGGCCGGAACAAACGTCACCTTTTCGATCGGCGGCAGAAAGGTCTTCACCCTTGACGGGTATTTTCAGGAGGCCATGGGCTTCGCGGCCTTGCCCGGTGGAGAGGCCCCCACCAGCCCTGAAGAAGGCACTGTGAACGGCACCATTGTCTTCGACCACTCCATGGACGGGATCGGCCGCTTACGCCGACCCCTTAAACTTGAAGTCAAAGACGGCAGGGTTGTCTCCGTCACCGGAGACAGCGAACACACATCTTTCATCGATCACATCTTTGAAAACGACCGCAATGCTCGCAATATTGCAGAATTCGCCATCGGAACGAATCCCAAAGCACGTCTGACCGGCAATCTTGCTGAGGATAAAAAGCGTCTGGGCACGGTTCATTTCGCCATTGGGGATAACAAATCGCTGGGCGGAACCGTAGAAGCGACCGTCCATCTCGACGGCCTGATGCTGAGACCAACGGTGATTGCAGACGGCAACGAAGCTCTGGTTAAAGATGGAAAATTGATGGTGTAGTGCTGGGGAATAAGCAAATGAAAGCACTGATGAACGGGTACGTGGGTGTGAAATTCAGCGCAATTCAAATCACTCAAGAAGTGCCTCCCTTCGTGAAAGTTTTTTTCCCGCGCTTCAAACGGAGCGCTGAATCCTTGAGAGAATATGGAATGACGCCAAAGAACGGAGGCAATATCAGCCTCAAGAGAGCGAAGGGCTTTATTATTACTTCATCAGGCAGCAATTTGGGAACGCTTGAAGAAAGTGAAATTGTCTATGTTCAAAAGTGCTCCATTGAGGAACAGCAAGTCGAATATGCGGGGGAAAATGTTCCTTCTTCAGAGACATTTCTGCATTACTTGATTTATCGGTGCAGACCCGACATTGAGGCCGTCGTCCATGCTCACGACCCCAAAACAGCGATGGTGTCGGTGTCAAGCCTCAAAGAAACGCCAAAAGAGGAAGCCTATGGCACACTGGCGTTGGCACGAATGGCTTGCAAAACTTTCAGCAAAAAAGAACGCATCATTGTGTTGAAAAACCACGGGTACGTGGCCATTGGAAAGACTCTCGATGAAGCGGTCGATCTCATTGTTTCGGCGCACCTCAATCTGGCCGGAAAATAAACAGCGCGTTAACGGCGTGCGTGTCTCAAAATACCGATGCCGGAGGCACGAAGCCGGATATATTCAGGAGTGAGTCCCCCGGCTGGGCGATGAGGGAACCATAACGATTCAGGGGGACTGTTCAGGCTTTGAGGTTCTGAGCCATGATGTCTCTCAAATCGGCAGGGATTCTGATCAGTTTGGAAGATGTGTTTACGCAGGCGTGAACGGTGTATCCGTCGACCAGCAGTTCACGGTTTTCAGCAACGATTTCATATTCGAACCGAACTCTGACCGCTCTTAAATCGCCGATTCTGGTTTTTACGGTGACAAGCGAGTCGTATCCGACGTTGGCGTGATACTTGGCATGGGCTTCCGTCACGACCAGGATAAAGCCGTCCTGCTCGAAAGTAGCGTATGGGAAGCCCATATCCCGCATGAGCTCGGCGCGGCCCACCTCGAAAAATGTGAGATAATTTCCGTAATAAACGACGCCCATTCGGTCGGTATCTTTGTAGCGAACCCGAATTTGCGCCTCGTGCCAGTTGTCTTCAGACATCATGTCTCTTCGCTTCTGCTTCGCCTCTTCAGTCCTTCTGAAACCTTAGTTCCGACCTGACGAAGCTCACATACTGAATTGGAAACACTTCATAAAATGCTCTGCCAAAATGGGTAAAGCCACACGGCTTCGCGAAATCCTCAGGTTTTTTGGACGGTTTTTCCCGCCCAGGGGTCAGGGTTCCAGATGCAGCACGGCCCGGGTATGCTCTCGGATCGCCGGATCGCTGAACCACCAGTACATGGTTTTTCCCTTCACAAAGGCGTCGATCTGATCCGTCGTGTTGGGGTGAAATATTCGGGCCGCCACCCCGCCCGGTAAAACGGCCATGACTTTATCCGCGTCGCTCAGATCGGCCACCATTCTGAGAGAGTCGGAGACCGTGACTTGGTAGGGCGTGGTAAAGTCAAACATGCCCCGGCAGAGGGTTTCCGCCGAACCGGGGAAAGGATGGGATCCTCCGCCCAAAAAATCCTTTCCGAGTCCCTCTCGTCTGACAGGACTGATAAATTCGATGCGGTGCAGGTCTCCCCAGCGCCATTGGGAAGGGTCTTTTCCCAAGCGGACCTCAAGGTCCGCCTTTGCCGTGACTCCCGCTCGGTGAAAGAGCTCGTCCCGCGTCTCCTTCACCGTGCCGGTTTTCACGTCATCAAACCATTGAGAATTCCCTTCGAGAACCATGTGCTCAAGCCTTTCCTGCCAGAACGTCCACAGATCCAGCATATGCCGCGCAAGCGCTTCTCCCAACTCATCTTTGAACACCTGCCGGGCAAACTGCCGGTATACCGCCTGAAACACAGCCGGCGCCGCTTTGTCCGTGTCGTCGCGAAAGTCCCAGGCCTTGAGAATCCGCCCCATCTCGCGCGTATCCTCATGGGCACTGAGTGCCTCCGCCATGATGGGTGCAATCCGCTTGGCCATGAGATTCAGGGTATCCTGCTGATATTGCCGATGCTCTTCGGCGGTATGTTTTCCCTTGCCTTCGAGGATTTCTTTCAGCCGTTCGTAGCGGTAGGATGCGGAGACATGCGAGGAATAATAGTAAGGATAGTCAGCGGTAACGGTCAGGTGATTGCAAGTCCCGACCCACCCCCTTTCCGGATTGACGGCACGGGGCATCTCTTCCCAGCCGACCATTCGGACCCAGTGATTTCGGCCGTCTCGAACCCGGTAGGGCAAAGCGCCGTCTCCTTCAGATCGGACCGGTATCCGGCTCGACACCTGCCAGCCGATATTGCCTTCCACATCGGCGAAGACGAAATTCAGCATGATCACATTGATATGACTCAGGGCATCCCTCACCTCATCGATGTTCCGCGCCGTGAAAAGCTTTTCAATGCCCACAGAGGATCCCATCGTCTCAAAGGGCACCCAGCGCAGCGTCATAACATTTTGCGTCTTACCGCCCGGCAGACCCCCGGAAACGACGGGCCCTCTGGTTGTGGAACGGATTCGAATCGTCTCTTTCCTAAAACCGCCGGGGGCTTCCTTATCTTTGATTCGCAGGGTCTCTTCGATCACCTCAAAGGGGATGGACCGGTCCCCCTCCAGGTATCGTTCCGAATTTGCGGGGTCAAGCGTCTCGACAAAAAGATCCTGGGCATCCCCATAGGCATTGGTCACCCCGATCGCAAAGTGGGATGTCCGCCCCACGACCATGGCCGGGACCCCCGGGATGTTCACGCCCACCGCTCGCACGTGAGGTAAAATCAATCCGCAGGGATACCATGGCCCTGGAAGAATCCTGGCATCCAGATGGGGATCGTTTGAAACAATGGGTTTTCCGCCGGCCGAGAGCCCGGAGCCCACAGCCCAGTTGTTACTGCCCACACCAAGCGTGCCGCGCCTCAGGAAGGCGGCCGTACGGGAATCCCGCAAGAGATGGAGGCTTTCAGCCGCACCCGCGGTAGTCTCCAAAACGGTGCCCTGAAAAAATGGGTCATCCGGGTTCTTCAACAACGGAAAGATGTCTTTCGCCTTCGCCGGCCCCAGTTTATCCACAAGCATTTGGCAAATAATCTCCGCATCAAGGTTTCCCGCCGAATCCCACCCCATGTAATACATGATCATTAGAGAGTCCTCGATCTTCCACGGCTCCGGCTTTATTCCGGCCAGTTTAAATTCAAGAGGATGCGTCTTCGCTCGGCCCTCAATGTATGCGTTTACGCCGTCGGCATAGGATTTGAAGAAGCGTCTCGTTTCAGGGCTCAGAATTTTTGCATGGGCTTCGGCCTTTCGACGAAAGCCAAGTGTTCGCATGCGAATATCGGTTGATTTTCCTTCCTCCCCCACCAACTCCGAGATTCGTCCGCTCGAAAAAAGTCGCGTCAACGCCATTTGAAAGAGCCGGTCCTGGGCTATAATAAAGCCCTGAGCCATAATGACGTCTTCAAATTGATCCGCATAGATGTAAGCCATCCCCTTCTCGTCTCGGCAGACTCTGACCGATCCTTTCAGCCCGGGCAAGTTAAGGGAGCCTTCTCGCTGGTAACGGTTCAAAAAGCGAGGCACGGCAAAAACGGCGCCGACCAGGATAACCAGCACCAACAGCAAGATATAAGGCCACTTTCGCTTCAACGCCATCATCGCCTCCGTATGTACCT
>JAWOGN010000227.1:0-4407 GCA_046496815.1 Desulfatiglandaceae bacterium
GAAGACGCTTATGCTGAAATCAGGCAAGGTCAAAGCGGTCAAGGTTCATTACCTTGTCCCACGCTGCTATAAAGTCTTGCACGAACTTCTCTTGGGCGTCCTCACATGCGTAGACTTCCGCCAGGGCTCGGAGCTGGGAGTTCGAACCAAAGATTAGGTCGACACGGGTGCCGGTCCACTTGGTTTCGCCACTTTCGTAATTTCGGCCTTCGAACACGTCTTCGTCTTCTGCGGTTGGCGACCAGTCCGTGCGCATGTCGAGCAGATTTACGAAAAAATCATTGGTAAGCGCCTCCGGCCGCTCGGTGAATACACCGTGCCGGGATTGTCCGTGGTTGGCATTCAAGACGCGTATACCGCCAACCAGAACCGTCATCTCAGGAGCGGTCAATGTAAGTAGCTGCGCCCGGTCAAGCAGCAGCTCCTCCGGTGATACGGCAAACTTGGCTCTCTGGTAATTACGGAACCCGTCAGCAGCCGGCTCGAGCACCGCAAATGATTCTACGTCTGTTTGCTCTTGGGTGGCATCCGTACGTCCCGGCGTGAAGGGCACTTTCACATTGTGACCTGCATTCTTCGCCGCTTGCTCGACCCCGGCACATCCGCCAAGGACAATTAGGTCGGCGATCGATACCTTCTTTCCGCCGGACTGCGCGCCGTTGAAATCCTTTTGGATCCCCTCCAGGGTCTGCAACACCTTTTTCAGCTCTGCCGGCTGGTTGACCGCCCAGTCCTTTTGCGGCGCCAGACGGATGCGTGCCCCGTTTGCCCCGCCGCGCATGTCGGAGCCGCGGAAAGTAGACGCCGAAGCCCAGGCGGTAAGAACCACTTGGGAGATCGATAGGCCCGAATCAAGGATTTTGTCCTTGAGGCCGGCGATGTCCTGTGCGTTGATCAACTCATGATTGACGGTTGGCACCGGGTCCTGCCAGATCAGCTCTTCTGCCGGGACTTCCGGGCCGAGATAGCGGGAACGGGGACCCATGTCGCGGTGGGTAAGCTTGAACCACGCCCGGGCGAAAGCATCCGCGAATTCCTCGGGGTTCTCCAGGTAGCGCCGCGCGATCGGCTCGTAGATCGGATCAAACTTCATTGAGAGGTCTGCAGTGGTCATCATCGGCCGATGCTTCTTCGACGGAGCGTGCGCATCAACCACCAGATCTTCTTCCTCCACGTCTTTGGCCAGCCACTGGTTGGCGCCGGCCGGGCTCTTGACCAGTTCCCAATCATATTTAAACAGCACTTTCAAATAGCCCATGTCCCATTGTGTGGGATTCGGTTTCCATGCGCCCTCGATGCCGCTGCTGATGGTATCGCCGCCTTTGCCGCTGCCAAAGCTGCTCTTCCAGCCAAGTCCTTGCTCCTCGATTGGTGCGGCTTCGGGTTCGGGCCCCACATGCGCGGCATCGCCCGCGCCATGGCACTTGCCGAAGGTGTGCCCGCCGGCGACAAGTGCGACGGTTTCTTCATCGTTCATTGCCATGCGTGCGAAGGTCTCGCGCACGTCGTGGCCTGAGGCGACCGGGTCCGGGTTGCCGTCCGGGCCTTCGGGGTTCACGTAGATCAGGCCCATTTGAACAGCCGCCAGGGGGTTCTCCAGATCCCGGTCGCCGCTGTAACGGCTCTTGGGCTTATCGCTCGTAGCCAGCCATTCCTCTTCGGCACCCCAGTAGATGTCTTCCTCCGGCTCCCAGATGTCTGCACGCCCGCCGGCAAAGCCGAAGGTCTTGAACCCCATGGACTCAAGTGCGCAGTTGCCGGCAAGAATCATTAGATCGGCCCAGGAGATTTTCCTGCCGTATTTCTGCTTGATCGGCCAGAGCACTCGGCGCGCCTTGTCGAGATTCACGTTGTCGGGCCAGCTGTTGAGGGGCGCAAAGCGCTGATTCCCGGTTCCGCCACCGCCCCGGCCGTCGCCCATGCGGTAGGTGCCTGCGCTGTGCCAAGCCATCCGGATAAAAAGTCCCCCGTAATGTCCCCAATCCGCCGGCCACCAGTCCTGCGAGTCGGTCATTAGAGCATAGAGGTCCTTCTTTAAGGCCTGAAGGTCTAGTTTTTTAAATTCTTCAGCGTAATTGAAATTCTCGCCCATGGGATTGCTCTTGGAGGAGTGCTGGTGAAGCATCTTGAGGTTCAACTGGTTCGGCCACCAGTCCCGGTTTGACATTTCGCCCCTAGCCGCCGATCCCATGACCGGTTGTTTGCTATCGTTATTCATAAATTTTTCTCCTTTTCGTTTGTGAATTTATGCTCTGTAAATAAATATAGTCCTCTGGCGTCTATCTGCCCGATTCATTTCATCGAAAGCATCGTCTGTTCCGCCAGATCCATAATACTGGCCGGGCATAGCCGTATTGTGGAAGAACCATGATCCAAACCCCTCTCTATAGTCATCCATCATATTCCCAACCGCATTTTGGCCATCATTGCTTTGCTATGGGACTACTCTTTTCCGGGCCACGGTACGCCCTGTTGTTCCTCGATCATATAGCAAAACCGGCTCCAATCGTATTCCCGTTTGCTGAATGGGCAACGCAATCTCACCTTGTGGTCGTAGACTGCCGCCACCTACCAATCTCCTTTTCGCGGGTCGCCTTCGATCCTAATTTTATGGTCGATAGAAAAATCATACGGTTTGAACACCGTTACGTCGTGGGTTGCCATCGTTCTCCTCCCATTGTACAAATGCAAAGATGTTGGTGTCGGGCACGTATAGGATCACTAGTAGAAAAAACGTCGATCCGGGCCGCGAGATACAGAAAGATCGAACGCTATTTCAGTTTATCGAACTTGTCATGCCACGCACACGCATTGCAGAAGGTTTCCGTGCCATCGGTAACCTCCGGGCATTCGGCCGCATCCAGATTCTCATCGAAGCAGACCTCGCCGTCCCAGCATTCGAACTCATAGGTATCATATTCGTCATCCGGGTCTTTTACATAAAACTTTTCGCAGCCGCAAACTGGGCATCGAGATTGTCCCATAAAAAGGCTCCTTAAAAATTATCCGTGGTTTCAGGATAAAGGGAAAAAACTATCAAGGCATTTTCATAAGATTCGTTTCAATTTTTAAATTTTTCGCTCAAGGCCCTGCCATAATCCTGACATGCTTTTAATCCTTCGTCGGTTCCAATTACAGCCTCTTTCAAACTCAGGGCCCTAAGATCCGTCATATCCATTTTAAAAACAAATTCCATAGTATCAAAAACCATGGAAGCGGACTCTCCGCTATGCGTATATGCTCCAAATGCACCTCCTATCTTTCCGACAAGATTCAGCTTCTCTGCAAGAAACAGGAAGTTTTTCATGCCGGGGGTCATATCCCGGTGATATGTGGGGCAGCCGAATACATACCCATCGTAACCTTCCATCTCTTTTTCTGTATTGATAGAGGAAATTTTGACAAGATCTGTATCATGCCCTTTCATTCGAATGCCTTCCGCAATTCCCTCCGCCATTTTTTCTGTTTTCCCGGTCCGGCTTGCATAACCGATCATTATTTTAGCCATTCTTTATTCTCCTGTTATTTGGGTTCAAAGCATTAAACCTGAACAAGCGTATTTCCGTATATGTCAAAAAGCCTGCCATAGTTTGCGTTGAGCTATGTTTTTATTTATGCATTTGCCATCTGACGTATTTTCGAATCTGTTCCTCATCGAGGCCTATCGTGCTTACACAATTCTCCAGTCTTTTTTTATTGGAGGACCAATCATGCTCTTGACTTTTTATCCGGCATTTTATTAAATTAAGCATAATTGTAAACATGCTCCAGACGGGTGCAACTATATATTGTAGGTCGAAAAAGTAAGCGCACATTTGATATTCAGGCCCTGATCGAGGCGCACAAAAATATGGGTAGACTAATCATTATCGGTAAAAACGGAAATTGTCACTGGTTGCAAATGGGCATGACGTATCGTTATTATCCCTGAAACCAGCCGATGGGTGCAGGCGTTTTCATTTTTCCGGTGTACAATGATTTTGGGACTCCATACATAGCCGCACAGATGAGCTTCCCCGCAAAGTCCCGGCCTCCCGGACCCAGAGGGGTCTTGCCATGAAATATATAAAAGTTGTGGTCGACGACAGTATGCAGCAGAATTACGTGTATTATCTTACAGGCCGGCTGGCAGGAATTTCGCGCCGGAATTCAAGCCTGAGCTTACTCCTCGGCAGATGCTGCGGCTGGGGGTTTTCGGGGGAAAATACATGACCGACTGTGCCAATGAATTTCCGGTAAGCTGGTTTGCCCGAGCCCGCCTCTGCCCGGAGCGACACGACCCTGAAATGAACTTTTTCGGAATCAACGCTTCTCAGCCTCTGTCGGTCTGGCGGGAAAAGGGCTGGATTTACTACGAAGATCCCCGGGGATGGTTTCAGTGGTACTGCCGCTATTACCGGGGACGCC
>JAWOGN010000263.1:0-2884 GCA_046496815.1 Desulfatiglandaceae bacterium
TTTGGAAGCGCTTCCTATAGCGACAACTACCGCAGCATCGCAGCCTGGCTTTATTACGGAACCGGCGCTTGTTTTTTGCAAGATGCGGACAACCTGGTCATGAGAACGAAGGATTTAATTGAAGTGCTGGGGTTTCTCAGAAAGACGTTTCCAAACATTATCCGAGTAACAACCTATTCCAGATCCCGCACGGTGGTGCGTAAATCGGTGGAATCGCTGAAACGGATTCGTGAAGCAGGCCTGGATAGAATCCATATCGGATTGGAAAGTGGGTGTGACCCGGTTCTCAAATTTATACGAAAAGGCGTTACCGCAACTCAGCATATCGAAGCGGGTCGAAAAGTCTTAGCCGCCGGCATGGAACTGTCTGAATACGTCATGCCCGGATTGGGAGGTCGGGAAATGTGGCGAGAACATGCCATTGAAACGGCCCGTGTCCTTAACCAGATAGATCCGCACTTCATCCGAATCCGCAGTCTGAGGGTTCCAAACCGTGTGCCCCTTTACGAGAAACTGAAAGACGGCAGCTTTACGATGCAAACAGACGACATGTTGGTAGAGGAATTACGGCTTTTCATAGAGAACCTGGAGGGGATCACCAGCACCGTTACCAGCGATCATATCATGAATCTGCTGGAAGGCGTTTCCGGCAAACTGCCCGAGGACAAAGAGAAGATGCTGACGGTTATTCGGAATTACCAAGAACTGCCGGAACCTGAGAGAATCATCTTCAGAGTGGGTCGCCGGGGTGGGGCATATGGCTCAATCGATGATTTGCAGCGGGACCCTGCGACCTACCAAAAAATCAAAAATCTGACGCAAGACATCATGACCAAAGAAGGCAGCAAAGGTGTGGAAAAATTCATAACGGACATGGTGGACAGATACATCTAGCCGGAACCAGTCTTTTCCAGCAGGTAAGGAGGAACTGGACTCCGCTTTTTACCGGAGTGACGACTGTTGATCAGGCCATCAATATCGAAACTCCAAACAGTGGCCATGCCCTCAATCCGATGATCGGAATAGACCATCAGATAGATTTGCGCCTATTTTCAAGAAGAAGTTGCCAATGAAATACTATCCGGTTCTTTTACAGCTCGAGGGAAAAACCGTTCTCGTTGTGGGGGGTGGCGTCGTTGCCGAGAGAAAGGTTGAAAACCTGTTGGAACTTGCTGCACGGATCCATATCGTCAGTATAGAGTTAACCGAAAAACTTCACAAACTGATTGAATCCAAGGAAATCAAACACTTGGGCAGTGAATTCAAGGAAGAACAACTGGAAGGCGTATTTTTCGTGATTGCCGCTACCGACGATAAACTCCTGAACCGCCGAATCAGTGAGGAGGCCCGGAAGCGTCGACTGTTGGTGAATGCGGTTGATCAGCCCGAAGATTGTGATTTCATTTTTCCTTCCATCATAAAGCGGGGCGAATTACTGATTGCAATATCTACTTCAGGCAAAAGCCCGGCGCTGGCCAAGCGGCTGAGACAAGAACTTGAGGCTCAATTCGGCAGTGAGTATGGAGTATTTCTGGATTTAATGGGGCGGTTACGCAAGAAAATTCTGTCAAAGGGGTTTTCTCAGAAACAAAATAGCCTCATTTTTCACGAGATTGTTGACTCCGACATCCTTAAATGCCTTGCACAGGGTGATTGGGAAAGAGTCAAATCCCTCCTCAAACGCATTCTTCCGAGTAATTTCACCGTGGCGGAGATCATAGAGGACCTACAACCGCCTGGATGAGGATTTTATGTCGCTTCCATCGTCGTATACGAACCTAATATCTGTGTAAAGAATAGGAATTGAATATGAATATCAATAAGATGATTAAATCTCTTCAAAACGGACCTGAGTATTCCAAAATGGGAATGATCGCAAGTCATCTGGGGGTGGTGCGAGGAACATCGCTGGATGGGCAACGTGTGACAGGCATTGAGGTCCAAGTGGAACCAAGGACCATTCAGAGAATCATTGATGAAACAAAGAAAATGCCTGGTATTTTCGGTGTTTTAGTCGAAACATCTGAAGGAAGACTGAATATTGGAGATGAAATCATGGCTGTTGCGGTGGGGGGAGACACCCGGGAGCATGTGTTTCCGGCCTTGGTTATGGCTGTCGATCGCATCAAAGCGGAGGCCACAAAAAAAAAGGAACTCCTCCAAACATGATAGTCTCGTAAAAAGTCGGAAATCACCTTTTTCCCTCATTCCGGTGTAGACCGGAATCCTGTTTTTTCAATTACTTAAGGAGGAGCTGGACCCCGTTTTTCAACGGGTTACGACTTTTACGATTTCATCAACATTGCGTTGCCTCCATTTCGGGGGCTTCCTCACATCGCCGTTTCACTCGGTGATGGCTGATTTTGGGAGGGTGACCTATGGGTATGGTGGATGTTACTGAAAAGCCTGTCGTCAAGCGCCAGGCAGAGGCAGAGGGCACAATCTACTTTTCTCCGGATACCATTCAAATGATCGAGAAACACCAGGTTAAGAAAGGCGATCCCTTCCTGACGGCGGAGATTGCCGCGATGAATGCGGCGAAGCAGACCCATCTTCTGATTCCCCATTGTCATCAGATCGCCCTGGATACGGTCAGCGTAACTTTTGACATTTCCGGAGATTCAGTTTTGGCGAGGTGTGTGGTGAGCGCCCAGGCAAGGACCGGTGTTGAGATGGAGGCGCTTGTGGGGCTTGCCGCCGCATTGAACACGCTCTGGGATATGGTGAAATACTTGGAAAAGGACGATGCGGGTCAATATCCGATAACGAGAATCACCGACATTCGGATCACTAAAAAAGTGAAAGGTTTTTAGCGCTCGATAAAAATGGAAGGCTACCGGTATCTGCTTCCAGAAGGCTGCTTCCCGGAACAGACGGCGTCACC
>JAWOGN010000319.1:0-13283 GCA_046496815.1 Desulfatiglandaceae bacterium
AACGATTGGCGTCACCAGCACGCGCTTACGGTGAAAATTCACCGGCTTAGTTGACGGTTGGATGGACCCCGGATCGAATCACAGGATTTCTATAATGAACCTCCCCCGATGTCAAGGTCGTTTTGTCTGTTCGAACGTTGAATGCCTTAGCTGTAGCGTGAATTCAGCCCTGCCTCCTAGTCTAGTGTCTATCCAGAAACGTAAACATTTGTTAAAATTAAGGATTATGAACTAAAAAGCGCATTTTATAGTGGACATCCTGATCCATTTTGTGCTACTAAATAATGATAAGCAGTCAATATCAGTAGACAAAACAAGAAAAGGGGCCATTATAAAATGCGCAAGAAGAACCAGAAACAAATGCCGCTGAACCCTGCAAATGTAAACCACCCACATGCAAAGCTCTTGGAGGACATCGGCCGGTTCCTCGAAGACAACCCTATCATCATCGATATGGTCTATCAAGATCTTACCAGAGGCCGCATCCTGAAGCGTACCGGCGCCGAGGGAATGACAGCCGAGCAGGTCCTGCGAGCCACCATCGTCCAGCAGCTCGAAGGGTACTCCTACGAAGCCCTGGCCTTTCACCTCATCGACTCGGTCTGCTACCGCAACTTCTGCCTCATCCCTTACTCCCACAAGGGGTTCAAGAAATCCTCCCTGTGCAAGAACATCAAGTCGATCTCGGCCGAGACCCTGGAAGCCATCAATCGCATCGTGATCGCCAATGCCGTGGACCGAGGCATCGAGAAAGGCAGAGAGTCCCGCATCGACTGTACCGTGGTCGCTTCCAATATCCATCCCCCAACGGACTCCTCGTTGCTCTATGACGGGGTCCGCGTCATCACGCGCCTCCTGCACAGAGCCCGGGAAGGTTTGCAGGGCATCCACACCCCTTTTACCGATCACACCCGCAGGGCCAAGCGCAGGATGCTGGGTGTAGCAAACGCCAAGAACAAGAAGGCCCGAAAGCGGCCATACCAGGATCTTCTCAAGGTCACCAAGAAGACCATCGGCTATGCAGACCACATCCTCGCCGAGATCAAGACGGGCGTCTTCCTGGATCCCCAGGAGGCCCTGCTGGCCTTGAGTCTTCAACAGGACCTGGAGGGCTACATCGAGCTCACCGCGCAAGCGATCGACCAAACCGAGCGCCGTGTCCTGCGGGAGGAAAGAGTCCCGGCCCAAGAGAAGGTGGTCTCTCTTTTCGAGCCCCACACGGATATCATTGTCAAGGACCGCCGGGATACCTATTACGGTCACAAGGTTTGCCTGAGCAGCGGTCACTCCGGACTGATCACGGACTGCGTCATCACCAAGGGCAACCCGGCGGACACCGACTTGACCATCGACATGCTCGACCGCCAGATGAGCGTTTTCGACCGCTACCCCCTCAAGGTGGCCTTGGATGGCGGCTTTGCATCGAAGGACAATCTCGCCGCAGCCAAGGCCAAGGGGATCAAGGATGTCTGCTTTGCCAAGAAGCGCGGCCTCAAGGTCGAGGACATGTGCCGGAGTGACTATGTCTACGCCCGACTCCGGCGCTTCCGGGCAGGCGTCGAGTCCGGGATCTCCTGGCTGAAGCGCTGCTTTGGTTTTGACAAGTGCATCTGGAAGGGCCTGCGCTCGTTCAAGAGCTATGTCTGGGCCTCCCTGGTGACTGCAAATCTGGTGACCATCGTCAGACAACTGCAACTCCAAAAGACTTAACGAAAGGCATTAAAATAGCTATTAAAACCATTATATGGAGAATAATGCCTAAAAAAGGCTATTTTACGCCTGCATAGCGCAAGCGCACTCCGATTCCGGGTTCGAAGCATGGAGTTTGGAGCGTAGCGGAAATTTTTTGTTCACCCTCAACCGGAAAATTGCTGTTTCTGGATGGGCACGAGTTAGAATATAAAAATTTAAAGGGCGTCCCCCCTTCCTTGAAATCAAATCTGCGGGACAAAAACCAGATATCATAAAAATCCTTCATCCGGCTGTTGAGCAAGCCAAGCTTCACCATAGCTTGAAATTTTTCCGCGACGGTGCTTTCCATGGTATATCCGTCCAGTTCAGGCGGTGGAAAATCAAGGAGCACAGGATATTTGACTCTGTCGGGTTTAGGGATAATCACATCGCCAAAGCCGATATCTATCTGGAGAAAGAGCCGTATGCTGCTGAGATTGCCACGGAGTAAGACCCTAACACCTTTATAATCCGCATCTTCAGTAATCCTGGTAGCGGTTACCGTGTCTTTATGAAAAACAATACCATCGTTCTCGACTTCCATTTCACAAGCATCTTTGAAAACAGCGACGATTAAATCGGTGCTGTTCTCGATGTTGCCGAGAAGATCAATATCCATGGTTGGGCGGGACATTGATCCGGTCCATGCTGAAAACATCAAGGCTCCTTTTAGGATAAACCTGTCTGCATGCGGACTTTTAGAAAGCCTATATATGAATCTTTCGATAGCAAAATGTTGGAGAATTTCATTAAATGGGCGTGAAGATTCCTTGGCCTTGTTCAGAAGACGCTGATGCACTGAAGCGGCGATATTTTTGGTTTTCCTAGCCATTACAGGATTGCCTCAAGGTAGGGGCGCATGATTTTATTCACGCGGCAAACAGTGGCATAATGTATAAGATCTTCCACTTTGATTTTTCTTCGTTCACGGTAAAAACGGATCGCTTCTATTACGGTATCGAGACCGACCTTGCTCCGGAACTTGAAACAATCGGCGAGGGTCTTTTCCGGGCTATAAATACGCACACTGATACCGTCGAGATCATGAATATCCACACCTGCCGTAAAGGCTTCGCCTGTGAAGCGATAGGTCCTGATAGGCGGATAATCCAGGCGGGGTTCTTCCGCACCTCGCTGCAGCGCCACATGAATTTCGTGGGGTATCTGGGTGGTCAGTTCGTAAAAAGATAGGGCGGAAATCAGGCAGATAACACCAGTTGAGACCCGGGTTGCAACAGTTACCAGGTCCGGATTTCCCAGCGGCGGGATATCTGAAAGACGAAACACACCGCGACTGATCACTTCGAGTTGCCCTGAGTCTCTCATGGCGTAAAGCGTTCCTGGATGAATGCCAGCTTGAAGCGCTTGCGATGTTCGGAGGATACCGCCATGCTGTTCAAAAATTTTTACAGCTCTGGCGAATCGGGAGTCGGGGGCATGTGTGTCTTGAGATCTCATGATAGAAATACCTATACAAATTAATTAATGTTGGTAATTTTATCATCACGATTAGCCATGTCAATTAAAAATCCAAAAAGCGTTTCTTGTTTTATCAAATTTACGTTCTTGATAAACAGATCGCGGAAAACCCCGTGGATAATCTGTTTCAGGAAACCAAGAAAGCGTATTCCGCAGATAAGATTTTCGAGGATGAAGAGCGTATCAATTTGAAGCCGACCACCGGCGAAGAAATCGTCCGCAAGCTGAAAAAATTTCACACAATGTCTATTGAGTCCCAGGGTCTTTCGTACTATGCTTTCTATGAGCATGAATCTTATCCTCCTTCCCTTAGGTTTGGTTACCAATAGGAAGTACCGGATTTGATTCATGCTTTCAAGTTTCTAAATCCTTTTTCAACCCACAAATTCTTGTGAGGAGCCAAAAGATGAACCCACGAAGCCCTAAAGGGAGTAAGGACCTCGACGCTTTGAACGAGATGATCGAGGAGATCACTGTCGACGCATACGGCGACGATGAGAAGCTCTGGGCTTTTCGGCAGGCCTTCGAGGACAACGTCGACCTGCCGGCCGACGGCTTCGTCATCGGGGAACCGGTTTCGGTGATCGAGGTGGACTACGACGGCAACGAGCGACGCGGGCTGACTGCAAGATGCCGCCGCGAAGACGGCTCCAAACATGTGGTTGCGGTGTCCGAGGTCGTGTTGCCGCAGGGATCGGCAGGGGCACGGCACATCGCTGCCTACCGCAAGTGGCTCAACCTGGATCCTTTCCCTGCCGAAATGCAGGTCCCTTCCCGAAATAAGCGGCAGCACAAGGCGGCAGACGATGACATTGATCTGAGCAAACCCGTCGAATTGGTCGCTCTATCGGTTAAAGAGCGGGCCGTCCGGTGCCGTTTGTTGGGAAGCGACCGTATCATTACCCTGCGCGCAAGCCGTCTTTGGGAGGTGGCGCCTGGTGCCATCGTCACGGTAACACCCCGAAAGCATTGGCGTTACGGCGGTCATCCATATCTCTCCGGCGAGATTCAGTCGACTCGAATCGACGTGAAGGCCCTTGATCTGGTGCCCCTGGGTCTTGAAGATATTGGCATGTGGGACCCCAAGGAAGAGTACTGGGGAGAAGAAGACGAAACCATCGAGGAATGGGCCAAGCCGATCATCGCTCACGGCCCCCGCCCTATGTTCGAGATGGAACAGGTGCTGCCCGGCGAGGACCCTGACGATCCTTTCAATGATCCCATCACTAAGTCAAACGATCTCAAAGATGCCGGCGAGCGGGCAGAGGCGATTAAGATTTTAATGGAGCTGTGCCAGGCGGACCTGCGTTGTCTCGATGCCCATTCGCATCTGGGCAATTTTGTCTTTGACCACCATCCCCAGGATGCCATCCGGCATTACGAAGTCGGCCTGCGCATCGGCGAGCTGTCTTTGGGTGATGACTTTACCGGCGTGCTGCCGTGGGGCCTTATCGACAACCGTTCGTTTCTGCGCTGCATGCACGGCTATGGATTGTGTCTCTGGCGTCTTGGGCGCTTTGACGAGGCAGAGCGCGTCTTTGATTGGATGCTCTGGCTAAACCCGTCGGACAATCAGGGAGTGCGGTTTCTCATTGATGAGGTGAAAGCAAAGACAGCCTGGGAGGATCGTGAAAATGAATAACAATCAAATGACGAAACTCGGGAGGGACAAATGAATTCGATGACGACGATGGGTATGTCCACTAAGAAAGGAGTATCGTGAGCCCCGGAAAGCGAAAACAGATCGATCCGCTCGAGCAGGCCATCGAACCGGCACTGTCTCCCGGGCATTTCATCTCCTATAAAGCCGCCTGGTCGTTTGTGGACGATGTTCAGGGTGTTGCCAATGACATTGGGAAAATCATCAAAAAAGAGCCGGAACGAGCAGCGCGTCTGTATGAGACCTTCATCGCCGCTTGCCACGAAAAAGCCGATGAGATCGACGACTCGAGCGGCAATTTCGGCATGCTGGTTGAGGATCTGTTTCGTGGTTGGATCCAAGCCCGCCAGGCCGCGAAACATGACCCGGACGAGACAGCAAGGTCGCTGCTTTCCTGGATGGAGGACGATCCCTACGGATTTTGTCATGACCTTGATCGTGAGGTTGTCAAAGTGCTCGACAAGAAGGGGCTGGAGGCATTCGTTCGCCGGATTCACTCCAAGTTCGAATCCGCTCTGACCCAGGATGACAAGGAGAAGCATTTTCCTGGATACGCACGCCGGAGGTGGGGCGGAGCTCTGAAGACCCTGCTCGCAGCCCAGCGCAACGTTGACGCCTATATCGCGCTTTGCGGGCAGACCGAGCTCGAAGCCAAGGACTGTATGGCCGTCGCCAAAATATACAGGAGCCGGAGACGCCCCGAAGATATCGTTTCCGGCACACCCAAGCATGTCGAGCCACCCTTTCTGGAACGTGCAAAAGCCCGTTGGCCGGGAAAATCGGAGGACAGATGAGGAGACCGGCCGGCTGGAATACTATGACAAGAGCTGTGACAAGCTGTGACATTAGGTGTCAGGGCATGGCAAACGGCAAATGTGATTCAACGCCGTTTCCGCCTCACCGGGAGCAGCCTGATCTTTCCCGCCTGCGCCGGGGCTTCGGCAGGCAGGGATAACCTATTGATATTGAAGGTTTTCGGTTAAACTGCGGGATAGAGAGAATGGTTATGAAAAGGGTTGCACATGGAGACAGAAGGGAATGAAACAGGTCAGCGCATGAGTATAAATGAAATCAACCACGATCTAACCCTGACACCTGCCGGTCGCCTTCGCATGCGAGAGGGCGGCCAGGATAGCGGGGCAACACCTGATGCCTGGATGAAGAGGGTCGCGGCCGCCTTTTCGTCATGCCAGGCCTCGGGTCTTTTCGCCCTCGCCGCCACGAGACCGGAGGCGCCGCCTCCGCCGGTGTTCTCCTTTTGGCGGGATTTTTCCTGCCGCTACCTGACCCAACTCTGCCGGACGCCCGAGTCCGTCGGCAGACGAATCGATCCGATTGAGCCGCCTCTTGAATCCGAGCTGGCGACCATGCTGCTTTCCGCGCCGCCCATGCAGGGGGGAGAGTACCTGAGCACCGAAGTCTTTCGCAGCTTTTGGTTTGATTTGGACTCGTGGGCACGGAAACAGATCGCCGCGTCACCAGACGGACTGGCCGGGTGGCTGAAGAAATACGCTGCGATCTGGCGCCAGGTGGGACGCGTTTGCTTTCACCTTGCGGAGAACAAGTCGGAGCCCGAGTTTCCTTTTGCATTTCTGGCTACTTACGCGCCAAGCCTTTCCAAGGGAGGACGGGTGCAATACCAGCCCCTGGGCAAGGCCCTCCGGGAATATGCGGGCAAACAAAACAAGAAGGCGCTGATCAACCTGCTGGCACCCGTCCATCGGGCATCCGAAAAGGTCGACTTCGTCAAGGAGCTGGTCGATTCCGGCGAGATTTTTCACCCCCTGGCATGGACTCCCGGCGAAGCCTACCGCCTTCTCCAGAACGTGCCCCTTTTGGAGGAGAGCGGCCTTCTGGTGCGGCTCCCCGACTGGTGGCGGAAACGCCCCCGCCCGCGCGTGGCCGTGACCATCGGCGAGAAGAGAAAAGGTGGTCTCGGCGCCGATGCGATGCTGGACTTCAAGGTTGACCTCGCCCTGGGGGATCAACATCTGACCGAAGAGGAATGGCGTCGGATCATGACGTCGGAGGACGGCCTCGCCTACGTGAAGGGGCATTGGATCGAGGTTGATCGGGAAAGGCTGTCCGAGGCCCTTGCGCATTGGAAACAGGTGGAAACCAAAGCAGGCGAGGAGGGAATCTCATTTATCGAGGGCATGCGTCTTCTGGCGGGAGCACCGCCGGATTTGAATGTCGACGGTTCGCCCGCGAGCGGAGAACGTGAGTGGTCCTTCGTTGACGCGGGAAAATGGCTTTCCGATGTGCTGTCGGGCTTGCGCAATCCGGACGGATTGGCCTCCCTGCCTGCGCCCGCCGGCGGGCAGGCAGGCGGCGGATTCAACCGGAACTTTCGCGGTACGCTTCGCCATTATCAGGTGATCGGGTGCAACTGGCTCTGGTTCTTGTCAAACATCGGACTCGGCGCATGTCTTGCCGACGACATGGGATTGGGCAAGACCGTGCAGGTGTTGTCGCTCCTGCTGGCCCTGAAGGAGGATAAGCCCTCCGACAAAGCGTCGCTCCTGGTGCTTCCGGCCTCCCTCCTGGCGAACTGGAAGATCGAGATGAAGCGCTTTGCGCCAACGCTTGAGGCCTCTTTCATTCACCCCTCTGAGACGGAAAAGAAAGCCCTTGCAGCCATGGCCGAGAATCCCTCAGCGGTTCAGGCGAAAGCCGACGTGGTCCTGACCACCTACGGAATGCTGCCCAGACAGAAATGGCTGCTCGATGTGCCATGGCGGCTTGTTGTCCTGGACGAAGCCCAGGCCATCAAGAATCCATCCACGCGCCAAAGCAGGACGGTCAAACAGCTCAAGGCGGATGCCCGGGTCGCACTCACGGGCACGCCGGTAGAGAACCGGCTTTCCGATTTATGGTCCCTGTTTGACTTTCTTTGCCCCGGACTGCTTGGCTCGGCCGCCAGATTCAAAAAATTCGTCAGGGGCCTGGAAGCACGAGAGCATGACCGGTACGCGCCTCTCAGGAAACTGGTCCGGCCTTACGTCCTCAGGCGGCTCAAGACTGATAAAAGCATTATCGCGGACCTGCCCGACAAGACCGAGATGAAGGCGTTCTGCGGTCTTTCGAAAAAGCAGGCCGCCCTGTACACCAAGTCGGTGAAGGAACTCACGAGGGCCCTTGAAGGAATCGACCTGTCTGCCGTTTCCGGGACGGGACAGGCAGGCGGGATGAAACGGCGTGGGCTGGTACTGGCATACCTGATGAGGTTCAAGCAGATCTGCAATCACCCGAGTCAGTTTTACGGCGACGGCGGGTATGAGCCGGCCGACAGCGGCAAGTTTGACCGACTCCGGGAAATCTGCGAGGAAATCGTGTCGCGACAGGAAAAGGTTCTCGTGTTCACCCAGTTCCGCGAGATGACCGAGCCGATCGCCGCCTTTCTCGCGGGGGTATTCAGGTGCGAAGGCCTTGTTTTGCACGGCGGGACTGCGGTAAAAAAGCGCAGAGTTTTGATCGATACCTTCCAGAAGGAAGATGGACCACCGTTCTTCGTGCTCTCCCTTAAGGCGGGCGGAACGGGTCTCAACCTCACTGCCGCGTCGCACGTGGTCCACTTCGACCGATGGTGGAATCCGGCCGTAGAAAACCAGGCCACGGACCGGGCATTCCGCATCGGTCAGCATCGAAACGTGGTGGTACACAAGTTCATTTGCCGGGGGACGGTCGAGGAGAAGATCGACGCCTTGATCGCCGAAAAATCGAACCTTGCCGACGATATCCTGAAGGCCGGAGCTGAATCCATGCTGACGGAGATGAGCGACGAGGAATTGTTAAGGATCGTGGCCCTTGATGTCGACAGGGCGGAATTGTAGGAGACGAATGATGAGCCGGTACGGATGGCCTCCCTATGTGCCTGTGGCCGTGCGCCGTGCGCGCGCCCTGAAAAAGATGGAGAAGCTTCGAAAGAAGGGCCTCTATATCAAACCCGTTGAGATCGAAGGAAGAAAGATGGCGCGAACGTTTTGGGGGGAGGCGTGGTGCCATCACCTGGAGTCGTTCAGCGACTACGAAAACCGCCTCCCGCGTGGCCGCACTTACGTCCGCAACGGCTCGGTGTGCCATCTTGACATTGCCAAGGGCGAGGTCAATGCCATGGTCAGTGGCTCCAAGCTCTATACGGTGAAAGTCGCCGTTAAAACGCTACCTCGGAAGAAATGGAAAGATGTGAAGAATCGGTGCGCCGGGCAAATCGGTTCGCTCCTGGAACTGATTCAGGGCAGGCTTTCCAAGAATGTTATGTCCGTCGTGACCGACCGCAAAGAGGGTCTGTTCCCCCTGCCCGGGGAGATCAGCCTGCATTGCAGTTGCCCTGACTGGGCCGTCATGTGCAAGCATGTGGCGGCCGTGCTCTACGGGGTGGGCGCACGGCTTGACAAAAAGCCGGAGTTGCTTTTCCTTCTTCGGGGTGTGGACCATGAAGAGTTGATCAGCGCCGATGTCGGCATGGTCACCGCCGCGGGATCGAAAGGCGGTCGGAAACGCATCGCGGATGATGCCCTGGCGGATGTGTTCGGCATCGAGATGTCAGAAGATGTGACGACATCAACTGAAAAGCACTTGCAGCGCCGGAAAAAGGCTGTGCCAAAGTCAAAGAAGACTCCCAAGGTCGCGGTGAAAAGAAAGACGACCCGCAAAGAGAAAGTCGGCGGAAAAACGGTCCAAACCCAAAAGAAATCTGCCGGCACGAAGGGGGCATCCCGAGCCGCCTCGAGAGGCCGACACGTCACCGGCAAGGCCGTTGCCGCATTGCGCGCGAAGTTCGGTATGTCGCAGAGCGAGTTTGCAAGGCTTCTCGGCGTAAGCGCACCTTCTGTCGGGAACTGGGAAAAGAAGCCCGGCACACTTGACCTTCAGACACGCACGCTCTCAGCCTGGAACTCGACGAAAAAATTGTCGAAGACACAAGCCTGGCGAAAGCTCGGTGGTTTGTGACGGCCGGACCACGGAAATTTCATTTTAGGATACCCGAAACCGCAAATAGGGGTCCCAGCCGCTTAATCCCTATCCTTATTCATGCTCCTTGAGTTTTCGGTGACAAGAAGAAAGGGCCGTTACATGCGCGTCCAGGAAGATAGCCGGCGAGCCGCCCCAAACGGTCCTTTGCCGTTCTCTGCCGCGTTTCCCGCGCTTCTCTTGATGACAGGGCTGTTCTATATCAATTTCATTGCGCGGATCAGCCTGGCCCCTTTGCTGCCGTCCATCGAACAGGATCTAGGCTTCACCCACGGCGAATCCGGTGCACTGTTCCTGCTGGTTTCCGGCGGCTACTGCGTGGCAATAATCTGCTCCGGCTGCATCTCTTCCCGCATCAACCACAGGGGAGCCATCTTTTTTTCCGCCGCCGGCCTGGGTTTGAGCCTGATCTGGATAGCCCTGTCCCATTCCCTTCCGGCCCTGCGGGTGGGCCTGTTGCTGATGGGTGCGGCCGCAGGTTTCTACCTTCCATCAGGCATCGCGACCCTCACTTCCCTGATAAACCCCAGGGACTGGGGTAAAGCCATCTCAGTCCATGAACTGGCCCCGAACCTGGGTTTCGTGACCGCCCCGATCCTTTGCGAAATTCTTTTTCTGCAATTGTCGTGGCGCGGAATAATGGGGTTGCTGGGCCTTGCATCCATATGTGTGGGCATTGCCTTCGCGATTATGGGTAAAGGCGGGAACTTTCCCGGCCAGGCACCCAGCATCAGAGCAACCCGCACACTTTTTTCGGTGCCCTCCTTCTGGATCATGGTGGTGCTGTTCAGCCTCGGAATCACCGGAAGCCTGGGTATCTTCAGCATGCTTCCGTTGTACCTGGTTGCCGAACGGGGTATAGAGCGCAACTGGGCGAATACCCTCATTGCGCTTTCCAGGCTTTCCGGGGTTTTCATGGTCTTCATCGCAGGCTGGGTGAATGACAGGCTGGGGCCTAAATCAACCCTCATCTGGGTAATGGGATTGACCGGGCTGTGCACCGTCTGCCTGGCGCTTGTCCCGGACAGGTTCCTGGTGGTCCCCCTGTTCCTGCAACCTATGGCGGCCGTGTGCTTTTTCCCTCCGGCCTTCGCCGCACTCGCCCGCGTAGGCCCGGCGGAAACACGGAACGTCTCGGTCTCCTTCACGGTGCCGGCGGCCTTTCTGCTGGGTGGAGGGGTGGCCCCCATCACCATAGGAGCAATGGGTGATGCATGGTCTTTTTCCATCGGGATGGGTCTTTTAGGCACGTTGATCCTGTGCGGCACGATGCTTGCCGCCCGCCTGAAGATGGCCCCCCCGGCGCGCGTACTCGAAAACCAATGATTATAGGTCTCCATCGACCGGGCCGCAAATATCCGGGAGAGACAACAATCCCCTGGCCGGCAGGTGCCCGGCAAAGGAGGCGGCATGCAGATTCCCACATCCGGAATGCATCGGGAAGCCATTCTTGAGCAGTTAACAGCGTATCAAAAAGATGATGTGGACTGGTCGTCGGGCCGGGTGTTCGGATACGTGTTTGACCCGGGATCCGAGATACTGGCCTTTGCCAGGGAGGTCTACAACCGGTTTTTAACGGAAAGCGCGCTGGATTTTACTGTCTATCCAAGCCTGCTGCGCCTGGAAAACGACCTGGTGGACATGATGCTGCTTCGACCCTTATTCGATGGCGTTTGCCAGATCCAGGGCCATTTTCTTTTTCGATTCCAGATCCGCGACCCGGTAAATTGACACATACTGACTCTGGCTCGGACCCGACCCCTGATGAGTCCCGACTCCGTGAAGGCCGGCGACCCAGTTCTGGAGAAATCGTGCAATGCGCATTCTCTGGTCCGCCGGGGCCGCGGCTTTTAGATATTTGGCCACATAAGCCTTTACTTCCGGGTTGTCCAGTTCCTTTTCACTGGGCATGGTGGCGGGGATGCCGCCCGCTATATCGCCGGCCAGGGCCATGACTTCCCAGAATCCGTCATTGGTATTCAGCTTGGCGATGTTTCCCATGGTTTCGTCCGGCATAAACACACCGGAACCCTCCGGTTCTTCTTTTCCGAAATAGGCCGCTGCGGTGGCACAGGCCAGGGAGGTATCGTTCAGCTGCAGCATACGGGTAATTTTTTGGGCTATGTGAGAGGCGCCCGACAGGCCATTGTACTCTGCCATGAGCTTTGTAGCCCCGATAATGAGATCCATGAAACCGACCTTGCAGGCCCCGCCGCAGTTCATTCGATGGGTCTTGGCAAACCGGGTGATGAATTTCTGGGTGTATTCGACCTCGCCACACATAAAAACCCGTTCCCAGGGGACAAAGACATGATCAAAAACAATGAGGCATGTTTCCCGTTGACCATATATCGGATTGCCGAGGACACGGGTCTCCTGTTCATGTTCCCGTTCCACGCTGAAAGGATTGTACTGCCCGATATAGGTGACCCCGGGGGCGCCGTTTGGTATGACAAATGCCAGGGCATAGTCTTCCTCTCCCTTTTTTGAGGAAATGCCCGGCAAAACCAGGGTCTCGTCGGCGGCATAGGCGCCCGTGGCATGTTGTTTGGCCCCGTTGACAATGATCCCGTCAGCCGTTTTTTCCACAACGCGCACGTACAGATCGGGATCCTGCTCAAGGGGTCTTTTGCTTCTATCGCCTTTCGGATCCGTAACAGACCCGCTGACCACCAGGTCGTTTTCCTGGGCGTAGCGCAAATACTCACTAAAGCGCCGGTGATATTCCGTTCCCTCGTCGCGGTCGATCTCCCAGGTGGTCGCTGCCAGTGAGGGCAGCATCTCGTTGCCGGGACAACGGTAGTTGCAGGTCCCCAGTTTTTGACTGCTCAACCGGGCCATTTCCAGGCGTTTAAAGAGGTCCTCTTTGCTCTGGTGAATATGAAGGGCGCGGCTGATGGGCTCTCCGGTCAAATGGGATGTTGCCGTCATGGTTTCCGCGTATTCAGGATCTGTCGTGATTTTGTAGACACACGCCGTTGCGTCAATGACTCCTTTGCTGATCGGATGATCCTGAAGCCTTTCCACCTTTTTGCCGCCGAAAAATAGATTGGGACGAAGTTTTTCAATGCGTTGTATGTATTCCTTTTCTGTCTTTATAGCCATATTATTTCTCCTATATTATGCTTATCATGCCAATAAGGGCTTCTTTCAAAAACAGGCGACCTCCTGGTTCTCGAATAGGCAACTATGCTAGTGCCCATCCAGAAACGCTTTTTGGGCACTGGCAAGTTTCCAATTCAGAAATGAGGATTTTTTGTCAAGATCAAGGAAATCAAGAGGTTGCGCGGAGGCGTACTGAAGTACGCCGCACAAGCAACCTCGCAGATTGACGCCGAGATTGGCAAAAAAGACCATTTCTGGATGGAAACTATGCTATTCGTTGATGTGCACTCTTGTCAGCATTTTCGCAGCCCCTTGAGCCGTAAGGAGGCTAGCA
>JAWOGN010000325.1:0-2630 GCA_046496815.1 Desulfatiglandaceae bacterium
CGTCAGTATTGGTCCAGAGAGCCGCCTTCGCCACCGGTGTTCCTCCCAATATCTACGAATTTCACCTCTACACTGGGAATTCCACTCTCCTCTCCCATACTCAAGCATGGCAGTTTCAGACGCACTTCCTGGGTTAAGCCCAGGGCTTTCACATCTGACTTGCCAAACCGCCTGCACGCCCTTTACGCCCAGTAATTCCGAACAACGCTTGCACCCTCCGTATTACCGCGGCTGCTGGCACGGAGTTAGCCGGTGCTTCCTTTAGCGGTACCATCAATTCCTCAGGCTATTGACCCGCGGTGTTTTTTCCCACTTGACAGAGCTTTACGACCCGAAGGCCTTCTTCGCTCACGCGGCGTTGCTGCGTCAGGGTTTCCCCCATTGCGCAAGATTCCTCACTGCTGCCTCCCATAGGAGTCTGGACCGTGTTTCAGTTCCAGTGTGGCTGATCATCCTCTCAGACCAGCTAACCATCGTTGCCTTGGTGGGCCGTTACCCCACCAACAAGCTAATGGTACGCGGGCCCATCCCCGAACGGCAACTTTCATGAAGAGGTCACCTTTCATCCCAAAGGCCACAGCCAAAAGGACAGTATCCGGTATTAGCTACGCTTTCGCGAAGTTATCCCCGATTCAAGGGCAGGTTACCCACGCGTTACTCACCCGTGCGCCACTTTACTTTCCGGCAATCAGTTGCCTGAGTGCCCGATTTCTCGTTCGACTTGCATGTGTTAGGCACGCCGCCAGCGTTCGTTCTGAGCCAGGATCAAACTCTCCACTTAAACTTCCAAGGGTTCTTTGACCCTTTTTTTCTCAGAGCCCTACACTACATCACTATTTAGTTTTCAAAGAGCAAGACTTAATTTCCACACTAAATCATCAAAAAATGGTTGTCAAGCCATTTGTATCTCTAAATCGAAAAAAAAACGAAGTTCGTCTTTTACCTATCCTGCGATACAATGTCAACCTATTTTTTCATATTTTTTAAAAAAAAATTCATTCATCTGTTTTTCAAAAATTGTTTTATGATATCAACAATATAATGGATCTGTTCCGCGGTGAGTTCGGGATAAATCGGCAATGCCAGGGAATTTCTGGCGGCAGCCATGGAAACCGGGAAGTCCTCAGGGCTGTATCCAAGATAATCAAAACACGCTTGCATGTGCAGCGGAACCGGATAATAGATTTCACAGCCAACGCCATGCTCATGAAGATATTTCTTGAGGTCATCCCGTTGATCCCTCACCTGGATCACGAATTGGTTGTAAATGTGCCGCTTTTCTTTTTCAAAGGGCAATGAAATTTCTTCGAGCCCTTCATCTTGGAATAATTTCCTATAAGTATCTGCATTTTCATTTCTTTTTGTCGTCCACTCGTCCAAATACTGAAGTTTTACCGTCAGGATGGCCGCCTGTAGGGCATCCAATCTGAAATTTCCTCCCACGATTTTGTGGTGGTATTTGGGCTTGGAACCATGAACCCGCATGATTTTTAGATGCTCAAATATCTCCTGCTCATTGGTTGTAACCATGCCTCCGTCGCCAAACGCTCCCAAATTTTTTGAGGGAAAAAACGAAAAGCAGCCGTAATGTCCCATTGCCCCCGCGCGTTTAACGGTTCCGTCAGCAAACTCATACGCTGAGCCAATTGCCTGCGCCGCATCTTCGATCACTAAGAAGCCGTGGGATCGGGCTGTCTCGAGGATCGGCGCCATGTCAGCGCTTTGGCCGAAAAGATGAACCGGCATGACGGCCTTCACCCTAGATTTTTCATCTTCATTCATAGACGAAATCGTTGCCTCAAGTTTTGTGGGGTCCATGTTGAAGGTGTTTTCATCAATATCCACGAATATCGGTTCGGCACCCACTCTCACGAGTGCTCCGACCGTGGCGAAAAAGCTGTAGGGCGTAGTTAAGACCAAATCCCCGGATCCGATACCCGCTGTCATCAGCGCAATCAGCAACGCATCCGTTCCGGATGACACTCCCACGGCGTATTTGCATTCACAATATTCAGCGATCTTTTTCTCCAACGTTTCCACTTTCGGTCCCAGGATAAATCGCTGCGAATCGTAAACTTCCCTTGTCACGGCCATAATCTCTTCTTGAATCGTCTCATACTGTTTTTTTAGATCCAGCAGTGGAACTTCCAATTTCTCTCTCCTTCCGGAGATCTTCATCTCCAATGAAAATACTCTCGTAAAAAGTCCCAAAAGCCCATTTTTCGTCATTCCAAAGAATCCCGGATCGGGGTCCGGAACAGGTGTTGGAATCCATTATCTCGTAAGCGCACCCAAAAAAACCGGCGCTCCGCTTTTAAACGGGGCGACAATTTTTGGCGAGACCGTCACGGAAGGTTGAACGCAAAACACGGACCCTGCGTGATTCGCAGCAACTGTCCCGTCTGGACGCCGTAACCCAATCCGAAAAAGCTTCAACCCACCAGATCTGACACAGGAACAACGTTGAATTCGCTATTGATTTTAGGACAATATTCCCCCAATACCTCGAGCGTTTCCTTGTGGGGATGCCCGATTCCTATCACATCGCCCGAATGCCTCGCAATACTCAGGAGACGATCAATCTGCATTCTGATCGCCTCTTTCGACAGATCATTGTCCAGAAACACGCT
>JAWOGN010000127.1:0-6018 GCA_046496815.1 Desulfatiglandaceae bacterium
TCTCGAACCCCTCGACGACCTCGACCTTTCTATTCTTCATCAATTCGGTTGCCTCAGCACACACTTCCTTAAGAAGGGTATCGAGTTGGATGAATTCCCTTTTGATCTCCTCCGTCATGTATAAGGACTCCAGTCGTCTCAGAATTTTTTGTCGGATCGTTTTGGCACCCTCCTTCAAAGGCTCATCTTCACATTCTTCCAGCAGACCCAGGGCTGCTTCAATAAAATGCAAGATCCTTTCCCGTTCCTGCACCGGCCTGTCATTCAGAATGTCATCGATTTCCTCTCGCAGGGCCTTCAATCGGGTAACACTGCGCCGGGCCCTCTGAACCCAATCCCGTATTTTGTTCAGGTCCGCACTTTCAACGGCGCTTGATATCCTCAATAAGGCGCCCTCAATGAGAGAAAGCGGAGTCCCCAATTCATGAGAAAGGTGGTTGATGATCCTTTCTCTGGCTTTCTCCAGTGCCTTCTTTTCCGTAATATCACGGGCGATGCCCCTGAAACCAACCGTTCCTCCTGTCTCATCCCTGACGATGGACACAGAGGTCTCCACATACCTTTTCTGTCCATCCTTCCTCAAAAGCTCCCAACCAAAGACCCGGGTGGGCTCCCCTGTGCTGTAAACCCGGTTGAACGTCTCATAGGCTGTTTTGGCGGTTTCTTCGCTCATGAATTTCCGGTTATTCAAGCCTCTCAACGCTTCCGGAGAATATCCGAGGATCCTGCACATGGAATCATTGAAAAAAACCATATTTCCTGTGAGATCCACTTCAAAGTAACCATCGGCGATGCTCTGAAGGATCGTCCGATACTTCTCCTCACTTTCTTCAAGCGCCTGTCTCGTCAACCAGCGTTCAGTGACATCCCGCGCGATGCCCCGGAACCCTACCCCGGTTCCGTCACGATCTCGTATCAGAGACGTGGACAGTTCCACGATGCATTTCGTTCCATCCTTCTGAATAACTTCGTAATCATTAATCTTTGAAGGTTCGCCTGTGCGATAAATCCTGTTGAATATCTCATACATCCGCTTTGCCGTGGCAGGCTCCGTGTAATCCCTGTAGTTCATCCCCCGGAGTTCTGCTTCAGAATATCCTGTCATCCTGCACAAAGCGTTATTAAAGAAACTCATTTCGCCCGAAAGATCGACTTCAAAGTAACTGTCCTCTATGGTTTCAAGGATGGTTTTGTATCTGGTTTCGTTTTCCTGAAGGGCCTGTTCCTTTTGCTTTCGTTCTCGCACTTTCCGGCGTAAGGTATCTGTTGTGGGCTGAGCGATACAGACGACTGAAAATATCTTTTTCATGGCAGCGATAGCGCCTTTTCATCGTATGGACATATGCGTTCATTCATACGGAACTCGTAGTAAGATCCGAGCAAATCCCCGTCATTCTTATGAAGCACTTCAGTGGTATTTCAGAGAATCGTGGCGAGTGACACAAGCCCTGCTGTAAACCGTATGATTGTCTCGACGTGTCTCCCTCCTTTTTGGGCAAGAATAGATCTTCATGTGATCGACACTCCGGTATCGCTTCAATAGAAAATGAAATTATGAACTGCGGTATCCAGACTCCCCATCCCGGATGCCCGTGTCAACTTCCAAAAATAACGCTTGTATCTCCTTAAAAAACCTGCATCGAGTGCCTCACGTATCCTGGGCCTGACCTGTCGTATTTCATTTCGAGGAACTATACCCTTATGTCCAGAAGCGACATGACGAACCTTCGTTGTGGTGTCAGTTTTATCCTCAGTAATGAGCAGCATCCGACATCCGCGCCCTGAAACCAGATCGACGACTTCGGATCCGGGCTTCTTTTCCATATCCAGAATCACCACATCGTAAGTATACATTTGTATCATCTCACGCGCTGGCTCAAAACCGTTAGCCGTATCCACCCAGCATTCGGGATAGTTCTCCAGGATTTCCCTTTCTAAAATGGAAAGAAAAGTGACATCACCGTCGACCGCTAGTATCCGCTTATTCTTAATGGTCAAATCTTTCATGCCTCCCCCCTTCTTCTTTGTGGATATCCGCCTTCCATCAACTGTGGGTACACAGTCGAAAAACGAGAGAAACTGCTTTGGACGGCAAATTATCGAAAAAAAATTTGGATGTATGTATATATGGTCACGGATTTACTGTGCGTTGGTTAACATTCGGCAGTTTTTCTTTGCCATTCTTAAGTGCAGAGGAAATTACCTTGCTCGCAGGCTGCCGGAATGTTAAAACTCCATCGTCGGCTTTGCTTATGGGAGAGGCGTCATTTCAGGATTGAAACAGCACAGGATTGGTAAGCGTCAGGAGGAGGACCTATGGGGCCGACACCAATTGCAGATGACATTCTTTTAAAGCGCACCGCATTTCTTCGGAAAGTTGAACCTTTCTCTCAGCTGGGAGAGCGTGATCTCAATATTCTGGCCGGAAATTTCCGTTCTCGGAAATACAAGCCAAAGGAGGTTATTTTTCACCAGGGAGATGACAGTCATGTTCTCTATGTAGTTATGAAAGGTAAACTGCGGATTTTCAGTATTAGCCCCGCCGGTAACGAAACATCAGTTCGCATTTTTTCTGTGTATGACATGATCGGCGAGTTTGCTGCCATTGACGGTCGGCCGAGGTCGACCACTGCACAAGCAGTGGAAGCGTGCGTTTTGCTGGAGATGACACAGCGGCGGTTTTTGCAATGTCTGAGCGAGATGCCGGAGCTTGCCATGGGGCTGATCAAACTCTTGGTGGAAAAACTTCGTTGGACGACCGCATACGCAGAAACAATCGCCCAGTACGACACGGCGGGTCGGTTGCTGCATATTCTTCTGAACTATAATGAAGCGCTGGGTAAAGCGGTAGTGGTCGGTGAGCGTTATGAAATGGATCTTTTTATGAATCAAAGCGATCTCGCTTCCCTGGTCGGTGCGAGGCGGGAGTGGGTGAATCGGATCCTACAGGATTGGAGGCATCGGGGCCTTATTGAATACAAGCGCGGCAAAATCACAATTCTTGACCTGCGTGCCGTCGAGCAAGAGCGGGACCGGAGGATGGAACTTTATGCGGACGACGACTGGTAAACCGAGGCCATGTGGGTAAACGGGTTTCAACGTTCCAAGTATCAAGAAATTCGATCCAATCTACTGTTATCGTGACGTCATCACATTCCTCTCGTGTGCAGCGACTTCAAGTATAAGACGGTTCCCCACATTACGCTCAAGTCCATTGCCCGGTCCGGGATTGCGGCCTTCTGAAAGAGATCCCAACGGCCCATATTGCATACTTTCAAAAATCTAAAATTTCCGTAATTTGAGCTTTCAAGAATTTGAAGCCCATGAAACCATCCAATCCTTTCAAAGTCAAACCGGGGCCGAAGGAGCGCATGGATCTTTTTTTGGAGGGCCGCTTGAAACTTATCCAATCCAGAGAAGGATATAGATTCTCGATCGATGCAGTCTTGCTGTCGGAATTTGTGACGATTCGGCCGCGAGATACCGTGGTTGATTTCGGCACGGGCTGTGGGGTAATCCCGTTGATGCTGCTCGTGACGAAACCGGCGGGATATGCATTCGGATTGGAGATCCAGGCGGAACTTGCGTCTCAGGCAATGCGCAATGCGCTTTTAAATGGGCTGGACCAAAAAATGAAAGTCATCTTGGGCGACATCAAGAACCCGCCCCTTGTCGAAAAATGCGCGGATGTGGTCATCTGTAATCCCCCGTACCGCCAGGTGAAAGACGGGCGCATCAATCCCGACGTTCGCAAGGCGATTGCGCGACACGAGATCATGGCCTCTTTAGACGACATACTGCGTGCGGCCAAGCGCCTGCTTAAAAAAAAAGGGCGATTGGCCCTCATTTATCCGTCAGTTCGCCTCGTGGATGTTTTGGGGGCGATGCGCCGCTTCGAACTGGAGCCCAAGACGATTCAATTCATCCATCCCGATTTAAAATCGGGTTCCAAGTTGGTCCTGATCGAGGCTGCCGTGAACGGAAAACCCGGTTTGGAAATACGGGCGCCGATTCTGGGACAGGGAAGCTTTTCTATCTTGGGCCGACTCTAAATTCAATCCGCTCAACCGCTTTTCGACCCAGCGTCTTGTTGAGTTTTTCTCGAATGCTCTCTTCCATAAACTCCAGTTCTTGGAGCCAAATGGGATCTGAAACCGTGACCCTGAGCCTCCCTGTCTTAATCCATGAGGGGTGTGCATGCTTTGAAACGGCGGGTCCAACGACCTCCTCCCAGACCTTCCAAATGTTTGCATCATCGGGGTTAAAGGGTAACTCACCGCTTCGAAGCAGACTCGAAATCACGTCTTTGAGCGGCGTCAATGTATCTTGACCTTTTTTCATAAACTCCCCGTGGAGGTTCATCCCTTGAAATCGACAAGGGTTCACCGAACATTAATTCTTGACGATACGGCGTTTTTCCTTTATGTTTTAATTGCATTGACCTAAAAATAACAGAAAATTCTTAATGGAGCAACTATATGGCGTGGGATTGGGACAAATTGCAGGGGCAGAGAAAGGCGGGACCCGGGGGCGGCGGCGGCGGACCGTCCGGGGTGGATGAAATTTTTGAAAAGATTCGGGGAGCGAAGGGAAAATTTCCGGGGGGTACGTGGATTATTGTTCTCGCCGTGATTGTCGTTTTGCTCGGCACCAGCTGTTTTTACACCGTAGCGGTCGATGAAGTGGGGATCGTCCAGAGGTTTGGAAAATACGTTAGAACATCACCGCCCGGCCTCAATTTCAAACTTCCCAGAGGCATTGAGAAGGCAACCACGGTCAAGGTACGCTTTGTCTTTAAGGAGGAATTCGGGTTTCGAACCCTTCAGGCAGGTGTTCAATCTCGATTTGCCGGCGACTCCGCTTACCTGGGCGAATCTTTAATGCTGACAGGCGACTTGAATGTTGCGGTGGTACCGTGGATCGTACAGTATCGGATCAGCGATCCCTACAAGTATCTTTTTAAAGTTCGTGATCCAAAAAACACGTTGAGAGACCTGTCCGAGTCTTCCGTGCGGCTCGTCGTCGGCGACCGAAGTATTACCGAGGTTATCAGTAAGCGGAAAGAAATCGCCGATGAAGCGCAAGAACTCCTCCAGAAGGAACTGGACGAAGCGGAAACCGGTATTTCCGTTCGAACCATTGAAATGAAAAAGACGAACGTGCCCGAACCCGTTCAACCCTCCTTCAACGAGGTCAACCAGGCGGTGCAGGAAAAAGAGAAGCTTATCTATCAGGCGAGGGAGCAATACAACAAGGTGATTCCCGCGGCCAGAGGAAATGCCGAGAAAACCATTCGATCGGCTGATGGCTACGCGCTCGATCGGGTGAATCGAGCCAAAGGTGATGCCGCCAGATTCCTTTCCCTGTACGAGGAATATGCCAAAGCCGAAAACGTGACCCGGCGACGCCTCTATCTTGAAGCCATGCTTGAGGTGTTCCCCAAACTGGGGGACAAATACATCGTGGACGCGGATCAGGAGAATCTCCTCCCCCTGCTCAACCTGGGGAAGTCCAAAGGAGCTGACAAATGAAATCAAAAGCACTGATTGTACCGATCGCCGTTATTCTCTTTGCCGTCTATACGGCGGCCTACATCGTGGATGAAACCGAGCAAGTGGTGGTGACGCAATTCGGAAAAGCGATCGGGGACGCCAAAACCGAGCCCGGTCTATATTTCAAAATTCCCATGGTGCAGTATGTCAATCGCTTTCCCAAAAACCTTCTGGAGTGGGATGGGGACCCGGGACAAGTTCCTACGCTGGACAAGACCTTCATCTACGTGGACACGTTCGCCCGGTGGAAAATCGTCGATCCCCTAAAATTCTTTCAAAGCGTTACCAACGTGGTGGGCGCCCTGGGAAGACTGGATGACATCATCGACGCGGCTGTCCGCAATTTCATCACTTCGTTTCCTCTCATCGAAACCGTTCGAATGACCAACCGCGAACTCGATAAATCCGAGGAGGGTATCGATGTCGTGGAAGAAATAAGACCCATGGGCCAAGTCAACCTGGGAAG
>JAWOGN010000128.1:0-3233 GCA_046496815.1 Desulfatiglandaceae bacterium
TTGCCCGGTTGTCTACCCTGAATCCCCTTGGGGCACCAGCTCTCGGGAAATGCATGTGAACCCGACGTCCTTTTGCATAAAAGGGATTCCCCGTAGCGGGCAATTCAGCATCACTCCCAGCGCCGTTCGGCATTCCTGTTCTCTAAATATCACCTTGGGGCAAGGGACGCTTTGTGCTATAAGTTGGTTGACTTTGGAATGGAGACCGTGATGGTCTCGCGCATTTCCACTTCAGAAACGGGGACTTCATGATTCTAGGACTGGACGTCGGCGGAACTCAAACGGATGCCGTGCTCATTGATGAAAACGGGGTCCTTATTGAGACAAAAACGCCAACCGGAGAGAACCTTCTTGAGACACTCCGAGTGGCACTTGAAAAAACGATTTCCGATGTTGACCCCCGACAAATAGACCGTATGGCTTTTTCGACCACTTTGGCGACAAATGCCATCGTCCAGAATAACCTTGAAAAAGCCGGCATGATCGTTTCGGCCGGGCCCGGCATGGACCCCTCGTGGTTCGCTGTGGGGCCTTCTTACCATACGGTGGAAGGCTGTATCGACCACCAAGGATTCGACGCCACACCGCTAAGCGAAAGATCGGTTCGCGACGCGGCCCGCCGCATTTGGAATTCCGGGATCAAATTCCTGGGAGTCGTGACCAAATTCTCTGTCCGAAATCCAATACATGAAACTCAAATTTCAGACTGGATAGGCGACGATTTTTCCTATGTTGCCCTTGGGCATCGGGTGTCGGGAATACTGAATTTTCCGCGCCGGATTGCCACGACTTATCTAAATGCGGCACTATACGACGTTCATCTGAAATTCTCAAATGCCCTGACTCACATCCTAAACGAAAGAGACCTTGAGGCGCCTCGATTCCTCTTGAAGCCTGATGGGGGAACGATGGCGCTGGAAAACTGTTCAGATCTGCCCGCCCGAACCGCACAATCCGGCCCGGCTGCCAGCGTCATGGGTGCCTTGGCCTTGGATGGCTGCAAAGGCACCACATTGGTCATTGATATCGGCGGCACCACTACGGATATGTCCGTGGTTTTAAATGGCGTGCCGCTTCGTGCGCCTTACGGGATCAGATTGGGATCGTTTCGCACACTGATTCGATCTCTTTTGACCCGATCCATCGGGCTGGGTGGCGACAGTGAGGTTCGGGTCGGTAACGACGGGGCAATAAAAATCGGTCCCGAAAGAAGGGGCAAGCCTGTGGCTTTGGGTGGTGCCGTGCCAACGCCGACCGATGCAATGGTCGCCCTCGGCTTGCTTGATACCGGCAGCCGAGATGCCGCCAAAGCGATCATGGAGAATTTGGGCATCCGTTTGGGTCTGGACGGGCGCGCCACTGCGAAATACATCTTGGAGCATGTTGCGAAAGTCATCTCAGATGCCGCCCGTTCCTTTATTGATTACATCAACTCGAGACCGGTTTATACCATTCACGAAGTCCTGAGAGAACAAAAGATCGAACCTGGAGCCGTAGTCATCATCGGGGGACCCGCAAACCAGATCGGCCGATTTGTAGGAAAGGCGATGGGACTTCCCTACCGCGTTCCACCCCATTTTGGTGTTGCCAACGCCGTTGGGGCTGCGGTGGCAAGGGTCACATCTGAAATCACACTGCAAGCAGACACGGAACGGGGTACCGTCATAATCCCGGAGGCAAATTTTCAAAAATCGATCGATGGCAGGTTTTCCACGGACGACGCCCTCACGCTCGGTCGGGGTGTGCTTCGGCAAAAGGCGCTGCAGAGCGGCGCAGACCCGGAAACCCTTGAGATGTTCATCACACATCGACAAACGTTTAACATGATCCGGGGCTTTTCGAGAACAGGTCAAAACATCCGGCTTGACATGTGTATCGCTCCGGGACTCATTCCCGGATGGAGGAGGAGCCCATAGAATGTTACGAGCCGTGCGTCGAACCGGATTGGTTTTTTTCCCCGCTTTTGATTGGGCCATCAGCCCCACCCATCCGGAACGGGAGGAGCGGCTTCTCTACACCCAAGATCAAGTAATGGAGGAAGGGCTTTTGGACGTTGAGGGACTCGTTGAATATCGAGTTCGTCCCGCCCGCTTCGAAGATATCCAGCGAGTTCATTTCTGCATCCCAAATGAACAAACAGTCACCACGGAAAGCCATCTGATATCTGCCGGCGGCTGTCTTGTCGCAGCCGATGCGGTTCTCAAGGGAGAGGTGGAAAGCGCATTCGCTCTGGTTCGTCCACCGGGTCACCACGCCAAGACCGTGGTTCACGGCAACCGCGGTTTTTGCAACATCAACATCGAAGCCGTCATGATTGAATACCTCCGGGATACATACGGGATTAACCGGGTCGCCATTGTTGACACCGACTGCCACCACGGCGACGGGACGCAGGACATCTATTGGCACGATCCGGATACATTGTTTATATCCCTACACCAAGACGGTCGAACCCTTTATCCCGGATCCGGATTCCCCAATGAATCCGGCGGACCCAATGCTCAAGGTCTGACCGTGAATATTCCCTTGCCCCCCCATACCGGTGAAAGCGGTTTTCTGTACACACTGAATTCGCTTGTCATGCCGTTGTTGGAAAAATTTGAACCCGAACTCGTTATCAATTCAGCGGGCCAGGATAATCATTTCACCGACCCCATCACGAACATGAACTTTTCCGCTCGCGGCTATGCGCAATTAACTGCAAGGCTCAAGCCGGATATCGCAGTGCTTGAAGGCGGGTATGCCGTGGAAAGCGCCCTTCCCTATGTCAATGTGGGAGTCATCATGGCGATGGCGGGGATGGACACCACTCACGTAAAGGAGCCCAATTACGACAGAGATTACAAGCCCCAACCTTCCAATATTACCGAATATATCGAAAAACTTGTCACTGAGTTGAAAGGTCTCTTTTTGGAGGGTAAGTTGGAGCCAACTCACTATGAAGCGGGCGAGATCGTTGAGAGATCCAGAGATATCTACTACGACACAGACGGCATTCACGAAAGGCAGCAAGAAAGAGTCCGCTGCTGCCGGGACTGCGCCGGGGCTTTGGCCATCGAGTCAACCTCCAGTCTCGGCCGACATATCCTGGGGGTTCATATCCCACGAAGGAGCTGTTCGGCCTGTCGGAAAACCGCCCTATCCTGGTGTGAAGCAGGATCTCGCGGCCCATTCGATCACATTTACCTGCAAGATAGACCTCAAGGCATTTATGAACGAATGAAGTAAGCAAA
>JAWOGN010000315.1:0-4460 GCA_046496815.1 Desulfatiglandaceae bacterium
GGAAGTGCTGGCTGACGCGGCCATTGCCATTACCGGCGCGGATATGCCCATCCGCCTCAATGATGATCCCGTTGAGACCTGGACTTGTTTCAAGATCAAATCGGGAGACCGCTTGGACATCGGCCTGGTTCGGAGCGGGTGCCGGGGATACTTGGCGGTCACGGGCGGCATCGATGTCCCGGTTGTCATGGGAAGTCGGTCCACCTACACAGGCGCGAAAGTGGGCGGTTATGCGGGTCGAATTCTCGCCACGGGAGATGTGGTTTCCTGCGGGGAAGGCACACCAATGCGCGTCCCCCGCAGGCTCCCTCAAAAATTCATTCCGCGATACGCTCCCGAAATTGATTTGCGAGCGATACCCGGACCACAAAATGATTTCTTCGATCAGGGGCTCACCACCTTATTCAGCTCGGAATTCACCGTCGACACACACTCCAACCGCATGGGATATCGACTCAAAGGTCCGAAGGTTGCGCAACGGGCCGGGATGCCGAAAAGCATCATTTCCGAGCCGACCCTTTCGGGGGGGATTCAGGTCCCGGCCGACGGCCAACCCATCATCGTCCTCGTGGAGCAGACGGCAGGGGGGTACACCAAAATCGCCACCGTCATATCGGCCGACATCCCGCTGATCGCACAGGCCAAACCCGGCGACCGTATTCGGTTTAGCCGGGTCGACCTCGAGACGGCTCATGCAGCATTTCGGCGGCAAGAGCAAATTATCGCGGATATAAAAACCCATTTGGCAGGAAGCAAACCTTTTTCAAGGTAGATCGCAATGAAATCCAATCCAATGCGCTGAGCACTCCAATCCCTTTGTTCACGTTACGCCCTCGCAGGGAATGAGGTGGGCTCGAGGTTCCAAAAAGGGTAGAATTATGCGCAAGTGCACGGTTCCATTTTGAAGAAAAGCGGAACGGGTATCAATAGGAGGGTTTGAAAATGCGGGTGGCCGCCGTGCAAATGACTGTCGTAGAAGGCGACAAAAACCGAACGATTGACAAAGCCGTTGAGAACATTCGACGGGCGCGCGACGCAGATCTTGTTGTTTTACCCGAAATTTGGAACGTCGGGTTCATGAGTTTTGATCGCTATCTGTCTGAGGCGGAAGATAGAAACGGCCCCACTCTGACGACCCTTCGGGCATTGGCGAAAGAGGGAAACCTCTATGTGCACACGGGCAGTTTTGTGGAAAAGGACACGGGCAAATATTTTAACTCCAGCTACCTTATATCACCTGATGGGGACCTTGTCTGCAACTACCGCAAGCTCCATCTCTTTGGATTTAACTCGGAGGAAAGAAAAATCCTCAGCCGCGGCGATAATGTTGTGGTTGCCGAAACCCCCCTCGGCAACTTTGGTATGGCCACGTGCTATGACCTGCGTTTTCCTGAGTTATTCCGCCGGATGGTGGACCAAGGTGCCGAAGTCTTCCTCGTCACTTCTGCCTGGCCCTATCCGCGTTTAGAACACTGGATTATCTTGAATCGGGCGCGTGCGATCGAAAACCAGTGTTTCCTTATCTCGGCCAATTCAGTCGGCTTGAACATGGGGACCCGATTCGTCGGTCATAGCATGATCATCGATCCCTGGGGAGTGGTGATGGGAAGTGCGGGAGATGAGGAAACGATCCTGCGCGCTGAGGTAGCCCATGGGGAAGTAAAGAAAGTCCGGGAAAAGTTTCCAGCGCTTGCGGATCGCCTGGATTGGTTGGGCTGAAACTGCTGATCTTTGTACATGGTTCCTCCGGGCGATAACGCTCTTTAAGTCCCGTTCGCGATAGCGTCTTTTTTTACCCTTGACCTCGATTACCGAGAATTATAGTAAACACTATTCCTGCCTGCGATCAAAACTGACGTATGCATCTCGTCCATAAAAATATGGCATGAAGTTAGCGCGTTGAAATGGTGGGTCGGAGACCGTTGGGATCTGTTTTCTGCTTGGGGTTTTCAAAGCGCTAAATGGATATAAAACATGCATTACTGAAACTGAGATATATGAATTGGAGGCTAAAGAATGGCTTTGTCTTTGATGGAAGGAAATGAGGCGATTGCGTGGGGCGCAGTTACGGCTGGTTGCCGTTTCTATGCGGGATACCCCATCACCCCAGCCACCACGATCTTCAATGCAATGATCAAACTTCTTCCCCCCAAGGGAGGCATATGCATTCAAGGTGAGGATGAAATCGCTTCCATTGGTGCCTGTCTGGGCGCATCCATGGGAGGGCTCAAGGCCATGACAGCCACTTCCGGCCCCGGTCTCAGCCTTTACAGCGAACATATCTCCTTTGCCATTGGAAGCGAAATCCCGATCGTGATTGTGGTTGTGCAAAGATTGGGTCCTTCCACGGGCTCTGCGACCCGGGGTGCGGACGGAGATATTCAATTCATGCGTTGGGGAAGTAGCGGAGGATTGCCCGTTATCGTTCTGGCTCCGATCGATGTCGAGGATTGCTTTGGCTTGACGATGCAGGCCTTTAATCTGGCCGAGGCGTTTCGGTGTCCCGTATTCATCGCTTCGAATAAAGAAATAGCGATGACCAAAGAAAGTGTGGATTTGGATGCCATTCCAAGGCCCGAGACCGTCGAGCGCTTAGCCCCACTGCCCGGAAAGCCGTTTCTTCCCTTTGAGGTCCCCGCTGATAGTGAGGTCCCTCCCTTTCTCCCCATCGGGGGCGAGGTTCTTGTGCGTCAGACCTCCTCCACTCATGGTGCCGATGGGTATATTACGACCGATTTTGACGAAATCGACAGAAACCAGCAGCGACTAAATCAGAAACTTATGTCAGCCGTAGACCAATTTTCAATCCATCAGGCCTATATGGCGGATGATTCGGATACATTGCTCATCGCTTATGGTGTCACTGCCCGGGCGGCAAAAGAAGCGTTCATGGCCCAGAGGGCTGCAGGGGATCCGGTTTCCCTCCTTGTGCCTAAAACCATTTGGCCGGTGCCCGAAAGCCTGATAAAGGAGAAGGCGAAAAATGCAAAACGGGTGGTCGTAATTGAAATGAATACAGGCCAATATGTTCGAGAGATAGAGCGGCTGCTCCCCGACAAACAGATAGATTTCTTTGGTCAAATGAATGGGAAGTTAATTACGCCGCGCCAGATAAGGGAGGTTATCGCTCATGTCTAGTTTACTGAATAAAGGCCGCCCCCCTGTCTTTTGTCCCGGATGTTCCCACGAGCGGATCGTGAGGACCCTGGATAGATCCTTTCAAAATATGAGGCTCAGCGGCAACCAGATTGTCATGGTAAGTGATATTGGATGTTCCGGGCTTTTCGACACCTTTTTTCAAACTCACGCCCTGCACGGTCTTCATGGCCGTGCATTGACCTATGCAACGGGCCTGAAGCTTGCCCAGCCGGAGTTGAACGTGGTTGTTACGATGGGGGACGGCGGTCTGGGCATCGGTGGTGCGCACCTGCTCAGTGCCTGCCGACGCAACCTGGATCTCACGTTGTTGGTTCTGAACAACTTTAACTTCGGCATGACGGGCGGCCAGTATTCGGCGACAACACCTCCTGAGGCACAGGTGGGATCAGGTTTTTTAAACCGGCTTGAGCGGCCGCTGGATGTCTGCCAGGTGGCCACTGCCGCGGGGGCAACCTATGTCGCCCGTTGCTCAGCTTACGAAAAGGATTTGGCGGAGGAAATTGAACGCGCTGTTCGGCATGAAGGGTTTTCCGTACTCGACATCTGGGGGGTTTGCACAGGTCGATTTATCAAACGTAACAAACTGACACCGGCAATCATCGAAGACACCCTCCTTGAGCTGCCGCCTACAGAAGGTTTGATCCAGGCCAACAGTAGGAAGGAATATGGCCGATATTACCGGGAGATGGCAAAGGAACAAAAGGCTGTGCCGCCGCCGCTAAAAATCGAAGCGACATTATCCCCTCCTTCTTCAGGCAAGCAGGGGGTCATCATCCTTGGCGCAGCTGGGCAGCGAATCATAACGGCGGGTGATATTTTGTGTCTTGCCGGTCTCTCTGCCGGATTGAGGGTCACCCAAAAGAACGAATACAACATTACGGTTTTGACAGGGCCTTCCATAAGCGAAGTGATCCTTTCACCAGGAGAGATTGGTTTTACCGGAATCGAAAAGCCTGCGGTTGTGATCGCCATCGGGCAAGAAGGTGTGGATCGTCGTAAATACCTGTTTGATCATCTCAATAATGAAACGCTGATTCTTCAAAATCAAGGAATCCATATACCGCCCAACCATGCTGAGATTTACCGATTGGACCTCAAAAATCAAGGTATCAAAAGCCAAGACTGGGCACTTGCTTCGCTATCTGTTTTGGCCAAACTCAACAAAGTGATCAGCCTTGAGATGCTTCAGTCTGCCCTAAAAATGAGATTCAAAGATCGGGTCCTTTCATCTGCCCTTGATCTGGTGGAAAAAATGGAAGTCGGGCAATGATATAAATAATTGCGTCATCCTCGGAGCGTCA
>JAWOGN010000355.1:0-12459 GCA_046496815.1 Desulfatiglandaceae bacterium
TCGGTGGAGTACATCGCGCATGTATTTGCTGTTGGCGATCAGGAGTGTGGCCCTGCGAAGACCCGCTTCATACTGCCCGAGGTTGCGGCGAATGAACCGGTACTTGAGTCTCATCCGCCAGGGGAGACACGTCTCACATCGACGATCACACTCCTTGAGGGGTTCGCGGGATCGGAACTGCAAGGGGCAAAACATGCTGAAGGCCCGCACGAAGACAACCACGGGAATATGCCGTTGGGTCGCTACCCTGACGGTGCTGTAAAGCAAACGGTTTTGGGTGATAACCAGATCGAATCGGGTTTTGCCCATGAAATGATCAAGAACGGGTGCCCAGTGACGATTCCATCGGATCGTATCGCGGTCGCGATCGCGGATCAGACGCGAGCCGGGAAGGGGGTGTGTATGGACCTGTATGGAGCCGTCATTATAGGTGCGGACGCTGCTGTCTCGCTGAAAAACCTGAACTTCGTGGCCACGTAAGGAAAGCTGATGGGCGAGCGCTTGAATGGACATCTCTGCACCGCCTGTGCCGTGGTCGTAATTATCAAGGGAAAAGAGAATTCTCATCGTTTCCGACGTTTGGCAACCGAATGGTAGATTCCAGCGACGATATCGGCCTGGCGGTTTAAGGCAAAATTGTCAACGGCGTATTGCCGCGCACGCCGGGATATCTGCTGGCGGGCTCCAGGGTCGTGTGCCATCTTGAGGATGGCATCGGCCAGATTCTCGGGAGAGTCTTCGATCAGGAGGCCGCGCTGACCATCCCCCAAGAGTTCGGGGAGAATTCCACGGCGTGCAGCGATGACAGGGACCTTCATCGCCATGGCCTCCCGCACGGCTCGACATGAACCATCCGTGCCGGGAACGAGATACACCTTGACGTCCATGGTCGAGATGGTGCGAACGAAGTCGTCTCCCTTCTGGTATCCGGGAAGTAGAATCACATCGTTGAGTTCCATCCGTTTAATCGGGTCAAGGGCAATGGGTTTCATATGGGTCCCACGACCGACGATGATCGCGCGCAGGTTTGGAAGTTTTCGCCGAGCGCGGCCAATTGCTTCGATAAACACGTCGTAACGGCGACGCCACTGTATGCGGGCAATGATTCCAACCACAAAGGCGTGCCGGTCGATGCCGAATTCAGCCCGCCGATTACCAAGTCCTCGATGGGGATTGAATCGGTCCATGTCGATGGGCGTGTGAACGCACCAAACGCGATCGGGCGGGAACCCGAACTGCTTGATAGCTTTCCGTCTGGCAAGCTCAGAGACAACAATCAGGCCATCGGTAAACCGCTGCAGAAGAAGCCGGTCCCTTCCCCCGCCCGGCCCATCCCCCGCATAGCAGGTGCGGATGATGAGCGGCTTGACCGCCATGGGGCGTGTGGCGAGTGCGCTGATGACATGGGCATTGCGGAGATGCGCGTGGACAACGTCGAAACAATCATCCCGCAGCCACCTCCGAAGGCGACGGCTGTCAAGGTAATCGAGGAGTAAGTTGCCGTGTTTTTGAAGACTTAGACCTGTGCGAATGGAAATCCCCTGCTTCTGAGCGTTTTGACGGATACCGTCTTTAAAACCGCTTCGCTCTTGACCAAATGAGAGTGTGACATCCCAACCTGCGTGATGAAGCGCGGAGACGAGATTGACGACCGGTTCGGCCGGACCTGTCCATCGCCTATTACTGAAAAGGTGAAGAAGTTTCATACTTTTGTATTGCGTTTTCCGGACTGAAAGAACCGAAAGCTTGTTTGGGATTCTATTTGCCCCAATGTGGAACAAAACCCCATGCCCCCACGGGTCTTAATTTCCGTCCCCGCCAAAAGAGGCAAGTGCTACCCACTGCGGCTCATTTTTGATTTGCTGCATTTCGATTTTCTTACCGCGCGTCTCAATTGGGCCTTCCGCTTGAGGGTTTTTGCACTCAGTTTTTCCCTTTCTTTGTATCGACGTCGTGTTGCATCGATGATGTCTTGAGGAAAATGTCCGCGAGTCAACGTCGCATCCTGACCAGCGTAAGCAAGGAGGAACCGCATGCGGTCTGATCCCGTGACACCGAAACGGGCGCTGCTGAGCTGTGAAAGGTTCTTCACGCGACGTCGGTAAGTGAGTCGTTTGCGAAGTGAAACGCTTTCCGTGTCGACAATCTTAAAGTTCCAAGTTTTGTCCTGTTGGCTTGCCATGAAATTCTTGGGAGACCAGTCATCGTGATAGACACCGAGATCGTGAACATGTCGCAGCCAGCGGCCAAGCTGAGAAATGAGTGTCCTTTTGGCCATGATTTCCGGCTGGGTCAAAGGTTCAACGAAACGCTCACGGATAAGGAAGTCTAAAGGTGCCGCCGCATCGAGGAAGCGGGTGAACAGGTAATACTTGCCGGGCACTTCCACCAATGCGAGGTTTTTAGCCGTTTCGATGCCCTTAGAATGCAAGTAACGGGCTCCATTCCAGGCACGAATGGCGGGGGAAATGCCGAGCCGGGTTTTGAAGCGGTCGAAGATGCTGCGTCGCCTGTATTCTTTGATGCAGAGCCAATAGTCGTTGTGGCGGACCCGAGTGACAGCGGCACGCGGACCGTTCTTGAGTACACCCTCACCCGAATCCAGCGCTTGACGGTGCGCTACGATCAGATTGAATAGCTCATCTTGGGAAAGGCCTTCGACTTTCAGAACTTTCAATTCAGATCGGCGGATCGGTTCGTCAACCCAAGGCCCCGAGTAAACCTCGAGGGAAGACACGACTTCCTCGTCGCAATGGGATTTGACGGTATCAGGGCTCCCGGAGCTTGCCGAACCGGATCGGAGATTTTCCTGTCTCCGCCTAAAATTTCCATTGTCGAGAAGGTCACGGCGCCGGTAATCCCACAGCTTGGCGTATTTTAAGAATACATTGAAGGAAGCGAAGGTGCAAAGAATGAGCCCATGTTTGCCGTCGAGGAATCCGTGCCGGAGCAAAAACATACGGAAGAATCGCCACAGGGGCCGAAGTGTGAGTTTGACCCAGGTCGCGGATTTGCCGGATTTATAAAGATCGTTTGCCGACAAGGTGGTGTAACGCCCGAGTTTTTCGACGAAATGGTCCATTGAGCGATAGGTGTCGTGAAGAAAATACTCACGGATGACACCCACCTTTCCGTCTACGATCACGTCCGCATGAACTTCGAGGTTTTCATACCGCCCCTTCCCATTGCGCCAAAGCCGAATGAGATAATCACTGTGCCAGCCACCGTGCCGGATGACTCTTCCGAAGAAAATGGTCATTCGTTTTATATAGAAGCCGTCATACTTTGTTCCATTGGCCAGGATGCGCTGGATGCGAACGCGGAGTTCCGGGGTGACGCGCTCGTCGGCGTCGACTACCATCACCCAATCTCCTTTGGCTTGCGGAATGGCCCAATTCTTTTGGGCAGCGGAGTTTACATACTCATGCTGGACAATGTGGTCAGTGTATTTTCGAGCAATATCAAGTGTTCGGTCGGTGGAGAATGAATCCACCACAAAGATGTCGTCCGCCCACTTGGCGCTCTCGAGACAGTCACCAATATGGTCTTCTTCGTTAAATGTGGGCACGATAATGGTGAGGGTGTCGGACAATGGCTGTTCCTTCATAAAAACGGTGAATTCGCGGAATCATATCTCCGCAGAGAAAGGGTGTCAAGGAAGGGTGCCGGCCGTCGTCAGGGGAGCTTCCCCGGGACTTCAGGGTTTTTGAAAGGTCGGCTGTTTGTACGGTTTAAGAAGACTGGGCGATCCGGATTGCGATGTAATTATGGTATATCCGCCAAAATATGCCGATAAACCGCTACATTTTTTTCAACCATGGCATCGATGGTAAAATCCTTCAAAACCCTCATTTGCCCTCGAACAGCCATTCGGGTGGCTTTTTCCCGACTTGTGAGCATTTCCACAATACCTTGGGCAAGGGCAGCCGGATTCGCAGCCTCCACCAGCTTGCCGGTCACACCATCCTGGATAATTTCCGGAATCCCTCCCGAGTTGGTGGCGACGACGGGTTTTCCAAGCGCGAGTGCGTCCAAAACCGCAGTCCCCAGACCCTCCTGCACGCTACTCATGACGAAGAGGTCGGCGATTTGGTAAAAGGAACCGACATCCGAACGGAACCCGGAAAAAACGAGCCGTTGGTCTAATCCGAGAGAATTGGCCAGAGAATGAAGCTTATCCATCAATTCGCCGGCCCCCACAATAAAAAAGCACGCATTGGGAATTCTTTCCAAAACGAGAGGTATTGCTCTGACCAGATATTCTTGCCCCTTATGGCCCGCCAGATGGGCAACGTTCACCACCACAGGATCGTTCTTCTTGAGACCAAACTCGGAAATCAGAGGGTCCATGGAAGCTGATACGAACCTTTCCGGATTTATGCCGCTGTGCGCAACAAATATTCTTTTTGCCGAAATACCGTCATCCACCAGGACATCTTTGATTTTGCGAGAAATGGCGATGTAATAATCAGCCATGAAACGGTATTTGATGCCGCTCAGATGGAGAAAGCTGTGGCGGAAGATAGAAAAGTCGACACGACGGGTGACGAGACGTTTGGCCTTCTTGCCGAGAGAAGCAAAAAAAGCCAGGGTGTGCGCATGGGAGGTGTGAGAGTGGATGATGTCGTAATTGAATCTGTTTATCAGTCGTCTGCAGTGAAAGCTCGCCATCAAGTCACCCTCTCCGCGCATGCCGACAGGAAGGACCTCGATGCCTGCTTTTTTCGCCTTTTTCTCCAGGGGAGAATCCGGTTGGCAGATCAGGTGGGAGCTGATGTTCCTTTTTTTCAGCCCTTGAAGCAAATTGAGAAGTTGCTGCTCTCCCCCCCGCCAGGTTTTTTCAGTGTTGATATGTAGGATCTTCATTCGTTTTCATCAAATTCGGCGTGCGGAGTGATTCCCATTCCAAATCGAAAAACCGTTTATCTTGGCTTTCCACTTGGCGAGCATCAAAAACTGCTGTTCCTCCGGATAGTTGGAACCGCCTTCTTGTGCAAATGCTAGAGAAAAATGCGCTTGGAGTCCACTTATTTTACTTCCGACGCTAACGCTTGCAGTCCGCTTCCGGAAGGGTCCTAATAATGAAAACAATTCCCGTAGGTTGAGATGAACGCCTGTTTGACACCACGGCCTCACTTTTCTATAATCGCTCCGCTCAACTTGATTCGCCATCCATCAACATTTGCGAAGCCAAATATCCGGTGTTTGGGTCCCGGTCGAATTGAAAGAGGCAAGGGATAACTGAGGAAGGACACGGCGGTTGAATAAAGGGTTTTTCATTCCGGCATCCTTTAAGCGCTTTCAGGCGTGGCGGTGCCGCGGAAAATCAAGTCCGGCGAACCAATTGCCGAGACGGACAGATTCGGCAACAGCACGGGGCCAGTTGAAAAAAATAGTAACAAAAACATATAATTGCTATCATTTCGGATTGTCAACAGATTTGCACCAAGCGCATTTGGATGCGCTTATTCGTCTCTTCAATGCCCCCGCCGAACCTGCTGCTTCCGTGCTCGGTGGAAGGATTGCCGTGACCTGTTCGCACCTTCAAGGTTTGGGATTTATTGTGGTGAAGCATTACATCCGGGGGGGGCTCATCAAGTATTTTATCAAACGAAGATATTTCAAATGGGGGAAACCGCGCTGTCAATTTGAATACGAGGTGCTGGTGAAGGTTCGGGGGGTCGGTGTTAATGCACCCGAGCCTGTTGCTTACGCGTATTACGGTCGGCCGTTTTACAAGGCTTGGCTTGTGACCCGAGAGATTCAGGAACCACAGACGCTTGCCGAACTGAGTCGGGTGGATGAACCGCATGCGCTAAACGTGATGAAGGCCGTTGTGGAGCAAGTCACCCGGCTCATCGATAACCATATCTTTCACGTGGATTTGCATCCCGGGAATGTGTTGATCGGTAAGGACGGAGGTGTGTTTCTTCTGGATTTTGACAAAGCCCGTCTTCATGGCGCAGACAGGAAGAAAATAATTGATAAGTATATTTCGCGCTGGCACCGTGCGGTAACCAAGCACCGATTGCCGGGAATGCTCTCTGAAATGATGCGCGCAGGACTGAAAAGGAATTACGACGTGATTTGATGAAACATGATCACAGCGTACCAATGAAATCCAAGAAAAAACCGCCTTCGGATTGCTCCATTTTGATTCTGCTTATGGGATCTCTCGGAGATGTGGTGCGTGGGCTTTATTTGGTATCTCACCTCAAGGACACCCTTCACCGGAGCAAAATAACGTGGCTGATCGAGCCGAAGTGGGTTGACGTGGTAAAACTGCATCCCATGGTTGACGAGGTCATCATTTTTGATCGTCCCAAGGGTGTCCCGGCGGTTTGGGATCTTTACAAAGATTTGGCCCAAGAACACTTTGACATCACACTTGACCTGCAGCGGCACCTCAAGAGTGGCTTTTTTTCGTTTCTTTCCGGGGCAAAAAGACGGATTGGATTTCATCGACGCAATGCAAAAGAGTTCAACTGGCTCTTGAATAACGAACAGATCGGTGAATTCAGCGATGATCTGCCGAAACTGGGTCATTACCTCAAATTTGCAGAATATTTGGGATTGCCGCGTCCAATTTCTTTGGAATCCGGACTTAATTCCATCGATTTAAGCGCAACTATGCCTAAAATCATTGCTGAGATCGATGATCCATTATTTGCCGTCATTATGGGTTCCGCGTGGGAGTCAAAAGACTGGGTATTTGAAGGATATTTTCGTCTGGTTCAAAATATCTTTTCCTCAGGATCCGGGACGGTCGTGTTTGTCGGAGATCATTCCAAGGAGATTTTCGCGGCGCGGCTCTCTGAAGCGCTTGATGCCCCGGCTCTCATCAACATGGTCGGTAAGACCTCGCTTCTTGAACTCGCAGCCGTGCTGAAGCGCGCGGCAGTGGCGGTGGGTCCTGATTCCGGTCCCGGTCACTTGGCCGCAGCGGTGGGGACTCCCTATGTATCGATTTTTGGGCCAACTTCCCCCGTGCGAACCGCACCCCATGGATGTGAGCATTTGGTGGTTTATGCAGGGGTGGACTGCGCCCCCTGCTACAGGAAACGGTGCCCCGGACGCGATAAAATATGTATGGGGAGCATCCCTGTTGAGGCCGTGGAGCAAAAGCTTTCGGAAGCGCTTGCAATGGGACATGTGGGATAGTCAGGGTTTGGAACAGGGTGCCTTGGCCGGAAGCGCATGCACGAATCGGAGGAAGCGCTAAGGGTCAATATAGACCGATACTACGCTTTGGAATTGCGGGATGAAAAAGCAGCCCGACACAATTTTGGTGCGTTGCCCGAACTGGGTGGGTGATGTTGTCATGGCCACCCCGATGTTCGAATGCTTAAGACGAAATTATCGTCAAACAAAAATTGTCGGTCTCATTCGAAACTATGCGTTGGGTGTCATCGAAGAAGGTCCTTGGTTTGATCGAATTATCGGCTGCGATGACAAGACGCTGAGCGGCTTCTGGGCTTTGGTGAGGAGCATTCGGAACGTTGGTGCGGAGATGGCAATTGTGCTGCCGAATTCCTTTCGATCTATTTTGCCGCTGTGGTTCGGCGGCGTTAGAGAGATCTATGGGTACTGCAGAGACCAAAGGTCGTTTTTGCTAAGCGGCGGACCGGTGCCCCTCAAGGAAAAAGATGGAATTTTGCCTGTTCCCATGGCGGAATACTATCTTGAAATATGTCGATGGCTTGACCTGGAAATCCCGGAAAGGCGTGAGCCCACCCTTTTTATGTCCGACTCGGTTCAAGAAAAAGGGCGACGGCTCGTTGAAAAATTCGGGATCAAAGCGGGTGACATGGTAATCGGTCTGAATCCGGGGGCAAAATTTGGCACCTCCAAGTGCTGGCCGCCGGAATACTTTGCCCGGCTGGCCGAGCTCTTTGTAGAGCGATGGGATTGCAAAATCCTCCTGCTTGTCGGCCCCGGTGAGGAGGAAATTGCCCAGGCCATCACAGATACCAGTCAGGCGGCTATCATCAATACCGGTCCCGATCGGGTCGATTTATCGCTCTTGAAATATTTGATCCAAAGATGTCAGCTTTTGGTCACAAACGATACGGGACCTCGACATTACGCGGTCGCCCTCGATACGCCGGTGGTCGTAATCATGGGGCCCACGGACCCTCGTTACACGGCGGCGAATCTGAAAAAGACACTCGTCCTGCGCAAAGAGCTGGATTGTTCTCCGTGTCATCTGAAAGTATGTCCGCGTGACCATAAGTGCATGCGAAGTATCACACCGGAAGATGTGTTTCGCGGCAGCGAAAAGATACTGGGGAAGGTTTCATAACTGATGCAATTATCTTCTTATCGCAGGGAATGGTATGCGCTGAGTGAAGCAGGGCCGGATGTGGAGAGACTGGGAAGGCTGTCACGCCAGATCGCATATTCTTTTTTAGATTACTATTTAAAGGATTGTCGTTATGAAAAGGATTACATCGATCTGCTGTGTGAAATGACGACGTTCTCGGAGGATCCGGAACTCACCGAACCGGCGGCACAGGCCTTGTTCGGCATCATCATCGAAAACCTGTGCGATGATTTTGAAGAATTGCAGACACTGACCTACAATGAAGTCATGACACAAATCGTTTCTTACTGTCGCGGCATTGGCGCAGGTAAAGCGCTCGATCGAACCCTAAAAGATTTCGGTTTGCACGCCCCTGAGGACCTTTTGGGACGAATCAACAGCATACGGGCCCAGCGCATTTCGTTGCCTGACCCCAAGTCTGTCAAGAAAGTTTTTTTGCTATCCCGGATCACAGTTGGTGCGGATGTCGCCGTCACCAGTGTTTTGGCGCAACGTCTGATGGATTTTTTCCCTGAAGCGGAAATTGCGCTGATCGGCGGGAGTAACCTTTCAGAGCTTTACGGGGGAAATTCCAGAGTTAAGATCTGCGGCGTGTCCTATTCCAAAAGAGGCAGTTTATTTGATCGTTTATCCAGCTGGCACCTGGTCTTGGGGGTTATCCAAAGGGAGATGGCTTCATGCCCTCCGGAAGCAGCCATACTCGTGGACTCAGATTCAAGGTTGTCCCAACTGGGCGTTCTGCCTTTGTTTCCGGCGGGGCGTTACTTTTACTTCGATAGCCGTTCGGACAGCGCTTTGAACAAGAAGATGTCCATGGCGGAATTAGCGAATTCATGGGTCGATGAGATAAGCGGAGAAAAAGGATTCTCTTATCCCAGGGCTTGGTTTCCTCAATCCTATGTGGGACCCGCAAACCGAATTTGTGGTGCACTGAGGAGCGCGGGTGCCGAAAAAATAATTGTCACCAATTTCGGCGTCGGTGGGAATCCTCGAAAGAGAGTCGGGACCGATTTGGAGGAAAGGTTGCTTTTGTCGCTCTTGCAGGAGCCGAACACCGTCATATTTTTGGATAAGGGATCCGGCGAAGAAGAATTGGCTGCCGCCGATGGCTTGATTCGTTTTGTGAAGGGGCAAGGACATTCGATAGCCCATGTGTCTTTCGATGCTGCCGAAAATCCAAGAATTGGATGGGGCATCGTTGGGGTTCACAGCCGAATCGGACAGCTTGCGGCGCTCATGTCAAAGAGCGATGCATACATAGGGTATGACTCTGCGTGTCAGCATATCGCCGCTGCCCTGGGAACGCCCTGTGTCACTATTTTTGCGGGTTCCAACAACATGCGTTTCATCCGTCGCTGGAGTGCGTATGGTGAAAAAAGCACCGATATTGTGCATGTGGACACATTGCGAGATCGCTCGTCCATTGACGTGGACGATATTGTGACCCGTATCATGCATGTCAGGCGGCTTCAGAATCCATAACATCGAAGCAAGGAAGCCCCATTTTGTAACACCTCGAAATAACGTAAGTCCCGCAGCAGTCGGTCGAAAAGAAATCCAATCGGAATCTTATTGCGTGGGGGATAAAATTGGGTTGATCGCATCCGCATTTCCCGGAAGGGCCGGCATGTTTGACCACGGCAGGATTTTTGGGGTTTCTATCTTGAGGTTACCGTCTTCCGGAAAGAGGGTTCACAATTTTGGTTCCCGGATATGTGTTAACAGTCCCATGCTTATTATTGCAAATCACTGGGTTTTAGAATGAAGGTCCTTTTTATTTATCCCAATGCCGGATCGCAGCTCGGATTCAATTATGGGGTTGCGCATATGTCTGCCGTGCTGAAACAAGCGGGCCATGAGGTGGAATTGTGGCAGCTTTGTGAGGACATATCTCCGCTGCCCTCCCGGGAAGAATTCATAGACCGTTTAAGATCTCTGGCTCCGGACGTGGTGGGATTTTCCGTGGTTACAAACCAGTGGGTCTACGCCAAAAAACTTGCCGAATGGACCCGCCAAGCGATATCGGCGCCCCTGGTGTGTGGCGGGATTCACGCTTTGGCGGCGCCGGAGGAAATCCTGAGAACGGGTTTTTTTGATTATGTTCTTGTGGGAGAGGCTGAGGAGGCCTTCTTGGATTTTGTAGAAAAGATGGGAAATGGGACGGACGTTTCTCAAGTGAGCAATCTGGGCTTCCTGCAAAACGGAAAGGTTCATTTGAATCCCGTGAGGCCTTTGCCGGACTTGAAGAGACTACCGTTTAAAGATTACGATATCTTTGACTTCCAGGAGATTATCGATGCGAAAAACGGCTGGGTTGGTTTGATGGCCTCCCGGGGATGCCCTTTTTCATGCACCTATTGCTTTAATCATCAAATGGTATCCCATTACCGGAAGGACTTGAACTGCGGCTTTAAGGCGCTCAACTATATTCGACACTTTGAAGTCAAACAGATTATAGAAGAAATCAAATATCTTCTTAAGACTTACCGAAATATCAAGATGTTCATTTTCGATGACGATCTTTTTACGTTTTACAAGGATTATGTCATCGAATTTTGTGAGGCGTACAAGAAAACGTGTTCGATTCCCTTCGTCGTGAATGCTCACGTGGGGTTTTTTGAAAAAGAACGCGCACGCTATCTGGCGAATGCAAATTGTAAGATCGTCAAATTTGGTGTGGAAAGCGGCAGTGAACGAATTCGCAGACAGATTCTTCAGCGTCATATGGGGAACGAAAAAATCATCCAGGCGATCAGAACGGCCCATGAATTTGGGTTGCACACCTCTGTCTTCTTAATGATAGGCCTGCCCGATGAGACGCGCGAGGATTTGATGGCCACGATTCGCTTGATGGGAAAAGCGAAACCGGGTCGCTACCGGTGGTCCTTCTTTTTCCCATTCCCCGGCACCCAGGCTTATGATTTGAGCACCAAAATGGGACCGCTGGATCAGGAGAGGATGAACCGTCTGATGAATTTCACCACGGCATCCTGCCTTGATTTCGGTGATGATCAAAATTTGCTTCTGAAAAAGGTGGGACGTGTTTTTCCTTGGTTTGTCAACGCCTATTCCGATCTCCCGGTTGCAGGATTCTACAGAAAAAAAGTGGAGCAAATCCAATTATTGGATGCCCGGGCATGGGAAACAGAAGCCGATAATCTCCTCGAGGAAGATAAAGAGATTTCTCGAGATTTTGTGCGGCAAGGGCTCAGCCATTACGCAATAAAGTACAATCCTTTTATGGGGGTGATTTCGGACTACTTCACGAAGGAAAGCTAAGCGGCTGTTCGATAACGGCCATTTTCCCCAATCTCTGCGTCAGACTGAAATGATGCGCCTCGAAATGCTCTCCTGGATTCCCGTGGGCATATTTTCGCCTTCCTTGATATTGGAAAAGATATCTTATGCTGGGACAGCCTCCCCGTCTTTCCAAAAGCCCCTGGATTATGCAGACCCTCATTCCCTGAAGGGAGGATTTCCCATCCAGGTTGATTCAATAAGCTTCCTTTTTCTTCTTCATGGTGAAGCCTGCATTCGTTAGATTTTTGTTCAGTTTTCGGTGTGCATCAAAGAAATCCTTCAATTCCCGGTAATTCGTCGCTATCTCTCCACAATTGGGGCATGCAAGGACAGGCGGATCTCCATCCTCTGAAGACGCGAACGCTTTGGAAACACTGTCCGTGTTGATGGTGAGAATCGACCCACATTTGTCATGTCGGATAACAAACCATTGGCCCTCGTTTTGTTCCTTTTCCATCGCTTGTCCCCTTTCAAAAAAAGTTAGGTCGCTCCTACGAAATCCTGCGCATGCGGACCCTGATCTTCGATGATGAATGACGCTTGATGCGGATTCGATACATGAGAATGCCGATTAGACACGTCGCCCTCCGGCACCGCCAATGCGTGTTGCCTTGAGGGGAAATCAGTCACTGGATGCGTTGCAAAATGTTCTGGGTATTCTAACCAAAAAAAGCAGGCTTTTTCAACGAGAATCGGACCTGATTTATGGTTCAGCGCCGCCTCTGGCCTCCGAAACGGCCAGTTTGATCAAAAGTGAGAGTCCAGCATTGCGGAGTCAGATACGAGGGTTCAGGACAAACCGGCAGTTGGGTGATTCTCGGGAAATGTTACGGATT
>JAWOGN010000341.1:0-5690 GCA_046496815.1 Desulfatiglandaceae bacterium
CAGCAAGCATTCGAACGACGCCGGCGGAAAATCACCGATGAGATGTCGGAACTGGCCAAACAAGAAGGGTTCATCCTTCAGATCTCTCAGGTGGGCATGGTGATTATCCCGGCGAACAAAGACGGCCAACCCATGAGCCAGGAAGAACTCGCCCAGCTCGGTGATGACGAAAAGAAACGATTGCGGGACAACAGCGATGCACTGCAGAATAAGATGAAAACCGCCGTGAAACACATGCGGGAGGCGGAGGCTGAGTTCAGGCGGAAGCACAGCCGGCTGGACACCGAAGTCGCGCGATTTGTGGTGGAGCAAATCATGGAATCCTATCTGGAAGCGTACAAAGACGACCCGGACGTCATCGAATATTTCAAACTGGTCCAGGAAGACATTCTCGAGAACATCGATGACTTCAAGAAGAAGGAGGAAAGCCCGCAGCCGCATTCCGGCCACTTTCCCGTTCAGCCCAAGGAAGCCGCCCTTCGAAAGTATGATATCAACGTCCTGATCGACAATTCCGACACAGACGGCGCGCCGGTCATCCTTGAATCCAATCCCGTCTATCCGAATCTTTTCGGCACCATCGAACGACAGGCATGGTTCGGCGCATTATTCACGGATTTCACCATGATCAAGCCGGGGGTGCTCCACCGGGCCAACGGCGGCTACCTTGTCATGAAGGCCCTGGATCTGCTCAAGTGGTATATCTCCTGGGAGGCGCTCAAACGCGCCCTTCGAGACCAGGAAATTCGGATCGAGGACTTGGGCGAACTCTACGGCATCTTCAGCACCCGAACCATCCGCCCGGAACCGATCCCGCTGGATGTGAAAATCGTGCTCACCGGAGATCCCTACCTTTTCGAACTGCTCCATTATTACGACGATCAGTTCCAAAAGCTCTTCAAGGTGAAAGCGCACATGGATGACCAAATGGAGCGCCGGGAAGACGCCCTTGTCAAGAGCGCTCGGATGATCGGGAGTTTCTGTTCCGAACACCATATCCACCACCTGGATCGAACAGGCGTCGCCAGGGTTCTCGAATACAGCATGGAGCGAACCGAAGACCGGGACAAACTCACCCTTGAGCTGGGGGACATCAGCGATCTGATCAAGGAATCCAACTATTTTGCCCAGCGCGATCAGGCGGAATTCATTCGGCGGGACCATGTGGAACAGGCCATTCAAAAACGAATCTACCGGTCGAATTTGATCGAAGAACGCATCAGAGAACTGGTGGAGAAGGATATTTTCTGGATTGAAACCGACAGCGCCATCCCCGGACAAATCAACGGATTGTCCATTCTCATGACCGGCGACTATGAATTCGGAAAACCCAATCGGATCACCGCAACGGTGTCGGTGGGGCGCGGAGGTGTCATCGCCATTGAACGCGAATCCAAAATGAGCGGCAATCTCCATACCAAAGGGGTCATGATCCTCACAAGCTTCCTGAAAGAGCGATTCGGGCACAACAAGCCCACCTCCCTCACGGCCACCCTGTGCTTCGAGCAAAGTTACGGGATGGTCGAGGGAGACAGCGCCTCCAGCGCCGAGCTTTTCGCCCTGTTGAGCGCCCTGGCGAACACCCCGATCTATCAAGGGATTGCGGTCACGGGTTCCGTAAGTCAAAAAGGAGAGATTCAGCCCGTCGGGGGCGTCACCCGCAAGGTGGAAGCGTTTTTCGACATCTGTAAGTACAAGGGGCTCAAGGGTCGTCAAGGCGTCATCGTCCCGGCCAAGAACGTCCAAAACCTGATGCTCAAACAGGAACTGATTGATTCCGTGAAAGCGGGGAAATTCCACATCTGGCCCATTTCCACCATCGAAGAAGGAATCGAAATCTTGACCGGTTTGGAAGCGGGAAGCCGCCGGCCGGACGGCACTTACCCGGAAGGCACGTTGTTTCACAAAGTGGATGCGCGCTTGATGGAAATCGCAGAGATCGTGAAAAAATTCGGCGAGGGCGAGGATGAAGGGGCGGGGGAAGAGGAGGACGATGAAGCGGAGGAGCAGGAAGATTAAAAACATCCGGAGCTTAACGGGAGCTGAACCATGACATCCGAGGAAATGATCACCATCGGCGAGATTTATTTGAATCCGGACCATAGCTCCGGCAAAATGGTCATTCTTAAAGAAACCCCAGCGGCCGATCGCTATTTCTTGATGTTCGTCGGAGACACGGAATTCGCCGCCATCGCAAAAGAGAAAGGCCTGCTTCAGTCGGCACGTCCGCTCACGCATGACCTGTACGTGAGCATTGTGGAGAAAACGTCCCTGGAGTTCCTACGCATCGAGATTACGGACATGCGGGAAAACACGTATTATGCCAACGTCATCTTCCGGGTCAAGGACCTTGAGCACGCCGTCGATAGCCGCCCCAGTGACGCGGTGGCCCTGGCCCTGAAGAAAAAAATCCCGATCCGGGTCAAAGAAAAATTATTCCGACCCGAATTGACCGAAGATCAAGTGAAGGAATACGAACAAATCGTAAAGACCGTGAAGTTTTGAGATTCATACCAGCGGTTCACACGCATGGAATGGCCCACCGAGCATGACAAAAAGAACCGAACAGGCCATTTTGACCCGCCTCCGCGTCCCCCATCTCGGTTGAAAGATCGAAATACACACGTATTTTCAATGACCTAACCCATTCGGCATGTTCCGGAAAAACGGCACTTGTTTTGCATCTCCCAACTATCGTAGGGCACCCGGACATGCAGTGCGATCGCAGACATGACGAAGAATGGGGATTCCCCACTTTACAGGATGTTGTCAAGCGACAGTTCACGTCCGTCGCTTTTTTGTCTATTCGGTTTAGGAGGTAACACATGGAATTCCTGACGTTTGGACTGGTGGAAATCATCTCCGGCTCTTTGGACACGTGGGGAGTCGGCCGAATCATACCTGAAAGCCTGATTTGGTCTTTCCTCATCATCGCCTATATTCTTATCGTTTTCTCCCTTATTTTGGGCCTTCACATCGGTCACGCGAAATTCATGCATGCCCTCAACCGGTTCAAGCTGAAAAAAAATTGGAACTGGAAAAAAAGCCTGAAAAGCAATAAAAAACTCAGCTTTGAAGATCAGTTTGATGAACTTTTTGCCCGATCCTAGCTCACAAGCCCCGCTCACGAGTAAATAGCGTCTCGCCGTGCGCAAATCTCGAAACCAAGAATTCCCGTTTGGGTTGCGGCCTTCTCAAACCGATCCCAACGGCCGTCCCTTCCACGCATCGGGAGTTTCAAACCGCCAAATAAATGCGATTTCCCAAAAAAAGGCCCGACCTGTCTCCAGGTCGGGACTTTGCGTTCAAAAAAACGGGTTTTGGGATGTCTGCGATCTCTTATTGTTGGGTTACCCGAAAAATCTCCTCAATGGTTGAAATTCCATTCAGGACTTTGTGAGCCCCGTCCTGACGCAGCGTGGTCATGCCCTGCTCAATGGCGCGGTGTTTGATGGCGTTGGCATCAGAAGTCTTCAAGATGAGATTCTTGATGTTGTCATCCAACAGCATGAGTTCAAATATGCCGGTTCTTCCTTTGTATCCCGTATTGAGACAAGACGCGCACCCCCTGCCGCGGTAGAACTTTCGATTCCCAACGAGACCCGGATCGATGCCGATACTCTGAAGCGACTCCTCGTCCGGCGCGTATTCCTCCCTGCACTCATTGCAAATGGTGCGCACCAGTCTCTGGGCCAGTATGGCGATCACCGACGAAGTGACCAGAAAGGACTCAATCCCCATATCGATGAGCCGCGTCACCGCGCTGGACGAATCGTTGGTGTGCAGTGTGGAAAAGACAAGATGCCCCGTCAATGCCGACTGGATGGCGATTTCTGCGGTCTCGAGATCCCGGATCTCCCCCACCAGGATGACATCCGGGTCCTGGCGCACGATGGAGCGCAATCCCTTGGCAAAGGTGAGTTCGATTTTGGGGTTGACCTGGATCTGGCCGATGCCTTCAATCTGGTACTCGATGGGGTCCTCTATGGTGATGATATTGATGTCGGGTTTATTGATCGTGGAAAGGGCGGCATAAAGGGTTGTGGTTTTTCCGCTCCCGGTCGGCCCCGTAACGAGGATGATGCCGTGCGCGGATCGGATGAGCCGGTCAAACGCCTTCAGTCGATTCTTCGGCATCCCTAAGTCCGAAACGTCAAGCAAGACGTGTGTCTTGTCAAGCAACCGCAGAACCACGCGCTCACCGAAGGCTGTCGGAATCGTCGAGACACGAATGTCGATGTTTTTGTCCGCTATCCGGATCTCAATTCGTCCATCCTGAGGCAGTCTTTTTTCGGCGATATTCATCTTGGCCATGATCTTTATCCGCGAGATCAATGTCGACTGAACATGCTTGGGTGGAGAAAATTGATCATACAGGATGCCGTCCACGCGATAGCGGATCTTCAACCGGTTCTGGGAGGGCTCTATGTGAATGTCGCTGGCGCGGGCTTTCACCGCCTGGGACAGCATGAGGTTGACCAATTTGATGATGGGCGCATCGCTTGTGTCTTCCAGAAGATCACCGGTTTCTTCAATCTCGGATATAATCAGGTCCGTATCATCTTCGTGCATCCCCTGAATGACTTGCTCGGCGGAATCCCGGTTCATGTCATAGGCGAAATTAATGGTGGACAGAATGGTCGTGTACGGCGCCAGCACCACGTTGATTCCGTTCAAGCCCAGAAGCAAACGCAGGTCATCCAGCGGTTGAAACAGGAGGGGATCACTCGCCGCAATGAAGGAACCTTTGGGCGCAAGTATCGGGACCATCTTGTATTTTTTTAGGAACTGGATGGGAACCCTTGCGGTGAAATCGGTGTTCAAGTCTTCGATGGGTAAGTTCGGCGAAAAAGGCAAGTCGAACTGGATACCGAGGGCCTTCAAGAGATCGGATTCTGAAATGGCTTTTTGTTGGATCAAGATCTCCCCGATCCGCCCCGGTTTCTCCTCCTGAATCCGGAGCGCTTCCTGCAGCACCGCTTCCGAAAGACCGCAGGCTTCAATCAAAATCTCACCGATGCGTCGATGGCCCATCCCCGAAACTTTCTCCCCTAGTTGGTTTCCGGATCGGAGGCCCTTACGGGTCCCCGGTTGTTCATTTTGATGACGCTGTCTTCGATCCGGTCGATCTGCTCTTTCTTCTCTTCGAACAGTTTGTCGGCCTCCATCGGGTTTTCAACGATATGGGGCGTAAGAAAAAGAAAGAGATTGGTCCGGTCCCCCGATTTGGAAATCGACTTAAAGAGCCAACCCAAACTCGGAATATCCCCGAGGCAGGGAACCTGATATTTGCTCTGACTCAAGGTTTCGTCGATGAGCCCTCCAAACACAATGGTGTGACTATCCTTCACAATCACCGTGGTCTTGGCCTGTCTTTTCAGCGTGGTGGGAAGCCCCACCTCTTGCTGGTCCACGACCTGGGATACTTCCTGGGAAATCTTCAGCCGCACGAACCGTTCCTGATTGATTTGCGGGGTCACATTGAGGGTCACGCCCACGTCCCTGAATTCATAGGAACTGTAAGCGATGTCCGAGGATGTGAGGTCCTGCCGGGTCAAAAAGGGGATGTTGTCCGCGACGACAATCTCCGCTTCCTCGTTGTCGGTCGTCATGATCTGCGGGGTGGACAGGATGTTCACATCCGTGTCGGTCTGTAACGCGTTGATGACGGCGGCGATGGTCGGAAACTG
>JAWOGN010000119.1:0-7558 GCA_046496815.1 Desulfatiglandaceae bacterium
GCAGATTGTCTTCATCTATGTCAAGGGTGTTGGAGTGTCCGGCCAAGGCAGCCGGTTGGGCCTTTGGGTTTGCCGGATGATGCGAACCTGTAACAGGCATTTCAATCCGTGCGCAGGCCGCTGCGGCAAAAAAACAACAGAAAAAAATAAATCTCAGAATTCCGGCCATGTTCCTCCTTTGATTGAAGGCGTACATCTGCTCTGAACTGATCGGTTCCAGGTTCAAAGTTCAGTGCCGCCTCTGGCCGCTGAATTCTGAACCTCTCAACTTTGGTCTCCATGAGACTAGTGTTTTGTCTCATAAGTTTTCTGTAGCTTTGACCCAAACAGCAGAACCTGGATTGATTTCGGTTTGTTTTGGATTTTGGACATTGTCGTTTTGAGATTGTTTCGGATTTCGTGCTTCGAATTTCCATGTCTCTCGGAAGCGGGTTAAATAGAAAGCTGAATTCAAGGATCTTAGATTGCCATTTTCAGGTGAAGAACTTTTGAGACACGGTACTAGAAGGCGGAAAATGAGTAAATACCGTAAAGCATGTATTCTCACCCAGTAACGGTGGTAAAGCTTATGCGTTGGGAAACCCATGGACGGCTCGAAATACACCCCGAATTCTCTCCAAATACATGATGCCAAGTATTTACGGAGACTCTTCTTTTGAGATATTTCCTTTCATGAGGCGAATCGCCCGTTCCGTTTCCGCTGTACACTGGGTAAACAACCTGCTCAAGCTCAAGTGAAATCTGAGATCATGCGAACTTCGCAATGCGTGTTTTTGTCAGCGAAAGGAGCGTGTACATGACTTTTTATACTGTGCTGCAACCTTTATCCGCGCTGGTGGCGGGAATATTGATCCTCATCTCGCCCAAGATCCTGAAATGACGACAACGTATGGCCTTACGGGGTTTTTACGAAAGGACCTGTTATGCTTCACCGTGAACCCAGAATCGCCCCGAATACATCTACCCCGTAGACGAGTGGTGCGTGATCGAAAAACGCTTTGCTCCGCGCTATCTGGAGCAGACCGAAACCATCTTCACCCTCGCCAACGGGTACATGGGAATTCGCGGCGCTTTTGAAAAAGGCCGGCCTGCTTTTCAAAACGGCACATTTATCAACGGCAACGTCGCTGCCGAATTGAGTCTGGCCGGAGAGCCTGAGCCTGACACGTATCTCGAAGCCGCCAAAAATCCCTCTCTCTACTTCAACTGAGACCACGCAAAAATCCGACCAGCACCACCCTACAATTCAGGGTTCTTGGATATCTTGAATGGGATGTGGCATGATCAGGTGTTGCCAGTAGCGGGTCGTGTGGCAGCGCCAGCAGTCCTCCGGGGGTATATCTTCCAATATTTCGTCGTGAGTCATTTCGTGAGTCATTTCGATTTTCTTCCAGAATGCTTTATCCCGGTGGGAATAAGGTACTTTATGGCAACGATTGCAATTCATCTTATCTTCCGGCGGATGCCGAAACCCCACCACATCCCAGGTCTTTATCCCGTGACATTCCCTGCATTTGCTGCCAAAGAGCCCGCTGTGAATATCGGTATGACACTGTGTGCATTGGAGCTTGCCGCTAAAAAGCGTATGATCCGTCCTTGATATCTTTTCCTGCGAACCCCGATGCTCTGTGTGGCATTTCAAACAATGCTTTTCTGCCTCATGGAAGCGAATCTCAGGCCTCAAAACAGAACTATCAGCGAATTCATGGCACTCTAAACACCTCAGCTCCGAAACCCCATGCCACGGTACGTGGCAGTAGTTGCATTGATCGATTTCTTCATGGAAGATGCTAAGTGGCCCCGGCTTTGTCGCCTCTTCATTCAGAAAGAGATATACGCACAAAGCCACGGCGACCAGAACAGCCATACCATAAACAAACTTCATGGAAGCCACCTCAGGCCGTAGTAGAGGACTGTGAGGATGTGAACAATGATAAATGAGAAAAGAAACAATGTCAGAAAATGATGCACCGTCATCCACTTGGAAAACAGGGACTTTGTGGAATCGAAAACCGATGTGGCATACTCCAGTTCGCTGATGGACTGGGCGAGATCGAAAAGCTGTTCACACTGGTCCCTCTGTCCTTCCTCCAGCAGCTCATTTTTCACCCCGGTCTTATTTTCTTCCTCCCCGGCATGCTCCAGACCCAAATAAACATCACATGCCGCGACCTCTCGCCTACGTCTTTGGAATACGTCTTTGAGCATAGCAAGTTCGCGCTGCTGCTCTTTTAATGATCGGCTGATCCTGCGGAAAAGGAATCTTCCGATAATGCCGCTCAGTACCACGATCAGTACGGCCACAAAGGTCAGCAAGCCGATTAGGCTGTCCAGCTTATGGGCGGAATGGATGACCACCAACGAAGGTCCCATAAGCCCGTAAAAGATGTGCCTACTCAGAGGATTTTGTCTGCCGCGTTTGCCCAACACTCGTTTTTTGAAGGGATAGACGAGGCTCAGGAACATCATCACCGTGCCGACTATCCCGATGAGGTGACCGGGTAAGCCTCCTGCAAATGTCTCGCTCTGATGGAAAACAAAACCCATAGCCAAGACAACGAAAAATATGGCAAGAAGCCCGTTTATGTTCTTTTCAGACATCATCTCTCAGGCGTCGATTAAAATGTCCGTGGTTGGTATGGCAACGCAGGGGAGGAACATCCTTTGTTCTATATCTTCGTCGTCCAGGCCGTCGGTTACCTCCATATGAACTTCCCCGGAAAGAAGCTCGGTCTTGCACGTGCCGCACAATCCTTGCTGACAATCACTGTCGATTTCTATACCATGCTCCTCGGCAAGTTCCAGGATACTTTCAAACCTATCTTCCCATTCCACTACTTTTCCGGATCTTTTGAATTCAACTGTCAGTGCCACGTCTTTCCTCCTTTAATAATAGATTCAAGAGTTCTTTGGTCCTTTTGTGTCTAATGACAAGCGCCACAACGGCGCCAACAAAGAAAAACACCAAGAACAACATGGTAAAAAAATGAGTCCATGACATTCCGAGAACACCTTCTTTTCTCTCCATATACTTGGGTGAAATTTTCATCTCCTCGCGAAACCACTGGATATCCGTTTCTCCTTGATTTTCCGGTTCTTCGGACTTGCTCTGTCCAAAACAGGCGCTCATGAATGCTTCTCTTGAAAATTCAGTTTCCTTAAAAGGTATGTGTCCCCACACAATAAAACCCAGCAACAGGAAAAACCCCAATTTCAATCGATACTTACACATCCTGTTCCTCCCATATTTCCTCCCATTTGCTCTCTCCCTGATTCCTGCACCAAGCGTCTACGCTATAAACGTTTTGAGCTTCCATCACATTATGAGCTCTTCTTAAGGTTTTTTGCGTAAGCAGCCGCTTCGAGGCCGGCAATGCACCCTTCACCAATCGCTTTAGCCACCTGCCACGGTGGACCGCAGATATCGCCGGCAGCGTATACTCCTTGGACATTTGTTTCCTGCTTTTTATTGGTCTCAATATACTTCATGGTTTCTCTGTCCAGCCCAACGCCCAGAGTTCCAGCCAGCGTGGTGAGGCCTATAGCTCCCAGTTCAATGAAAATGCCTCCAACATCAATCCGTGTCCCGTCATCCAGCTCCACGCCTTTCACTGATTCGTCGCCTAAAATCTCTACGATCCTCCTGCTCTCATGAACCTGAACGGCGCTTTCTTTGATTTTCTCGATCAGATAATCGGTCGTGTCCAGCTTTTCGCAGATCAGGTGAACTTCTTCGGCGTAGAAAAGCAGGGTCAAGGCACCCGTCAAGGCGGCGCTCTCACATCCGATTATTGCCACAGTCTCTCCTTTGTAAAAGCCCGCATCACAATCCACGCAGTAGTTGATTCCCCGTCCAAGGAATGTCTTTTCCCCTTTTAGTCCCAGCCTTTTTCGGGTTATGCCCATGGCAAGGACTAGGGCTCTAGCCCGAAAGCTTCTTTCGCTCTCCACCTGCAAAAGGAAATGACCGTTTATCTCGCTGATCCCGGTTACATCTTCTTCAAGAAAATTTGCGCCCGCCTCTTCGGCTTTTAAGCGGGCTTGTCTTAAGAAATCTCTGCCGGTTTCCCCATGGATGCAGCAATAATTTTCAATGTGTGCATTGTAAGCGCTGCTTTTAGGGAGTTTGCCAAGCACCAAAACCGACACCTTTCTCCGACCTGCATGCATTGCCGCCTGGAGTCCTGCAGGCCCGGCACCCAATATTACCACATCATAAGTTTCGTCGGTCATCTCATCCTCCTTGCACTATTGATGGAAAGGATCGCTACGATCGCAATTCTTGAATTCTTAGGTTGATTCATCATTTTTTGTTTCGGTTGCCCGCATCTGCATCGGAATTTCGGTTTGTCTATTTCGTACGGTCAATTTATTGGCCATGCCCGCCAAAGCAAACATCCTGTTATTTATTATTGAGGCCTCGGTCGGAACTCAAAACTGGAACTCAAGACCTGCCCCAAGCAGGTGAGCTTCGTAGTCGTCCACACCGTCATTGCTTTCTTCATCGTATTTGTAAAACCCATATTGAAACCGTGCCTGCACCTGATCGTTTATTTTGCGCGAACAACCGAGGGAGAGCCCGTGACGTTTGTTGTCGACACCCAGAGGAAGTCCATCCGCCGAGTTGTCTTGAGAATTATCCGCCCGACTGTAAAGATACTCCAGTGTAAGATCGGTTTTTTTCCCGATAGCCCATCCCGCGGTGCCAATGAAGGAATAGACATCGCCGTCGTAACCGATCACGGACGCGGAGTCGTTGTCGAAACTTTCCGATTTTGCATCTCTGTAGGAAAACAATCCCGTAAGATAAATGCTGGATATCGGTGTGGCCGTTACGCTGACGTTGTAAATGTCCGCGACGTAATCGCCCGATTCCACGCTGCTTGGCGGGGTAGTCTGCGACAGGGTGTCTATTTTGGTCTTGATGTGTTGATACTGAAAGGTCGCCTTGACTGCGGTTGTCATCCTGACGGTCACTTTGGTCGCGATTTCATCGGTATTCAGTTCCTGATTGTCAATAAATGCCGAATAGCCCGGTTCGGTGTCTACCTTGTGGTCGTAAACGTTTTCACGATAACTCCGCCTGTAACGACCTGAGAAGGTCAGCCGGCGAAACGGTGAACTACTGAACCCGAACGTATATCTCCTCCGGTCGACTTCCGTGTCGGTAAATCGTTCAAATGCCGGGGCAGCATCCTCCACTTCTCTTTCAAACAAGTCGATACCCTGCTGTGTCCATTTTCCTTCGGCATACAGGGATGTATGGGGGATGCCTGAATAACGGACTCCCACAGTTTCCTCCAACCCGTTCTTATCCATACTGCTTTTGATTTGCGCCTCGGGTGAATCGATGGCCCCGCCGAAGGTGGTTTCCGTCAGCACAGCATCCGTATTCCCTTCCGTCTCAGTAAATTCGGCCTGGATCCCGCCGTGAAAACTCAGCTGCCGATATGGCCCGATCAAGGCATTCAGGTTCAGCACATGGCTTTCCTGATCCAGGTCCACGGATCGGGCAAACCAATTTTTGTCAAAAGGCCCGGGTCCAAAGGGCGCCGTCATCATACGGAATGCGGCATCGCCTTCCACGTCGTTCAGGAGATAACCAAATGAAAGGTAGATTTTTTCGTCTAAATGACTCTCCAGGTGGAAGGTATTGAAAAGAGCGTCATGATTGTATTTCTCAGAGACGTCCACTGTCTTCGACGTACCCGAATCAAGATTACGCTCCTCTTCAAATCGAGTCGTCTCCGTCTCGTGCCGCTCATAGCGGAACCGGTCCCCCATGTGCACTTTGCCGATATCGTGATCCACCTCTACCTTGAATATGTCCAGTTTTTCATCCAGTTTTTTGAACGAAGGAAATATTTTCCTGGTCAACGCACCCTCGGATACGCTCCCCCATTCAAGAAGGGATTTCTCCCCTTCTTTGAACCGATGCTCATATCCCACCACAATCTGCGGCAGATCCCGGACCGCGATGCCCGCTTCCAGGAAGAAGTTACCGATATCCAGATGCATGTCTTTGTTCAAATCAAACGCCGGAATGGAAAAGGGACGAAAAAATCCTCCCGTATCGTCGAAATATTTTCGGTATTCCGTATATCCCGCCCGAAAAAATCCAAGGTCTTCCTTTTTTATGTCCAGACTGAATTTATAATCTTCCTCCGGTACGATAGCTCGGCCTTCCATGCGAAGAAGCCAGTCTCCACTCAGTGATTTCTCCAAAAGGAAATTTTCCAGCCCTCCAGCCCAACCGTCCCGCATCCATTGATCTTCCCGGAATTTCCTTTCGTCTCCATCCACGGCCCTATACTGCAAGGTGGGACTCAGCTTGAAACTGAGCGAAGAGGTCGCTTCAGACTCTTCAGCACAGGCGCGCCCGGTGGGGAAATAACCTGCTCCGAGAAGTAAAAAGACTATTATCGGAACTTTTCGTGACAAGGCATTCATCTCAATACCTCAAATGCGGATTGATGTTGGAACCATGAACGGCCGTATGACAACCGGCGCTCCAGCACCTTCCCTCGGCGAGGCGGGTTGTATGGGAAAAATCGCCGATGGTAACTGAACCGGGCATCGCAATCTGTGCATGGCATTTAAGGCAGAGGTTGTTATCGTTTTCCACCAGCATCTTGTCGTTGATCGATCCGTGTGGTCTATGGCAAAAAGTGCAGCCGTCCCGGAGCGCCTCGTGCTCAAACACTCGCGGACTGGACTGTTCCCGGTGACACTGCATACAGACCTCGTTTTCCCTCCCCATTCTCATCCCCTTGGCTTTATAGATGTCTTCTCCGTGGGGGTCGTGACAGTTCGTACAATTTACACGGTGCTCTTTTACCGGGTGGTGATATTGGAGATTGAAAGCGGCTTTTATCTCCAGATGACATTGGTAGCAGGCCTCCGGGTCTTTTTTCGGATTGATGATAAATTGCCCTTTGCCTCCCCCCACTTCCAAATGGAGGCTCCCTGCTCCGTGACATGCCTCGCAGCCCAGTATTTCCCTGTCATCTTCAGCGATAAAGACACGGGCATGGGCCGTATATTTGAAATTCTTCACCTCATCTTCGTGACATGAAGCGCACGTTTCCATCCCTACCGGCTCGGCGCCCCCTATTGCGGCCGGCTGTACCATAAAACGCTCTGAAGGTGCGCCGCAGGAAAAAACAAAAATCATAAAAATGTATGCGGCCAGAATCGCCGAAAATGACAGCTTTTTCATTGGGCTTTTTTCCCGTATTCGATGCTTCTCAACAACTTCATTTTTCTGTCCGGCATCGTGATAAGGCTTTCACTCTTCAGTAAAGGATACCGGTCCGCAGATATCACCACGGGGATGGGGTCGCGTGTGTATATTGACATAGACATTGCCTGCATGAATATGGGCAATAAGCGATGACAGGGGTTGACCACGCAGGGATCCTATCAAATCATCTCCCGTAATGGTCCCCTCTGCCAGAACTCCATCAAATACACCGGGAATGAGTTTGGGAGGCGGGCGTTCCGGGTACAGCCAAACTACAGGAGTTCCTAATTCTCCGACCTTTCCAAGGTGTAAGTG
>JAWOGN010000138.1:0-24187 GCA_046496815.1 Desulfatiglandaceae bacterium
CCATGGTTTCAGCGGTAGCGGTGATGGGCTCGTTGTCAACTCCCGCCAGAAGTTTCACGAACGATTCCAGGGGCAGCTGAGCGGTGATTTCAGCACGGTTTGTGCCATCCGCACCGGCAATGGTCGATCCTTGCTGGACGTATTGCCCGATCTCAGCGCTGGTTTCGGTGATGCGACAGTTGAACGGGGCTGCGATTTCGGTACGTTTCAGGTCGACTTGGGCCTCTTCCAGTTGAACCTGGGTGGCTTTCAGCTCGGCTTTGAGAGCCTTCCGTGAGGTCGGAAATAAGGCGATGGAATTTTTAATCTCCTGGACCTGGGCCAGTTGGCTTTGGTAATCCATTAAAGACTTATCCAGGGCGCTGTTAGAAATAGAACGGGTTTTCATGGCCTGTTGATTGCGCTCCCATTCCTTCTGTTTGAGTTCCAGCAGGTCCTGCTGGATCTTGAGAGAAGTTCGGTAGTTCTTTTCCTGGCTATCCAATTCGTCCAGTTGGGCGTCGATGCTCTCGATATTGGCTGCCATCCGATTGACGGTCAGCTCATAATCGGTAGGGTCGATGCGGACCAGTACCTCCCCTGAACGGATGAAGCTGCCCTTTTTGAAAGCAGGGCTCACCGCAACGATTTTTCCGCTGACCTCGGGGACCACCTGCCATACCTGGCCTGGCTCCACATACCCGTAGCCGATGGCGCGGGGCACAACATCTGCAGGTTTCAAAATGATGGTGCGTACCTTGCGGGATAACTCGGTGGCCTCCTTTTCTTGCGGTCCTTTTTGGTTGCGCACCATCATGATCACCACCGCAAGGGCAATGGCCACGGGGACTAAGATCAACAGCCGTCTTATGATCTCTTTTCGTTTATCGTCAGGATCCATTTCTAATCCTTGTTTCAATTTTTCGAATTTTCCAATCAGACCAATACAACAATCTCAATCCGTAGTATGCAATCAATTGTGCGAACTCCGGTTTTCGATCTCAGATGGCGTAGCACCCATGGCCTCCCAACCGCCTCCCAGGGCTTTGTAAAGCCGCACAAGGTTTGAGGTGACGGTCCCGTCACTTACGGCCAGCTGGTCCTGGAAGGCGAGCAGTGACCGCTGGCTGTCCAGTACATTCTGAAAATCCGTCAATCCGGCCCGATACTGGTTGCGAGCCTGGGCCACCGCCCGTTCGGCGGCTGCCGAAGCCTGAACCAGAGTGTCCCGGCGAATTTGTTCGTCAGCATAAGCCACCAGGGCATTTTCCACATCCTCCAGCGCCGTCAGGATGGCGGCTTCGTATTGAATCAGAGCTTGCTCCTGACGTGCACTTTCGACTTCTATTTGCTGGCGGACGCGGCCGGCATCGAAAATACGCCAGGAGAAGGTCGGGCCAATGCTGTAGGTGCGGTTGCCGGTATCGAAAAGATTGTCGGTGGACAATGACTCGAGACCAATAGAACCTATCAGGCTGAACTTGGGGTACAATTCGGCAGTCGCAACACCGATCCGGGCCGTCTGTGCAGCCAGCTCCCATTCGGCTCGACGCACGTCCGGACGCCGACGCAGGCTTTCCGCCGGTACGCCCACTGCGATCTCTGTGGGGGGCACCGGAATGGGACGGTGTTCGGCCACGTCTTGGGGCAGGTCGCCCGGCTGTCGGCCCAGAAGCACTGCCAGGCGATTTTTGGCCTGTTCCAGTCCGGTGTTCAGGGAGGGTATTTCCGCCCGAGTGCCCTCCAGATTGAAACGGGACTGCTCTAGCTCCAGTTGTGCGGCCAGGCCGGCATCGTACCGGTTTTGCACCAGGCGGAATGTTTCCTCCTGGGCATCTCGGTTGGCCCGGGCGATGGAAAGGCGGGTTTGAAAGGAACGCCCCTCCACGTAGTTCAGGGCTATTTCAGCCGCCATGCTGACCAGTACGTCGTACAGATCTTCCTGGCTTGCCGCCACGTTGGCATCGGCCTCCTCGATGGACCGCCGGACACCTCCAAAAATATCAATTTCCCAGCCGGCGTCAAAACCGGTGCTGTAAAGATCGCGCTCAATGCCGATTCCGGTTGACTCGCTGGAGCGGGTTTCCGTTGCGGAGCCGGTGGCATTAATGGTCGGAAAACGGTCGGCACCGCTGATTCCCCGTTTTGCGCGCGCCTCCCGCAGACGTGCCTCGGCTACCCGCACATCCAGGTTGCCGGTAACCGCTTGCTCGATCAGGCCTGTCAAAACAGGATCATTGAGCGTCTGCCACCATTTTGCAAGCGTCTCGGGGTCCATCGGCTGGGAGCGCAGGCCGTCGCGCAACTCGGTATGCCATTTTTCCGGAGTTGCTGTTTCCGGTTTCACATAGTCCGGCCCCACGGCCGCACATCCGGAGAACACGCACAACGTTCCGATTATGGCAGCACCAGTCAAGTTTATATTAAGACGCTTTTTTGAGAACAGTTGCATGCACTTATCCATCCATAAACCGCTGTATCGGGATTGTTTAAAAAAAACAGACAGGATGACCAGCGAAACGAAGCGTATGTGCGGCGTGCCTAACTTCCCCCACGCATACGATTCATCACCGACTGTCTCCTCTCCTCCTGTATCTTCCGGAACTCTTTGACCTGCTTGTCCGACAGAATGTCGTCGAGCTGTTCAAGGGTTCCGGCCCGGACCTCCGCTAGATCATTGCGGAGCTGGCGTGCTTTACGTAAACCGATCCTGGTCTTCGGACCGCCCTCGGCCTCAAGGTCGATACCGTATCGGGCCAGGATCGATTGCTGGGCCTCGATGGAGGCTTTCATGATTGGCTTGGCTTGCTCAAGCTGCTCGTCGCTCAGACCGAGCCTCACCTTCGCCTCGGCCAAGCGCTCTTCGAAAAGAGCCTCTCGATCCGAGTCCGCCCAGACCGGCTGGATCGTGAGGACAAACAGCATCCCCAGAACTGTTGCATTGAATCGTTTCATCTCGTTGTCTCCTTTAGGTAACCAGTGAATGTGTTCGAAGAAAAAAAGTCGCAGTGTTAACCCAATCAAATGCCAAGCACGGTGAAAATCTGCTTTTCAAGCAATATACGGCTTTTCTCAATACTCAGGCCATAATCATTCCGCAATACCGACCAAACATTCCAGGAAAAATTGAGGAGTAGCAGCGTTTGAACGCCTTCCTGCTCAGGATGATCATGAAGATAGGGGGCAAACAAATCATGGATGAATAGCTGCTCGAGCTGACGCGCATCTTTCTGAAGATCCTGGATAAGACTGCAGCCGCGTTTTTTCTCTTCTACAAGTGTTCTCAGCGGCATGATGTACTCATTAATCTGAATTCTCAGGTTTATCCAGAGGCGGACTGTCTCCTCAAGCGAACGTTCGGGGTCAGGAACAGGAAAGGAGAACCGGCTCTGCACTCGTTGCAGCATCAGGTTGAGCATTTCAGAATAGAGTTCGGCTTTATTGTTGAAAAACCTAAAGATTGATCGCCGCGAGACGCCTGACTGCTCGGCCATCGCTTCAATACTGGGGACTTCACCGGTCTCCAATATCAGATCAAGTATGGCTTCAGTCGTCCTGAGTTTGTTTGAAACCCTTCTTCTTCGTCTGCCATCTATGGTCGGTGTCTCTTTCACGAGCATAGGATTGCCAATACCATGCATTGATGTCAAGCATATTTTGACACTTTAGTGCCAAAATATGTATTATTCTAAAAAGTTCAAGATCTTAGCGCTAATATATATTAATATCATCAAAATTATGACAGCATGGGAACAAATATTAAACAGGGGTTTATAGGGATTGATGAGGAGGTATGAAAATGAGGTTCATATTATGGGGAGCGTTTAATAGCCGATTCAGTTATAGCCGCTATTCACGCAACACCCCAGCACTGCAAGCGAGAAATTAATCCTGTCAGGTGCTGAGTAGAATTCTGCAATCGAAGCATCAGATGTGCGGTGTTTCTTGTCTCCCTACTTCAGTTGTGGTAGGTATAAAAATTGAACCAAAATAACATATGCTCCTTTATCCCGCTGGATAAGGCGGTATGTTCCAAAAATGGGCTTTTCTATGGAGCCCAAAGAAGATAGCTGTATTTTCTCAGCCAAAGTCCATGGACGCCTTCCCTGGTTGCCAAGGCTCTTCGCCAAAAAGCGTTTTGAGCAAGGCCTTGCAAGTGTACAACAACATATGAAAGAAGAAGGCGAAAACTTGAAAAGAATACTGGAAAAACAATAGAAGCACATGGAAATCAAATGTACCTAACATTATAAAACGTTGTGATATCCCCCATAGCGATGATGACATCCCGGGCTTCCCACATTGATGAGAATCTCCATGTACCGCATCCGCTGACTGAGATTTTTTTCTGGCAACACCTTTCATTTTGCGCACACAGCATTACGAAAGGGATGATATCCGTATTCGTATCAGCCATTTTTAGGCACACGAACGAACCGTCTATGACCAAGAGTTTGAAATGATCAGGCGAAAATAAACGGTTGCGGATGCTGCGGCAATAACTGAAGTCACAATCGCGGCCTTCACGAATCATTCAATCAGCAATCACACAGAGCAATTTATCATCAACGCATTGCGTGATGCAGATGCGCTAACCTTCTCTCTTGTGGCGGGAATCGACGGATGTGTTGTCGGACGCATTGCTTTTTCACCGGTCGTAATTTCTGACGGCACAAGAGATTGGTACGGCTTGGGTCCCGTATCCGTATTGCCGGAGTAATACCTGACTGAAGCAAGCTTTTTACAATGGTGTAACAAAACTCTGCCGGAGCTCTAACGTTTACGAAACAATTCTCTAATAAATCTATGCTTTGCTGCTTCTCTATGAAAAGCGGGATACACGCTGGCATTCTTGGGAAGAAAGCTGTTTCGTAAACGATGCTTTTTGACAGGAGGGTAAGAAATGGGAAAACAACATGTGAGCAGAAGGGAGTTCCTGAAACTGGGGATGGTGGCAACTGCCGGTGCAGCTGCAGTGACGGCTTTTCCAAAGTTCACCATGGCACAAGTGAACACGGTGTCACTTTCAGACTGCCTTGAGATGGGACCCGAGGAAATGGCAGAAAACTCCAGACTCGTCATGGACTCTTGGAAATACCTTCTTGACACCGTCGCGACGATTCAAGACCCGGACATTCGTTCCGGCGTCCAGGGTATTCTTCGTGACCCTGCGCCCACGTTGATGGCGGACCTGATGGACAGCGCAAATAGAGAAGAAGTTTATCATGAAATGCTGTCAAAGGGTCTGATCAAGGACATCTCGTTTGACAAGTTCCTGCCCCTGACCCGTAATCCCTACAGGCCCCCTCACCCTTTCATTGCGGCACCTGGCAGTGGGTACTCCAGCCACCATTCCTATCCCGGTGGTTTGGTATCTCACACGGCGCTGAACACGATGGTTTCCCTTTCCATCTGCGAGGGCTATAAGCAGGTATACGGCTATGCCCTTGATCGCGATGTCGTCATCGCCTCCCAGGTCCTTCACGACCTCCATAAACCGTGGGTCTTTCAGTGGGGTTTGAGTGGTGAATCCAGAACCGAATTGAAGATCGGTGGAACCGGAGAACATCATCCTCTGAGTGTGGCCGAATCTATGACCCGCGGGCTGCCACCTGAAATCTGCGTCGCGCAGGCTTGCGCCCACAACCATCCGGGGTGGCCCAAGGACGAAGAGGGCCCTGTTAGCTGGATTACAGCGGCCAGCATCATCGCAGGAAAGGATCCGGTGAAGGGGTATTTTTTGGCTCAGGACCGGAAAACCCTGCCAGTGCCCAGACGGATGGAAAACTTTGTTTGCCATCTCGGAGATCATGACTGGATACTGACGGTCCCAGCTGCCAAATGGATCATCCCGCTGATGGAGGAGATTGCGGTGGCCAAATATGGCATGGCTCAGGCGGATCTCAACGGAAAAAAATTCAACCAGTTCCGAAACTATGTTTTCTCACAGGCCTCAATCATGAACCTGTATGAAATATACAGCACACGGGGGAAAGATGCCCTGACATACACAGTGATGTCCATTGTTTCACCTGCCTGAATTCAGTGTTACGCTGCGAAAATTCATATACTTGAGGAATGGAATTTCTCCATCACGCCGCAGAAAAGATCGTAAGGGTCGGAGACTGGATTTCGGCTGCAGTTTATCCCGCACTGGATGCGGGGCCGGAATGACGAAAAAAGATGATTTCCACCCGGTTTGCAGATGCATCACCGGAAAGCACGGGTCACTTAAAGAAACACCGCCACATCCTCCAGGCTTTTTTTCTTCAGCTCTGGCACCGTGGTATCCTCCGACGGGTACCCAACCACCAGGATCATGAAGGGTTTTTCATTGGAAGGACGGAATAAAATCCTGTTCAAGAAACCCATTTTGGCAGGCGTGTATGTCAAAGCGGCCAGGCCGGCATTGTGAATCGCAGCGATGAGCATTCCTGTGGCAATGCCCACGGATTCATGCACGTAGTAATGCTTCTTTATCTCCCCGTTGGGATAATACCCATGGCGCTGAGCGAAGATAGCAATCAAATAGGGAGCTGTCTTTAAGAAAGGTTTCTGCGCATTGGTGCCCAAGGGAGCCAAAGCTTGTACCCACTGCCGGGTGCGCTCGCCGGTATAGAATTTCTTTTCGACTTCTTCTGCTTTCCGTCAAATACGTTCTCTCACCTCCTGACGGGAAACAACGACAAAGGTCCAAGGTTGAATGTTGGTGCTGCTGGGTGCCCGTGCGGCCGTTCGGATACAATCTTCAAGAATATCCAGAGGAACAGGCCGATCGGAAAACGTCCGAACCGTCCGTCGTCGTTTCATGAGTGTGTAGAACTCCTTGGCGCGCTTGCGCATCACATCGAAGGGATACGCTTTGTAAGTTGTAAGTGGAGCCTGGTCCTCAAATGCAGTGCTCATGTGTTTTCACTCCTTTCTGCGAATCCCCGGCTTGGTTCCAATCCAGCATTTACCTAAATTGAAAATCTAAATGACCGAGGGTCCTCAATCAAGTTTTTAAACCCAGAAAGTTTCAGAAGTTGCTTAACCGTTTCCTAACACTTCAATGATATCAAATGATATTTGGCAAAACTTTTAGTTGTGTTTTTCGGGTGGTTTCAATGAGATGTAGCCTCTTCTTTGGCTAGGTAAACGGAAGGATGGCCTCTATGAAGAATAGAACCAAGATCGCCGACTATTTTTTGAAGGACATCACGAACCCGAATTTGAAAGATGTATTGGAGCGCCTGACCAAAATGATTGAAATGATGGCGAATGCAAATCGAGCAGGACTCCAAATTCCCAAGAAGTACCTAGACAAAATGAATGATCTTCTGGATCAGTTTGAGTTTCATATAGAGAAGGGAAGTTGATGCAAATAGGACTCGGAGAAGCGGAGACAGATGGAACCGATTCTCTTCATGAAGGGCGCCACGCTCGGGTTCTTTCTGTGCGTCCCTGTGGGACCCATTGGTCTGCTGTGTGCAAGACGAATTCTGATATACGGCAGACTTGCGGGGGTTGTTTCGCTCTTGGGAGCTTCCACGGTGGATGCGCTTTATTGCACCGTCGCCGGTTTTAGCATCAGCTGGGTTTCAGCTTTCTTGAGGCAAGGGCAAACGTGGATTCAGTCGCTTGGTGCTGTGATCCTCATTCTGGTGGCTGTCACGATTTTCACGAAGGATCCGCAGCATGAGTCGCCCCTGACGCCGGCCAAAGGTCTTTTTGGAGCCTTCTCCTCCACATTTCTGATGGCGTTGGCCAATCCCATGCCCATTGTTGTGTTCACGGCAGCACTGGCCGCTATGGGGGTTCAGGGGTGGAAAGGCGTCTACACCTCGACAGCGGCATGGGCCTTGGGAGTTTTCTGCGGGTCGGCTTTATGGTCGTTCATACTGGCAGGTGTTGTGGGTCGTTTCCGGCTCAAATTCAATTCCAGACAGTTGAGAATCATAACCAAGATTTCAGGGGTTATCATTTTCGGATTTGGTGTCGCCTTAGCATTTACCGCTTTTGCCGCCTGGCGCATCAATTCACTCAATTAATGCGCGCCTAAGAGGCCCATATCTTTTATCCGTGCGCTCGGTATGCCAAAGCTAAAAGCGCATGCAAGCGTTATTCCTATTTTATTTTTTAGAGCAGCTTGGCGCCGAGTTCGGCCACTTCCGAGCGCTCTCCTTTGACCAGCGTGATGTGCCCTGCAATGATTTCCTCTTTCATTTTTTCCACCAAGTAAGTCAGACCATTGCTGCTTGCATCCAGGTAAGGATGATCAATCTGATCCGGGTCTCCTGTGAAGACGATCTTACTTCCTTCACCGACCCGAGTAATCAATGTCTTTATCATATTGGGTGAGAGATTCTGTGCCTCATCACAGAGAATAAACTGATTTGGGATGCTCCTCCCTCTGATAAAGGTGAGCGCCTCCATTTCGATGATGCCCCGAGCCAGCAGATCGTCCAAAACGCCGAAGGGTTCCGGTCCGTTGAGGAACAATAGTTCGAGGTTATCGTAAATGGGTTGCATCCAGGGTCTCAATTTTTCCTCCTTCGATCCAGGCAAATATCCGAGGTCGTTTCCCATGGGGATGACGGGACGCGTGATCAGAAGTCGACTGAAAGCGCCCTGCTGGAGAACCTTGTCGAGGCCAACGGAAAGCGCCAGCAGCGTTTTTCCTGTCCCGGCCCTCCCTACGAGGGTCACAATCTTAACAGAATCATCCAGGAGCAGGTCCAGGGCGAATTTTTGTTCCTTGTTGCGGGCCTTTATTCCCCATGTCATGCTATTTTCATTTATGAGTCGCCTTAACCGATTTCCTAAATACCGGGATAAGGCTGACTGTGACGTGGTGTTCGGATTCTTCAAGACAAAAAAACAGTGGGGATACGGTGTGTTTCCGTTTTGCCAGGGAAGTGCCCCGTCCCGAAAAAAAATGTCCAACTGCTCCCCGGAGATGTGATGTTCCTCGGTACCAGTGTATAGCCGGCCATAGTCCACATTCTCTGAATGGAAATCTTCGGAACGAATTCCAAGAACATCCGCCTTTATACGCAGGTTGAGATCCTTGGTCACCAATATAACTGCGTTGCGATTTTTTCTGCTGAGGTTGTAGGCAACTGCAAGGATGCGATTGTCATATTTCTGAGGGTCTAAGCCCTGTGGAAAACTCACGGCATCTTGATGGTTGAGCTCAATAATCAAGCTACCCCCATGCGGCAAGCTGACCCCTTCAGAGAGCCGACCCACGGCGCGCAGCTTATCCAGTTCCTGCGAAACGATGCGCGCATTGCGTCCGATTTCATTCTGATTCTTCTTCTGATTGTCGATTTCCTCAATGACCGAAAAAGGGATCACTACATGGGCTTCTTTAAATGCATAAAGGGCTTTGGGGTCATGTAAAAACACGTTGGTATCCAGCACGTAGGTATTCGGCATATTTCCGGGCCTCCGGTTACGGGAAACGAAGATTGGATTTCTGTAAGCAACTCCGCACAGCGGGCCGCACCTTTTGGAAAAAGGCTCCTGTGTTCTCCATACGGTGGATCCACCAGGATCAAAGTTCTTGGAATCAAGGCCTGAGGTCGCATGCGAGCGGCTTTGCACGGATGCTTTTGAAAATGGAATTTTGGAAAGGGAGCTTGGGATTGCAGAGGCAGGTTTGGGAGCCGGGGGGGACTCAAAACCCAGCGTTCACCCGCCTCATGCATTCCGCCGGTTATTCGGCGCTTCCCAAGGTTGCCGATGGGGCAATTCATACGGCAAGTAGACCCCATTAAGATTAGGGTTATGTTAACTTCCGGTTAAAAGCTCATAAGAAGCGCTGCCGCTTCCATCGGTCTACCTCAGGTCCAACCTCTCGCTTCGGCAGAATTTAGTGTTCCTTTCGGGGATGGTGGAAACCCTTAGACTTTAGGCGAAGAAAAATTTGTGTTGTCGCGGATCGACTTGTCATTCCGGGCCTGACCCGGAATCCAGTCTTTTTTCAAATCGTTAGGTCCCTGGATGCCGGAACGGGTCCGGCATGACGGCCTTAGCGAGTCCGGGTGCAGTTGATTTTAATCAACATTTAGTGAATTCGTAATCCAATCGAAACAATTTTGACCGAAAATATGACAAATTTCATTTGTTGAGGTGGGCGTTTTGCAAGGCTTCAGTTTAAATACGGAAGTGATCAGGGAAATATTTCAACATGCAAAGCCATTCGGGCATAACGAGAAACCGGAAAGCTTCAATCTGGGATTTGGGTTCCTCTATTATGGCATTGTCAGGGCCATTCGGCCGAACCACGTGCTTGTTATCGGCTCCGGATTCGGTTTCAGCGTGATATGTCTGGCTTTGGGACTGAAGGACAACGGCCAAGGCATGCTAACTTTCGTGGATCCTTCCTTTGATGTGCTGAAACACGGACCCTGGAAGACATTCGGTGGGCGCGGTACCTGGGACAAGCCTGAAGAGGTCGCCGAGCGCTTCAGGCTCTTTGGGGTCGATGAGATCATCACCCACTACAAGCTCACGAGTGAAGAATTCTTCGCCGGATTCAAGGCCGTGGGCCTTCCCAAAATCGATATCGCATTTGTGGACGGCAACCATTCCTACAAGAATGTCAGATATGACTTTTCAGGAACGCTGGAGCACACCAAACGGAATTCCTATATCTTTCTTCATGATACCAATATCTACATCCGGGAGATGGTGCGAAACGCCGGTGTCAAGCGATGGCTAAAGCTTATCAAGCAGGAAAAGGAATGCTTTGAGATCCTGGATTTTCCCTTTTCCTCGGGAGTGGCCATAATCCGGATCCTCAAAGATGATGCATGGAAATACCTGACAGCCGAACATTGAGCTCATTCTTCCTCATAGCGATTTTTTTCATCACCTTCGGGTACATGTTCTGGCGCTATGTTTGGTTTTTCAGAAACCCAAGGCGGCATACTCCGGGAGGAGAAAGCATTGTGAGTCCTGCAGATGGTACCATCGTTTACGTGGAACGTGTGCCCCCGGATAGGCCGATTATCTCTGTGAAAAGGCAAAAACACATGAACGTCTCGGACATCGTGCGAACCGAGCTCCATGAGATGAAACTTATTATCGGCATCTTTATGAGCCCGTTTGATGTGCATTACAACCGGGCACCCATTTCAGGAAACGTGGACTTCATTAAGCACTATCCTGCCCGGCTGAAAAACCATCACATGACTTCCATGCATTGGCGTTCTGTGGCGAAACGATTTCCGATCTATGAAAACAGCCCGCACATCCTGGATAATGAGCGTACCATCACCAGGATCAGTGGATATTTCAAGTCTGAATCCATCGTCTGTCATGTGATCCAAATCGCCGGAGGCAGCGTGAGGGGAATAGACTCCTTTATTCAGGAGGGCGAACATGTATGGAAAGGAAAAACCTTTGGAATGATACGCATAGGATCTCAGGTGGATGTGGTCATCACTTGGAAAGACTGCATGCAGGTCAGGGTGAGGCCGGGCGAGAAAGTCAGGGCGGGCGAAGCCGTTCTTGTGGCATGATCTTCTATCAAAAACCGGATCTGGAGGAAAGTAAAATCATGAATCAAAAATCACTGAAGGCCGATCTTCATGTGCATTCAAAGTACTCCCGGAGACCTTCGGAGTGGATCCTGCGCAAAATCGGCTGTTCCGAGAGTTATACCGAACCGCTGAGTCTTTACTCTCTGGCAAAGGCGAACGGCATGGATTTGGTAACGATCACCGATCATAACTCTTTGGCCGGAAGTTTGGACATCGCCCATCTGAACGATACGTTCATCAGCGAGGAGATTACGACCTATTTCCCGGATGATGGATGCAAACTCCATGTTCTCGCCTACGACATCACGGAGAGACATCATGAGGAGATCATCCGATTGCGGGAAAACGTCTTTGACCTGGTTCGATATTTGAACAGGAAAGGCATCATCCATGCGCTGGCCCACCCCCTTTATCCGGTCAACGACAAACTTACCTTGGGCCACCTGGAAAAGGCACTGGTTCTGTTCAAAAACTTCGAGATAAACGGGTCCCGAGACCACTTCCAGAACGACATTCTTCGGCAGATCCTGCAAGACCTCACGAAGGAGAAACTCGAACAGCTTTCAAACAAGTACGATCTGGAGCCATTTCACCCAAGGCCATGGGAAAAAGCCCTCATCAGCGGCTCAGACGACCATGCCTCACTGAATATCGGGGGCTGCTTTACAGAAGTGGAAGGAGCTTTATGTTTGCGGGATTTCCTTAAAGGCATCCGTCAAAACCGGTTGAAGGTGGGTGGAAAGGCATCCAATCCCAAGGCCATGGCTCATACCATTTACAGCGTCGCCTACCAGTTCTACAAGAGCCGTTTCAGTTTGGAGCGCTATTTGCACAAAGATCTTACCCTGCACTTCTTGGATCATGCGCTTGTCCCTTTTCCGGAAGAAGCGGGGCTTCTGGATCGATTTCGAAATGCGCTGCGCCAGAGGAGAAAATCCACGGCTTCTGCGTCCAAGCAGACCAACATGATACAATTTCTTCAGAAAGAAGGACGGGAGATTATTCTCTCCGATGAAACCATGCATGCCTTGATCAATCAATGCGAGGGGAAGCCCTGGAAAAATGAGCGCATATGGTTTCATTTTCTCAATCAGGTCTCTGAGAGAATTCTGCACCGGTTCGCCGACAGCTTTTTGGAAAGTCTGCGCGGTGGGAATCTTTTCGACGTTTTCCACGTTTTGGGTTCCGCCGGTTCCTTGTACACCATGCTTGCCCCTTACTTCGTTGCCTTTACCCTTTTTACCAAGGATCGTAACTTCTGTCGACAGTGTCTGGACATCATCGGGGATGGTCAACGGCCTCCCAAAACAGAAGAATTGAAGATCGCCCATTTCACCGACACCTACTACGATGTGAACGGCGTGGCGAAAACCTTGCAAATGCAGACTGAGATGGCCTTACGGAATCACAAAATGCAAGAGATTATCACCTGCGGCCCCGAACAGCAGCGCCCGCAGGTGATCAACTTCAGCCCCATCGGCACTTTTGAGTTGCCGGAATACCCGGACATAAAACTTTACTATCCGCCTTTCCTGAGAATGCTGGAATATTGCTACACAGAAAACTTCACCCAAATTCACAGCGCAACCCCGGGGCCGATCGGACTGGCTGCGCTTGCCATAGCGCGAATTCTAAAGTTACCCATTTTTGGAACCTACCATACGGCGCTACCCCAATATGCCAGTTTTCTCACAGAAGATTCCGCCATGGAAGAACTCATGTGGAAATTCTCCATCTGGTACTACAATCAGATGGATGTGGTGTACGTGCCATCCATGGCCACGGGCCGAGAGCTGGAGGAGAAGGGCATCAGGAAAGAAAAAATAGTCTTTTACCCGCGGGGTATCGATCTGGACCATTTTCATCCTTCAAAACGCAACGGGTTTTTCAGGAATCGATTCGGATTGGACACGGAAGAACTCAAACTCCTCTATGTGGGCCGTGTGTCCAAAGAGAAAAACATGCCCTTTCTCGTCGAAGCTTTCAAGCAGCTCGCGGTCCAGCGTTCTGACATTCGGCTCATCGTGGTCGGTGACGGGCCTTACCTCGCCGAAATGCAAGCGGTCCTGAGCGGTTTACCGGCAACATTTACAGGATTTCTATCCGGTGAGGGCTTGGCCCAGGCCTATGCATCAAGCGATCTTTTTGTATTTCCCTCAACTACGGACACGTTCGGCAATGTCGTGCTGGAAGCACAAGCCTCGGGCCTGCCGGTCATCGTTACCGACGAAGGGGGGCCCAAGGAAAATTTGGTTCCTGACAGAACAGGCTTTGTCGTCCCCGCAAGAACCGACCTTTTTATCCAGGCCGTCCTCAAGTTGGCAGACCATCCGGCACTGCTGGCAGACATGAAACGGCATGCCCGGGAATATATGGAGAGTCGCTCTTTTGAATCCGCCTATATTCAGCTCTGGGATAGCTATCAGGAGCACGCGCTTGCTGTGAAAGGGAGATAAGCTGAATCATCGGTCAATGAATCAAGTCGTCACTCTCAAAGGTCTTACGAAGACGGCGGGAATGCTTCTACAAAAAAAGATTCCCGGGCAGCTTGTGATCCAGTTGACCGATCGTTGCAATGCCGTCTGCCCGCAATGTGGTATGCGGAAGACCGAAATTTTTCCCCGTTCCAGTTTGTCCGTGGATGACGCGAAAAGAATCCTGGATGCCGCCGCGAAAAACGGCATCAAAATCGTATCATTCACCGGCGGTGAGCCGTTGCTGTTTTTGAATGAACTGATTCAACTCATAAATTATGCAGGACGCGCGGGCATACCCAATATTCGTACGGGCACAAACGGCTTTATCTTCGCCGATGCCAAAGCCCCTCTGTTTCAATCAAAAATTGAGAGACTTGCAGAGAGGCTGGCGTCAACCCCTCTGCGAAATTTCTGGATCAGCATTGATTCAGCCATCCCCTCTGTTCATGAAAAGATGCGAGGATTCCCAGGCGTCATTCACGGTATTCAAAAGGCGTTACCCATTTTTCACGCACACGGCATCTATCCTGCCGCAAATCTGGGTATCAACAGAAAAATCCTGGGGAAGGTGACGGAAACATTGGGAAGGGACCCGACAACACCGCCTGAGGACTACCCCCAGGCTTTCTATCATGCATTTCGAAAGGCCTTCAAGGCGTTCAGTCGATTTATCATAGAGTCGGGATTCACCATTGCCAGTAACTGCTATCCCATGAGCATCGATGCCGGCTCCGAATCTCATGGCTTGAGACCGGTTTACGGCGCAACCTCGGCAGATCATCTGGTGCGGTTCAGCGAACCTGAAAGGGTCTTCCTGTATAAGGCCCTTCTTGATACCATATCGGAATTTCGATCTCAGATACGGATCGTGTCTCCGCGAAGTTCTCTCTATGCGCTTTGCAGGTGGTATGGGGGTGATCATGAAGCTTCGTATTCCTGCCGCGGGGGAATTGATTTTTTCTTCATCGACTCCCGGGGTGGCGACACTTACCCCTGTGGATACCGGGGTAAGGAAAATCTAGGTAAGTATTGGAACTTAGATAGGGCTGTGTTAGCGGATACACCTTCTTGCCGTCAATGTGATTGGGAGTGTTTTCGGGATCCATCCGAACTCTTCGGACCACTCCTTCAGTTATTCTCCAGTCCGGTGGATTTCGTCAAGAGGATGAAAGATGATGGGGAGTACTTTCGCCTGTGGTTTGATGACATGAAATACTATCGAGTTTGTAGCCTGTTTGATGGTCGGAGACCCCCTGATTTTAAACGAATGCGTGGTTTTTGATAGCGAAAAGCGACATGAGACAAGCTGCAGTCGGTGAAAATCAGAACATCAACCCTGATATTTAAATCCGGCTCTTGGGGGATTATATGTTCTCAATATTGCTGGAATTCGTGTGCTTAACGAATGCGGGAAATGGACGTCGGGGGAGGGAACTATAGCCGAATTTTCAGGAAGTGCCGCAGAATAATGCCCCCGGCTAACCCCAGGATAAAAGCCCCGATAATTGCCAAGCCGTTTGAAGTCTGCTTCGGCTCTTTGCGATTTGTTTGATACGCCCAGTTTTCCTTTCCGGCCAGGGGGTCTCTGGCGGCATCCTTCAGGGCTCTCGTCTTTGCCATTTGAATGCTCCCTTAGGAAAAAGCGAAAGTTGCCGCATCCTTCGGACACGGATGGATGGCATTTCTTCCGCACGTTGCGTTGGCTTCCACATTCCTGCCGGGGAATGGTTCGCTTTTATGAATGCCGAAAAGGGGCTCATGTGAAGATTTCTTCACAGAGGTTTTGAATTTCATTGGAGGCCTCGCTATTCGGAGCGTATTGCAAAACGGAAACACCGGAAATGAGGGACTGCACATAGGCAATTCGTTGTGAAATCTCGGTTTCAAATATGCCCAATTCATAGATTTCCATCGCCTCCCTGGCTTCCCGACCAATTCGGGTCCTGGGGATTTTTCGGCAGATGAGCAGTCCGGCCCTGAGGTGGCGGTTTCGCTTCCGGACTTCGTTTATGAGGGCGGCCGTCTCATTGCTGGCCCAAATGTCCAAAGGGCTCGGCCCTATAGGCATGATTGCAAGGTCAGAGACCTCCAGCACAGACCGAATGATGTCTCCCAGAGCCGGCGGTGAATCTATCACGACATGATCATAGCCTTCTGAGTACCTGTCGATATCTTTGTGGGTTAGAGGCATGGGATGGGATTTCACATCGAAAGCGATATTATTTTCTATGGACTGCCACTGAAGCGCACTTCCCTGCGGGTCTGTATCAATCAGCAGTGCATTGTAGTTCCTTCGCGGTATGCTCGCGCAGAGATTGATTGCGATGGTACTCTTCCCAACGCCTCCCTTTCGGTTTACCAGGCTGATGATCATTTCACACCTCTTTGCCCGAAGAGCGGACCGGTCAAAGGTATGGACGCCTACTTCATTTCTATTTGACACCCTCACAAAAAGCAAGTAGTTTCTCTCCGGCAGGTTTCTCTAGGCAAAAAATGAAAATTTGTCTCAGATTTGCCTGTTCAATCTGGTAAGGTAAAAATAAGGGATGCCTTTGAATTTGAAAAAATGCGCCCCGATGATTTGGGCCTGTTTTTCTTCGCTCGGAGATCTTATGTGCCCTCACTATCGACATGATCTGAACGGGTCAGGGGCAGTTATGTCTAAATGATACCAATGTGCAAGACGCAAAAAGGGGAAACAATGATTTCGACATCTTGTGATCTGAAGCAGTTTATCGAAGCGATCCGAAATAAAGACTATTTCGATATTATTTACTTTGCAGACAAAGAAGCGACCGAAGCCGAGCGCATTTCATACCAGAACAGGAAAACAGCAAGTGTCAGCCAAAAGGACTGCAGGGCGTATGGCCACCTTTTGAAGGGGTTTATCCTGTTTATGCGGCACGGCATTAAAGCCACAGGCGTAAGTGACAGGGATCTTCAGCTATTCGGTTCGATTCCCGGGAATCTCGCCCGGAAAGGGCACTGAAGGGTCCGATACATAAAAGGTTTCCAAATTTTCCATTACAAGATTTTTTGGAGATTCCGGAACACTGAATTGGAAAGGAACTGAGAGTGTTACCATATCAGATTCATTTCCAATTTCATTAACGGCGGTCACACCGATTTCGATTTTACCTTGAGTAACCGGAAACGAGGGAATGGCATCCGGCAAGATAATCTCTTTGCACATGCCCACTTTCACACAATCGGAATCATAATTCACCTTTCCCCCCACAGCCCAGTATACCTTGAAGCTTACTGTATCAGTCGAACTCGAAGCATCCCAGCGAATCCTTCTCTTTCTTATCTTGGCCATTTTTAGCTCTGATCTAGGGGTTCTTGACGCAGGCGTTATCGCTCGGATTTCATGGCTCGGATTTTCCGGATCATTTTTCTTTTGATAATCCTGCCCATTTTTTCCTCGAGGGACTGAAGCGAAAGCGCAATGAGCTGACTGTCACCTGTTTTTGGCAGCTTGTCTCTCAGGCGCTCAAGTCGTTCATGGGACTCCCTATCAAGCTCGATATTCAGCACACAGCCTGCTTCGGCGGCATTCCTTTCTTGGGGGTTTTTCCCACGTGCATGGATATGTGTAAATTTCATCTGCACGCTCTTTCCTGGGATCTCTGAAGCGACGCTTTGAGGGAAGATCCTGCAACGCCCTATCGGGAATCCGGCGATTGGGAGGACCGCGCGAACGCGAGGAAACATAGCCTGACACGCCCGGGAAATACGAATTAAGAAAACGAAGCCCCATGTCTCCTCCGAGAGATGGGGTTTCGTAGATTCGTTGCCCTCCCACTATTCGGCGTTGGAATGCTTTATTTCCTTAGCGTGTCACGGATTCTCACTCGCCGGGTTGATTCCAGTCTTTAAATCGACTTGAATCACCCTTTCAAGGACATACTTCACATGCCAACGGGTGATATATCGGGATGTATGTCTCAACGGCGCCTGGGCGGCGCTTTGATGCGGGTTTAACCCTTTGCTTTCTTCGGTATCGCAGCCTTGACTTCATGGTGCTCGGTCATTTCGGCTCTTGCCTCAGCTGTCAAGTCTTCGATGCTCTCTTTGGTCTCTGCCGCAATCTCCCTGCTCTTTTCATAAACCATCAAACTGCTCTTGATGGCAGCCTTCGCAATGGGCCTCATAATGCTCCCAACGAGGGAAATGGCCGCAGGCGCCAGCAAAACCACACCGGCGCCGATGGCAACATTTCGGAGCGTGACGGCATTCCCCAGGCTTACAGTGCCCAAAACCGGTAGTCTCATAATGCACCTCCCTTTATAGTGTCGGTTTGATAGGAAACCTCCGCGTGCCCTGATTTCTGGAGATCAACGGGCTCGAAAAGGCTGTTACGGTTTTAAAGACCGGGAATTGACTCTCCGACTGCGTTATGCCATAGTCCCAATATATAGTACATCAAAGACAACTCAAGCACAATATTTAGGTTTATATGGGAAATAAAACAGCCTAAACGCAACATTCATCAAGATATACGATTAGAGTTTAGTTTTATGTTTGTTAGAATTGTGTTTGGAAGTCAACAATCGTTTTCATTACATGCCTAATGCCGAATATCCAGGCTTTTGTCTGCGCCTGTAGCTGATTGACAGATATTCCGCTGTTTCAAATCTCCTGAGACTATCGCAATTAAGCAGGCCACTCCATAGGAACCACAACTCAAGTTTTTCTCTCTACCATTGAAACAACTGCAAGGGTACTTCAGATTTGTCAATGCCGGTGATGGCCGACACGGGTTGCCGGAAACGCATCGAAAGGGGAACGCAAAAGCGGAAGAAGACGACGCTATTCATCAGTTTTGAGGCCTGTGCTCGAAAACGCGGATCGATGCCGGCGTTTCGTATAGATGAAGGCTCCCGCAATGGCTGTGAGAGGCGCTACCGTCACCAGACCGAAGCTTCCCACGATCGTGTTTAGAATCTCAGCCGCCACATAGTTCAGGTTGAACAGGTTTGTGAGCGGCACCCCTTGTGCCATGAACACCATCAGCAAGGTGATGTAGCCTCCCGAGTAGGCAAACAGCAACGTGGTCGTCATGGTGCCTACAACAGCTCTGCCGACACGGAAACCTGAGCCCATGAGCTCTCTGAAGGAAATATCCGGCTTCCTCGCCACGACCTCATCCATGCTGGCAGCCACGTCCATGGCCAAGTCCATCACAGCCCCCGCAGAGGCCATAAAGATGCTCGCTAAAAAGATGCGCGTCAGATTGAGATGGGGATAACCGGAATAGAGAAGCGTCTCGGAAAATGGCTTGACTGCGCCGTGTAAGTGAAAACCCTCGGAGAAAGTGAGCGCAAGAACGCATGTGGTGACGATTCCAAAAAAGGCGCCCAGAAATGCCACCAATCCTCGCTGCGTGAGTCCACCCACGAGGAATATGATTGTCGCTGTGAGGATCGTGACGACGCCGATGGAAACAAGGATCGGATCAAAATTTTTCAAGAACAGTGGGACCAGGATCTTCCAAATAGCAAAAGCCGAAAATATAAACGACAAAAGGGCCTTGGCGCCGGTCCACCCCGCAAAGAATAACAGCAGCAGTGCAAAGCAAACCAAAAGCACAAGCTCGATATGAAGACGGAAATGATCTTGGGCGTTGGCATATACGATTTCACCCGCTTTCACCGTCAAGACCATCAAGGCGGTGTCACCGGCCGTGTAAACCTTGTCGAATTCGAGCTTCCCGATGATCTCGTTGTCCGCTCGCAAGGTTCTTCCAGCAAAAGGGCCGTCAAGGATCTCCACCGTCAAATCCTGAGTCCCGATCTTGACGATGCCGAATTGTCTGACCTCGGCATCATCAACTCCAATAATGCGGCCTCGACATCGGATGCTATTCTCCGGTAGGCGTTCCTCGAAACCCGTGGGCACAAACCATAACAGGAGCGTAAGCACAGAGAATACCGCCATGAGGGCGGCATCTTGCTTGCATGGGTAGCATATTATTTTCATGGTCAAAACTCGGAGTGGCAAAAGAATAGACGGGGTAGGTCAAAACCCCCGAAAACGAAGGGGCGTGGCTTCCAAAATGATCCGTCGATAAAAAAGGCAGTGAGGGAGGCTTTTCCTTTGAGAAGCCTCCCTGTTGTTGTTTCCAGATCGATATTAAAGGTTTGCAGCCAGCTTCATGGCCGCCTCCAAACCCATGATCGCCATGATTTTCTTGGCGACATCGGTATTGTCATAATAACCGCTGAATGTTTCCGCTCCTACACCCACCGCGGATGTGGTCACGGGCACACCGGTATGGGAGTAGGATGTCCAACCGAGGCCCGCCTTTTGGTTCAGAATGTGCGTGATTTTTATGGTGAAGGGATCATATCCCCCATATAAGAGGAAGTCGGCGGTCCCTTGGTTGATTTTCACGCCGGACATGCTTTGGATGAAGGCCATCCTGAGTTCATTGAGTTCGTAGTCCTTCAACGTCAATCGGCCTTCCCCTGCGACTTCCAGCCCGAAGTACTCCTTCAGGAGCGGGATCATATCCTCAAACCGGACTTCCCCGGCATGTGTCTTTTTGTACTCAGCCAGGACGGTGTCCGTGAAAACCTGGAAAGAGACCTTCTGGTGCTTTAGGATATCAAAATAGGATTCATACGCAGTGCCCGCAAAACCAAGCGTCAAACCACCGCACTCATGGTCACCCGTTACGACGATCAGCGTTTCCTCCGGATGCGCCTTGTAAAACTCATATCCCACCCGGACGGCATCATCAAAGGCCAACGTGTCCTTTATGGAAGCGACGGCGTCGTTGGCATGGCAAGCCCAGTCAATTTTTCCTCCTTCAACCATCAAAAAGAAGCCCTGTGGATTCTCCAGGAGATCGATCCCCTTCTTCGTGAATTGTGCAAGGGTGATATCCTCGGTGGTATTATCCATATCGTATGGAAGGGCCCGGCCATCGGGAAGACGCTTGTTGTAGGCGATAACCTTGCCCGAGTCCTTCGTCAAAGCCATGAAGTCCTGTTTATTGTCTACGATGCTGTAGCCGTTTTGTTTCGCAACTTGCAGCGCATCGCCCAGCGGGTTCTGGGACTTTTTGCCCGTGGGATCCTTAAAACCGCCTCCGGCGAAATATTCGAAGTCGCTTTTCGCCAGGTCCATATCGATCTCATGGTACATTTTGCGGGTGGGTTGGTGTGCGTAAAAACAGGCTGGGGTTGCATGGTCAATGGAAACACTGGAGACGATGCCCACCTTCATGCCTTTTTTCTTTGCCATTTCCGCTACATTTTCAACAGGCTTCAGGTATGGATCCATGCCGATATAGTTAATGTTCGTCTTGACACCGCAGGCAAGCGCCGTCGCAGCAGCTGCCGAACCGGTTATGAACCTGTTGTTGGCATATGTGGTGGTGACGCCCTGTGCCGGGAATTCATCCATGAGGAGGACGGGCTTCCGTTTATCTCCATTCTGTGCCGACACATACATTTCAGCAGCGGTGCGCTGGGGCATTCCCATACCGTCTCCAATGAAAAACAAAATGTACTTGGCCGGGCTTCCTTCATAAAGACGGGTGTTGGCGGAAGCCGGGGTGACAAATGCTGAGAGCAAAAACACGGCAGCAGCGAAACATGCCACGAAAACCTTGAATACAAACTTTCCAGTAATCTTTTTTTTCATCATGCTCGACTCCTTCCATACTTAAAGTTTTGGGTTTGAAAGACCTGTTTTAAAACGTGGCCCGTAGGCGGTGATGGAGTGCAAACCGCTTGGCAAGCCCATGGCCGCCTGATCATGAAATGAATCTTGGATCAAATCTATTAAGAATTGATGAGGGATTGATTAAGAGTGCGTAAAGATGAAAGATTTGAGGGTGGAGTATACGGGCTTCGATAAGCACTCGAAATCCGCTCTGCTTGAGAGGTAAGCCGGAAGTTACGCAGGCAGAGAGATACTGCACATCAAGATGAATTGGAAAGATACAGTGGCCCTTACAGAAAAGCCGGGCGGCTTTAAGGATTCAGGAAGACAGATCAATTTCTTCCGGGCAAGTAAAAGGTTTTTTGGACCTGGGATGATCGATCGTGCTCTATCTTTTGATATAAAATATTGTCCTTTATATATAGTTAGGTCATAAATACACACAAATATAATTTTTTCCTAATACTATTCTAACAATCCAGCTTTAAAATTGATCATATTTTGACATGGACCTTAGTATTGGATTTTTTCCTTGGTGGGCGTCGGCAGGTCAATCTTCAAGACGAGGGTCTGTGAACATCGAAGATTCGGGGCATTCTTGGTTTGATCCCATCAGACCCGAAAAGAGGAGATATCAGATGCCCGACATGCAATTCGGACGCAGTCTACAAGTATGGTCATTCCCACACGGGAAAGCAACGTTACCTGTGCTTGATGTGCAACAGGCAATTTGTTCCGGATGCACGGAAATACCCCCTCCCTGTCGAAAGGCCGACCTGTCCGCGCTGCGGCCAGCCCATGCATGTGTATATGAGAGAGCCCGGCCTTATGCGCTTTAGATGCCGAAATTATCCCGAATGCAGGACTTTTTTAGCAATTCGAGAGGAGGATGATCAACAGACATGAATTATTACGTCCATAACGTCCCAGGGAGATTGCGGGTGAAAATCCCAAAAATCAAATCCAGTAAAAGGCATTGTCGAAAAGTCGAACGACTTTTCCGGGACCTTGATGGAATCGAAAATGCTGCTGTAAATGAACTTACGGGCAGTGTGGTCATTCACTATGATACCAGTATCAGGCAGCCCGAGGAGATCCTTGCGATCTTTGAAGAGAACGACTACCTCGATAAATCCCAGGTGATGTCAAACGAAAAACATTTGCAGACCGCTGCCGCAAAAGCCGGCCAAGCTGTCGGCAGAGCGCTTTTCGGTTGGGCGATCGGCAGGGCTCTCGAGGCCAACGGATTGTCGTTCCTGGCCATCCTGATTTAGATACGGTCCCTCCAATACCATACTTCCCACCTGCCCCCACTTTGAAAAATTAAGCATTTTCGTCTTGTGAAGCCAGAAGTTCCGCTTTGTCGGTTTTTTCCCACGGGAGTTCAATGTCTGTCCGGCCGAAATGACCCCGGGCGGCAAGCTCCTGGTAGAATCCCCCGGGATACGCCGCGGGCAAGCGCCGCAAGTCAAATTGCCTTAAAATCCCCGCGAGACGGAAGTCGAAATGTGTTTCGACGAGGTCGGTCAGTTTGAGATTGGACAGTGTGCCCGTTCCAAAGGTATCCACCTGAATGCTCACAGGCCTGGGCAACCCGATGGAAAAGCTCAATGCCACCTCACATTCCTTTGCCAAGCCCGACGCCACCACATTCTTGGCTGCATAGCGAGCCGCATAAGCGCCCACTCTGTCGATTCGCAGCGGGTCCTTTCCGCTCAAAGCGTGTCCACCGTGTCGAGAATATTCACCATAGGTATCGACGCCGTTTTTGCGGCCGGTAAGGCCGGAATGGTAACCCGGTCCTCCGATAAGGGGACCATCAGGATTGATGAATATTCGTGTTCGCTTGTCCGGCTTTATCGTCTCCTTTTCAAACACCGGTTTAATTACCGTTTCCATGATGTCTGTGCGCAGGGTTTTGGCCTTCGGTTCTTCAATGTGCTTTTGAGTTGCGTTGATATTGATGCTGTGAATACGGTAGGGCATCCGATTTCGGTATTCAATGCCGACCTGAACTTTTCCATCGGGCAGAAGATAGGGCAAGGTCTTCTGAACCTGCACATTATCCAGCCTTAGCGAGAGCTTTCTGGCGGTTAGTATGGCGAGGGGCATGAATTCAGGGGTCTGATCGCATGCGAACCCAAAAACCGTGACCTGATTTTTTGCCGATATGTTTTCGATTTCCTCCTCAGAAAGCGCATGTTCGTTGAACAGGTATTTTTTGTCCGGTGGAAAGCCTTGTGGTGCGGTTAAGATACTGCAGGATTTTGAGTTGAAATTCGGCTCATTGTAGCCGGTGAGCTTGATAACTTTCCTGGCCACATGAGGTATGTCCACTTTGGCACTGGTTGCGAATCGCGCAGCGATAAAGACAATCGCACTGGATACGGCGCACTCGGCACGAACGCGGGCGCAAGGGTCCTGAATCAAGAAGTGATCGACAATGGCGTCGCTGATCTGATCACAGAGTTTATCCGGATGACCGCATGTTACGTACTCAGAGGTTATCATGAAATGGCGTTTCAT
>JAWOGN010000166.1:0-9325 GCA_046496815.1 Desulfatiglandaceae bacterium
ACTTCCCAAAAACGGTCCGGTTCCGGGTAGTTCGGGACGCTTTCGAACACGATGGATGTGGCCCCTATGCCGAGAGGACCATAGACGATATAGCTGTGTCCCGTGACCCAGCCGATGTCGGCCGTGCACCACCAGACATCATCATCCTTGACGTCAAAGCAATATTTTAGGGTCAGCATGGTGTAGAGCAAGTACCCGGCAGTCGTGTGGAGAACCCCTTTTGGTTTACCGGTGCTGCCGCTCGTGTACAAGATAAACAGTGGATCTTCCGCATCCATTTCCTCCGGTTCGCAAAACGGCGAAGCATCCGCCATCAATTCTTGCCACCAGTGGTCTCTGCCCGCTTTCATTTCGGTCTCTTTGTCGATCCGGTTGACGACAATACTCTGTTTGACGCTGGGGCACTCCTCCAGGGCTAAATCGGCATTTTTCTTGCTGGGGAGCACCCGGCCGGATCGGTATGCCCAGTTGCAGGTAATGAGTGTCTCCGCCTTGCAGTCCTGGATCCGATCCCTCAATGCCTCCGCACTAAACCCTCCAAAGACGATGCTGTGAATGGCGCCGATCCGCGCGCAGGCAAGCATCGCCACAGGGAGTTCCATAATCATGGGGAGGTAGATCGCAACGCGATCTCCCTTTTTGACCCCGAATTTCTTGAGGACATTGGCAAATTTACAGACCTCCCGATGAAGCTGCTGATAGGTGTATGTCTTTGACTCCTCAAGAGGCTCCCCCTGAAAAATGAGTGCCGCTTTGTTCTTCCTCCATGTCTTCAGATGACGATCCAGACAGTTGTACGTGACATTCAGCTTCCCCCCCGCGAAATAGCGCAGATAGATATCATCCTTGAAGCTATATTCCTCGACCGGACCGTCCCATTTCTTGAACCAGTCGATGTGTTCCTCGGCCATTTCACCCCAGAACCCTTGCGGATCCTTGATGGAACGTTCCCACATCGTTTCATATTCTTCCATGGTCTTTACGTAGGCCTTCTCCACGAACTCCTTGGGCGGATAAAAGACCCGCTTTTCCATGTATACGGATTCGACTCCCTTCGCTTTTACATCCATGATGCAGCACCTCCTCTCATGTCGGCGACGACTTTAAAAAAAATTTAGATCAATTTCGACACCCGCTCCGTGAGGCTCAAATAAACGCTTGAGGACACGGGGATCACCATTCCTATCAACCTCATGCAAACACTATTGTGAACATAAAAAAAGGTTACCAGATTTGTCATGAAATTCCCACGCCTCATTGTGCTTGCTTCCGATTCACCCTCTCAATATCTTTTCCATTTCAAAAAACAGGTCCTGCTCCCGGATGATGCCGATCTATTCCCCGGATCTGACAACGGCCAGTCGTCTCACCCGATTTTCGGTCATCACTCCGGCAGCTTCCATAAGATTCGACTCACCCTTTATTTTCAGGGGTGCCGGAGACATGATTTCTCTGACTTTCTTCTTGGCCAATCCCAAAATCTCTCGGGTGAACATTCCCTTCCAAAACATAGGCGAATATTGGATGCTGTCCGCCATGGACGGCTTCGGCGCATGGAGATAGGCAGGCATAATCCCTTCCAATAAATCCGTGAGAGCGAGAATCCCCTGCATCTTGCCGCTGTCATCAAGAATAAGAATAGACCGGTGCCCCGTTTCCATAATTCGGCTTGTGGACAGTCTCGAGATAAAAGACTCTTTTAACTTGGATACGGCTTCTCTAACGGTTTGGTCTCCCTTCAAAGTGGTGTATTCTTCAATGGGGATCATTACCTCCATAACGCTTTTCTCTTCATAAGGGCCGGCCTTTTTTCCATGCCGATAGGCCTCCGTTATCTTGACGGCCAGAAGATCCATGTCACAAGGCTTTGCAAGATAATCGAATGCCCCTCAACGAGGGCTTCCCTCGCGGAAGGCATCGCACCGTGCCCGGTCAGCATGATCACCGGAAGGTCCGAGGACCGCTTCTTGATTTCCTTTAAAGCCTGATGACCGTCCATCCCCGGCATCTTTACGTCCAAAATTACCACATCGGGAGACTCGCTGAGTTTATCGATGGCCGCTTCACCGCTTTCAGCCAGGATGGTTTGAAATCCCCGCCTGTTCAGTAATTTCACGGTAGTCGCCCGAAATTGCGCTTCATCATCCACCTTCAACACATCTATTTTCTATGAATTTAGCGCATTGAAAGCTCCCAGTAGCGGAAAGGGGAAGCGCTGCCGGATATCCCTGATAGGAAACACAAAGAAAATCCGACAGGTTAAGTTGGAAAGGTGTTCACGGATTTGGGTAAGGAAGGCTTCGATTCGCGATTTCACATTTTTCCGAACACATAAACGGCTATTTCACATCATTGCCGGATGGGCGACCCATCTGAGTTTCAGAGACTCGCTACTCGAGGCAGTGGGTCGAAAGTGCTTTCTTGACCTGGGCATCTTGACATCCAGAATGATTACATCCAGGTTCCGGTTTTTGCTCAGCGTCTCCAACGCCTCATCCCCGCTCAACGCAGCAATCACCTTGAGGTTTCTTTTTTCCAGACGCTTGGTCATGGTTTCCACAAACGCCGATTCATCATCTACTAACATTACGAATGGTGCGGCCATAGCCGTTTTCCTCCTCCTCAAACGGTTCCAAAATAATGTCCCAATGGCTCAACAATTCGACAGCTTGTCAATGCAGCCGGTCTTGTATAAAGGGAAAAAACAAGCGCAGGCTGCATGACATAAATCCCAAAATAAGAAAATGTGAATGGCTCCCTATTTGGCGCCGCTTTCCATAACCCCCCTGGCGGTCTCAAGGATCCCGTCAGGAAACCCCACGATGTTATAGATCACCAGGAATCCAATGACCCACACCACCAGCATGCATATCACCCAGAGCAGAAAACCGTATTTCAGGAAGTCCATCGGGTGAATCGCTCGCTCGCCCGTATCCGGGTAAATGCCCAATCCGTAAACGATCGCATTGTTCGGCGTACCGACGATAAGAAAATGCGCAAAAGAGGTCGCAAAGGCCACGGCAAGACCCACTGCCCACGGTTCCCCGGCAACGCCGGTCATGATTCCCATGGGAATGACGATGGGCCCGAGAAGTGCTGTTGTTCCAGCATCAGACATAAAGTTCGTCATTAAACCGGAAAGACCGGAAAGCCCCACCCATAGACCAAAGCCCTGGCTCATACCGACCGTTCCGAGAATCTTCAGAAATGTCTGTGCCAGCCACAGCGCCGCCCCGCTCTCCTTGAGCAACGCGCCCAACGTCAACGCACCGCAGTACATGAACCACGCATCCCAGGATATACCCCCCAGGATCTTTCTCCAGTCCGTCGTCTTAAACAGGACGGGAATAAGGAGCGCCAGGAGCGAGGGCCCCCCCAAACCCAGTTCTTCGCCTCCAACAATCCACAGGAATAGGATCAGGAGCAGCATCCCGAAGGTGACATACTCCGCATAGGTCATTTTCCCCATCTTTTGAGTCTCTTCCTTAATGGCCGCGAGCCCCGGGGTAAGGTCTTTGGTCTTGATTTTCCGGCTAAACAGGATCAACATGTAAATTGCCACAAGGACGCCCAGAATCGGCACGATGGGGAGCCCATATTTCATCCACGTGAAGAAGTCCATGGGGACCCCATATTCACTCCAGAAGCCCATCATGATCACGTTCCGGCCCCCTGCAGCCGGGGATCCCACCCCGCCGACATTCAAGGCATAGCAAAGCGAAAATAGGAGAAACTTCGCCAAATCCGGATCATGCTTAAGTTCCCCGGTCTTGCTGTTGGCTGCCACCGACCCGTAATAAACCGCCATCATCACCGGTGTCATAAAGGCACACATGGCATGCGCGGATATGAAAGATCCCACGATCGACATGCTGATACAAAGTACGAAGATGGGGACCAAAAATCCCTTGGTCCAACCGAGCAGCCATGTGGCCAGACGTTTGTGCAAGCCGACATCCACAACAGCCACACCCATGGCGAGAACTCCCAGTAAAAACATGGGCGCATCTCCGGCAAACGTTTTGCCGATCATGCTCCGCGGAAGCAGGTGAAGGAAGTAAGCCAGGATGGGCATCAAAATACCGGTCAGCCCGATGGGAATCGCTTCCGTGGCGAAAAAAATAACCGCCATGGGAATGATGCCAAGCACCACCATGGTTTTGTGCGCGGCTTCAGTCGAATTCTGCGCCACTTCCCATTCCATGAGCTTTTCGGCAAAACCGTATTTTTCCACCGTATCCACTACACTCTGAGGCGTAGGCAAAACAAACCCGATCAAAACGAAAATCACCACGCCAATGCAGATCCATAAAATTTTGTTGGACAGGAGTCCCCCGCCGTCTGCGTCATGCTCGATGTCGTGGCTCATGCTCGAAAGCCCTCCTTTCCTCCGGGACGACAAACCTGGTTTCAGAGTTCGCAAATTCTCATCAGCCGAAAAATCTCCATGAACACATCCGTAAGCCGCAATATCCCCACGATATCATCGCCCCTGTTCACCAGAAGCGATTGATGACGGCCCATGACCAACAGGTGCATTGCCGCTTCCAGGGAGGCGCTTTCCTGGATGTATTCACCCTCGGTGGGCGCATACATAAATGTTTTCACTTTCAGCTTGGCAGCCTTACCGCAGACGTCCTTGAGCGGCTTATCCCAGAGAGCGTACTTCTCCAGCATGGATTTCAGAAATTGGGGACTAAAGCCGGTACGAGACAATGATTCATCATCATGCAGTGCCCCGTATTTCGGCTCAAGGGCGCGCAAGGCATCCAGCTGGCTGACTTTGCCGACAATTTTCTTGTTCTTGTCGTATACCAATACCGCCCGATGCAGGTAATGATACCGTTTACGGTCAAGGTGCTCCTGAGCCTTCTCCAGGGCCATGACCGCCTCAAACAAGGTCGCTTCTTCGGAAACAGTGACATACTCTTCAAGCGGCACCATCAAATCTTTTACCGTGGTGATTTCCATCGAATACCCTCCCGTTTGGATAAACCTCATTTAGCATTTTACGATTTGAAAAACAAAAAAATTCGAATCAATTTACCGCGTTGACCCCCCCCTCAGCGGGATGGGGGGTGAGGCAGAGCGTCCTGCGACCGTATCACAGTCTTTACTTTTGGTCCGACTGGATCAAGATTATGAGCCGTCACCTGGGAGGACGGAAGCCGGCAAAACCGTCTCAATTGATGTGTCTTTCTCCCCAGGAAAAAGCTTCAATCAGACCCTTTAGGCGAATCCAAGCGATTGTCAAATGGCCGGATCTCCCAATACTATGCAATTCGGCAGGGCGGCTTCACCATTCACCCCATGAGGAAATTCGGCAAACGGGTGGCGCTGTTTTACAAAATGCCCGGATTGTGATATCGGTTACGCCAAACTCCGGTACGAAGTTCACCGGAGGAGTAACTTGCTCGCGAACCCTCCGATTAAACAATGAACGTGCGTTGATGGTATCATATAAAGATTGCTTTGGAAATCTGGATGCGGTCTTCCCCATGGGGAAAGAGGGGCTCAGGGAAGTGCCTGCTGATTGCCTTGAATGCCCTGACAAAAAATGGTGTTTACAGACGGCTTTAACCACCCAAAAAGGGCTGGCCTTTAAATGTGAGGTGCTTGAAAGAGCGCCCGCGAAAGGGTTGGTGGGTCGGCTCAAACGATGGTCTGAAAAAAAGGTCCTCACGCGGCGCATCCAAGCGGAAAAAGGAAAAACACAATGAGCATACAGCTCACATGCCCGTATTGCACCTATTCCAGAAAAGTCCCGAGGGAAAAGATACCTGTGGGAGCGAAATGGGCGACCTGCCCTCGGTGTCATCAGCGGTTTGAGCTCTCTTCGTTGAACGAAAGCGGGCGCCCGGTCTCCCGGGGGATTGAACGTAAAACAGGTTTTGACACCTTTGAAGATGATCCTCAAAGTCGATACGAACGAAGCGGTGCACCCTGGGAAAACCGTTCCGAGCTGGGTTTATGGCAAGCGATCTATCACACCTTCAAAACAGTCCTTTTTTCCCCTGAAACCCTTTTCAAAAGGTTGACATTTCAAAGTGGAATCGCCGACCCACTCGCGTTTGGCATACTCGTCGGTTCCATGGGAACCATGGTGGGTCTTTTCTGGCAATTCTTGATTTGGTCAAGATTTACGCTTTTTTCCGAAGCGTACATTATCGGCCAATTTACCTTCGGCGTCATCTATCTGATCATTACGGTGTTTACGCCGATTTTTTGGATCTTTTGGATATGTCTCTCCAGTGCCGTTATTCACCTGTTACTGTGGATCGTCAGAGGCGGTCGAAATGGGTTTGAGGCCACACTGAGGGTTGTATCCTACTCTCAGGCCGCCCAGATATGGAGTTTGATCCCATTTGTCGGCGGTGTGATCGGGTGGATCTGGCAACTCGTTGTCCAAATCATTGGCTTGCGTCAGATTCATGAAACCTCTTATCTGAGAATTACGATCGCCCTTTTGATCCCGGTAGCCCTCATCTTTTTGTTGATGGCTATCATCGCGGCCGGTATCATGTTTTTGTTTCGGTGAAGTACAATAATTCCGAATCGTTAAAAGGAAGTGTTTGCAGGCTTGGAGTCTTAACCGCCCCACGCGCGTTGGCTCAAAGTGACTGATCAGGAATTGATTTAAACCGTACCCGTGGAAGTGAGACTTTGACGAATATGATCGATTACACACGTTTTCTGAATCCGGCTCAATTGAAAGCCGTCATGACGACCGCAGGGCCGGTTCTGGTGATCGCAGGCGCCGGCAGCGGCAAAACCCGCACGTTGGTCTATCGCGTGGCAAGGCTCGTTGAGACGGGAGTCTCACCGGAGTCCATTTTGCTCCTCACCTTTACCAGAAAAGCTGCAAAGGAAATGTTGGAAAGGGCGGCCGGTCTTTCAGATGAACGGTGTAGATTCGTTTCCGGCGGCACGTTTCATTCCCTCGCTCACCGCGTGCTACGAAGTCATGCAGACCTTCTGGGATATGCTACGACATTCACTATTCTGGATCGGTCGGATATGGAGGAGGTTATTCGATCCCTTGTGCCTGAGCTCGGTTTGCCCAAAGGCACGCCCAGATTTCCCAAACGAGGGACCCTTGCGAGCATCTTGAGCAAAGCCGCCAACCTTCAGCAACCGGTAGATCGATTGATGATGGAGGAATACGGGCAGTTTCTCGAGTTTCTGCCGCAGATTACAAAACTGGGCGTACGCTATGCGGCGTACAAAAAGACCCACCAAATGATGGATTATGACGACTTGATCCTCTGCCTGCGGAATCTTCTGGTGGAGAACGATGACGTCCGCAGAAATCTGAATCAGCAATACCATTTTGTAATGGTGGACGAATATCAGGATACCAATGCCATCCAGGCGGATATCGTCAAGGGGTTGGCGTATGACCATCGAAACATCATGGTCGTGGGAGACGATTCGCAAGCCATCTACTCCTTCAGGGGCGCCAATTACAGAAATATGTTCGATTTTCCGCAGCAGTTTCCCGAGGCCGAAACGATTAAGCTGGAGGAAAATTACCGCTCCGTACAGCCCATCCTCACCATGACAAATGCCTTGATGGAGCAGGCGGAGGAAAAATACACCAAATGCCTTTTCACTCAACGCAAGGGGGGGGAAAAACCCAAGATCGTTGATACGAGAACCGAACCGGAGCAGGCGATGTTTATCTGCCGCTGCATCAAAGACGGGCTTCAACGGGGCCGATCCATCACCGACTTTGCGGTCCTGTTCCGTGCAGGATACCATTCTTTCGAGTTGGAAGCGGAATTGACCCGTCAAGGGATACATTACGTGAAGTATGGCGGCTTTAAGTTTCTGGAATCCGCCCATATCAAGGATTTTCTTGCGCACCTGAGGGTGGTTGTCAACAAAGACGAGGCCGTGAGCTGGGTTCGCATCCTACGGCTCGTAAAAAATGTCGGCCAAGGAAAAAGCCAGGCCATCATCCAATGGATGAAAGCAAATCAAGTTTCTCCCGATCGACTCTGGGAATGGCCCGCCGCAGGTAGAGAAAACAGCCGGTTGAAGTCCCTTGCCGAGCTTCTCGCACGTTTGGTGTCCAAAAATGGAGATCCGAAACACGCGGTGGAAGCGGTCATGGAGTATTATGACCCGATTTTGAAGGAAAAATTTGACGATTACCCGAGACGCCAGAGGGAACTGGAACAGCTTATTCCCATGGCCGGTCGTTACAAGAAATTGAGAAGCTTTCTGGATGACCTGGTTTTGGACCCGCCGACCAGTTCCGCAGACCTCGAACCGGAAAAGAGAGGGGAACCGCTTATCCTGTCGACGGTCCACTCTGCGAAGGGTCTTGAGTGGCCGGTGGTATTTGTCATTTGGGTCATGGAGGGACGATTTCCACCTTTCAGGGCCTACGGCAACCCTCCAGCCCTCGAAGAAGAACGTCGTCTCATGTACGTGGCGGCCACCCGGGCCAAAGATGAGCTGATCCTGTGCTATCCCGGCCAGGAGTCTGTTCCGTCATGGCAGTGGGGAGACAGTGGGTGTAGAGAAGGGATGTCATCCTTTATTCAGGGGCTTCCGGAAGGCGTCATATGTCGTGAATCCGCCGGAATTTCGAAGGCCTTTCCCGGCATCGGGCGGCAAAGCAGCAAATCGTTCGGTTTTCAGCGCAATGAAACCACATCTTCCGGTTTATCCCAAGGGGACAAGGTCAAGCATCCCGCGTTTGGTCCCGGTATCGTTTCAAAACTGATCGCAGATGATAAGGTGGAAGTACTCTTCAGAAACGCCGGCCGCAAGCTCTTACACCTGGCGTACACCACCCTGGAAAAAATCTGACGGAAAAAAATCATTCCCGGGCGCTTACCCCTTCCATGCGTGCGCAAAATCCTCGATAAGATCCTCCGTTGCTTCGATGCCGACCGATACCCTGATGAGACCGGCGGAAAATCCCATTTCTTCTCTGCCTTGAGGCGAAATTCCGGAGTGAGGCTTGGTGGCCGGACGCGTAACGCGCACTTCGACGTAGAGATAGGGCAAAATAGCCGTTCTCGGACAGCCTCCTAGAGGAGGTTTCGCTCGTAGATCTTCCGGAAATGGTGGCCGTAAATTGCGAGCGTAATGGCCAGCGGAAACAATTTTGGACGGCGGAGGCGTGTCCATACCAGCAGCTTCCAGTAATGGATGCGTTCCTTGCCGATAATGCCGAGGTAAAAGGTGGAACGAAAGAACGCCAGGATGTGCTGAAAGTCTATGGAGGGCTTGATACTCGGTGCTTTGTATTCCCGCAAAAAGGTCTTCAGCCGTTGATAGTAATACTCGGGAGCGTAAATGTTTTCGAGGA
>JAWOGN010000208.1:0-16535 GCA_046496815.1 Desulfatiglandaceae bacterium
GGCCCTTTTTACGGGGGATCTGATCTTCAAGCAGGGTTTGGGTCGGACGGATCTGCCCGGAGGCGACGGAGGGCTTCTAAAAGACAGCATCAAGAGAATCTCCCATCTTGAGGTTGATTATCTGTTGCCGGGACACGGAGACATCATCTCCGGGCGCGACCGGGTGAACAGCAATTTCAACGATGTGGAAAAAACATGGTTTGGGTATTTGTGATAAGGCGAAGGGCATTCGGCATAAGGCGCACGGAGTGCTGATCTTTTTGTCCCTTTAGCCTTTCTACCCAAGTATTCCCGGAACCCACAATCCACGACGCTGGATTATCGCATGAAAAAATCCGTTTCCAATCCAATACCGTCTGTTGATTTCGAACTTCGCCAGTTGGAGGTCTTCCGCAACGTCGTTGAACTGGGAAGTTTCTCAAAGGCCGCGGCGGCTGTTTCCCTTGCCCAGGCTTCCGTCAGCGAAAGAATCGCAACCTTAGAGGATATGGTCAGGACGAAGTTATTGGATCGTCTGGGCCGGCAGGTGGTTCCGACCAAAGCGGGGGAGCTTCTTTACAAGCATAGCGTGCTGTTGTTGGAGATGAAAAATACGGCACGCCTGGAAATTCAGGAATTCCTCGGCGTGAAAAAGGGTGAGGTTCATATCGGTGGCAGTACAATTCCCGGGGAGTATATTCTTCCGACGGTCATCGGTAGGTTTCGTCATACACACCCATCGATTACCGTGAGTCTGGCCATTGCCGGCTCCAATGCCATTGAGCGCCGCGTTTTGGAAGGGAATCTGGAGCTGGGCGTAATCGGTTCAAAAAGTGCGCACAAAAGTCTCATGTGTCATCGACTCTGGAGGGATGAGTTGGTGGTAGCGATTCCGGCTCAGCATCGCTGGGCGAAAAAAAAGGAGGTCTCCAAAAAGGAACTTTTCAGGGAGCCTTTTATTCTGAGACAAACCGGATCCGGGACCTTAAACGCGATGGAGGGGCATTTACGGTTATCCGGGTCCGAGGACACCGATTCGCTGAAAGTCGTCGCTCACTTTGGAACCTCAACGGCCGTTAAGGAAGGCATAAAGGCGGGCCTGGGGATATCCGTCCTATCTTGGAGGGCGGTGGACACGGAACTCAAGAGCGGGGTCATAAAGGCGCTGAGAGTCAAAGGCATTCGCATGTTTCGGCACTTTTATCTCATTAGAGATCGAAGACGGATTGCTTCGCCGCTATCTCAAGCGATTCTCGACTTTATCCGAATCTCTGCTCAAGAAAACGAAAAGGAATAATTATGGATAAACTGATGGATTATCGGGGTGACTGCTGAAAAGCCTATCTGGACGTAAGTTTATGTCTCCGAATGATGCCCAGAGGTGAATCTTTCGAATTCATCCTCGAAAAATACAAGCTGGAAAAAATAAGGAAAGTCATCGCTCACAACGGTGGGAAAGTTGTGGGAGAAAGCCATCTCGAAGATGATGTGCGCCTCAAGGTCCGGAAAATGAGCCAACCGGACTGAGCAGCGAATTTTTTTGTGCTCAGAAATTCTACACTGACCGTTGCGCGTCCCGAACGGCCCAATTTATGCCCGTGCCGAACAGCTATCGGTTTTTCCGCTAGCGGCCGGGTTTACTATCGGGTTTTCCAGTTTGACAAATCGGTTCAATCAAAATATTTTTTAAATTTAGCGCTTAAAAAATGGTGTGTTGGGGCATTGAATATCCGAGAGAGAGACCATGGCAACTGAAAGTAAACTGCGACTTACCGAAACGGTGAAAGGCTCCGGGTGAGCGTCTAAACTACCCCCAGGGGACCTGGACAGGGCCTTGTGCGGAATGGAATTCCCAACGGATTCGAACGTGCTTGTAGGATTGGATCGTGCGGACGACGCCGGAGTTTACAAAGTCTCGGCGGATCTGGCCATCATCCAGACCGTAGATTTCTTTACGCCCATTGTGGATGACCCGTACTGGTTCGGCCAGATTGCAGCGGCAAATGCCTTCAGTGATGTCTATGCCATGGGCGGAATCCCGAAGACCGCGATGAATCTGGTGGCTTTCCCTCTCAAGGATATGGACCTGTCAATCCTCCGTCGGATTATCGAGGGCGGGGTGGATAAGATAAAAGAGGCCGGCGCGGTTCTGATGGGAGGACACAGCGTCGAGGACAGCGAATTGAAGTACGGTCTGTCCGTCACCGGTTTCGTTCATCCGGATCGCATACTGACTAAAAAGGATCTGAAGATCGGTGATCGTCTGATACTCACCAAACCCTTGGGAACCGGCATCATCAACACAGCGATCAAAGGCGGTCTGGCCTCCCCGGAAATAACGGAAATCGTCACCCATATCATGGCGACCCTCAACCGGGATGCGGCCGAAATTATGGACAGCTACCCTGTCCATGCCTGCACGGATATCACGGGTTTTGGTCTTCTTGGGCATATCGCGGAGATGATTGTAGACTCCCCATTGGGGATCCGGCTTCATAGCCGAAGCATCCCCATAATTCCCAAGACCCTCGATTATGCCGGAATGGGCCTTGTCCCGGCGGGAGCCTACAAGAACCGAGAATTTCGTGAGTGCATGGTCGATTTTTCGTCCTCCGTCGATCGCATCTTGCAAGACGTTCTTTTCGACCCCCAGACATCGGGGGGCTTGCTCATAAGCGTGGAGAATGAAAGTGCCGAGGATTTGTGCTCTGAATTGCAGGAAAGCGGAATGAAAGAAGCGGCCATTATCGGGCATGTCGTCTCCGAACCGGATGGAAAAATAGTGGTGGATTCCTAAACTGCCGGTCGTTCGAAAAGAAGCCGGTTTAATTACGGCCATCGGTTAGGTGGTAAAGTATGAAAATGAAGAGGACATTGATGTTAAAACAACTCGACTGCCGGGGGCTGGCCTGCCCTGCCCCCGTTTTGCAGACAAAAGAAGCAATGGAAAAGAATCACCTCGACATCATCAAGGTGGTGGTGGACAATGAAGCCTCAAAGCAGAATGTCTCCCGTTTTATGGAATCGCAAAATCTTGAAGTGGCGGTTGAGCAGGAAGGAAACGACTTTCATATTACCGGTAAGCGGCAAAAAGAAGTGAGCCATAAAGCGCCTGTTGCTGAACGGTTTGAAAAAGAGAAGAAAAAGATTATGGTCATGATTGCCACGGATCGGATGGGGTACGGCGATGACGTCCTGGGGCGAAAACTCATGACGAGTTTCGTGAAAACACTCAAGGAAATGGGTGATGAACTTTGGCGTCTTGTTTTTGTGAACAACGGGGTCAAGCTGACGATCGAGGGGTCGGAAATTCTGCCGGTGCTTAAAGACTACAAGGCAGAGGGCCTTCAAATTCTGGTCTGCGGCACCTGTCTCACTCATTTTGATCTGCTGGACAAAAAGCAGGTCGGCGAAACCACCAATATGCTGGATATCGTAACCGCCATGCAGCTGGCCGATAAAGTGATCAATATCTGATCCGGTGACGCTCAAAAAGCATGGGTGGAATGCGGGCCGTCGCCTTATTTCACGACGCCGAACCGACACCCAATTCGGAATGAATTCGAATGGGGACCGCTCAACCCCGGGATAATCCGTATGTATGACAAGAAAGTGTTCATCCGCCCGGAAATGACGATTCTGGAAGTCATTTCACAATACCGACAGACCGAGTCCGTCTTCAAGGCATACGATGAAAAGGCCGGTGTGTGTCTATGTTGTAAAGCCCTCTTCGATTCACTCAAGGATATCGCAACCAAATACGGATTAAACCTTGAAAAGCTCCTGTCCGACCTTGATTCCGAATCAAACGCGTGCCGGGAGAAAACCCTTCGCTGAAACGCTCTGCCGCAGAAAAGATTGAGTCCCTTTCCACAGCAAGAAAGAAAGCAGACGCACCAACAAACCACAAGACAACAGGAAACCCCTTAGGTCTCCGGAACAGCGCCGTCTATGCGTGCGTTCAGCTTCCGTCTCATTTCTGCCACATATTCGATCCATTCCGGATCGGCGTCTACGTTCGGGATGATTGCACTGCCTGAAATTCCTCTCTCCGCCAAGGTCTCCAAAAGCTTCTTTTCGCGATCGTTCCGCATTCGCTCCAATTCTTCACGAAATTCGGATAGGAGCTTTCGAATCGGGGCGGTTTCTAGACCGACGGCTGCTTCGAGCAGGTCAAAAACCCGGGTATTGTCTGCCTCCGGGTTCACGCAGCCCAGGCCTTGACGCCTGAGCGCTTCTCTCATCAAAATTTGCCGCGGTTCATCCAAGCCTTCGATTTCCTGACCCAATTCCTTCAAGTCAATGAGGCCGTCCAGAAACTTTTGCAACAATCCGCGCGCCTTTCCCTCAATCTCTTTCTTTTGAAACGTCTTCTTTTCTTGATCCGTCATGGTCAGACCCCGGGTCTTTTCCAGGATAATATCCAGCGTGCTTTTAATCTCTCCCATCAAATACTCCCTCCTGCCTATCAATTTCGTCCATTCCCGCAGTTTCCATGACGGTATCATGGAGCCTTGGACGAAAGGCCCTTATCTTTTCATTTTGCCTCGTCGGATGCACGCGGTTCGTAAGCAATATCACGATCACATCCGTGTCCAGATCCATCCATACGGACGTTCCCGTGAATCCCAAATGGCCGACGCTGTTTTTTGAGAAGTATTTTCCTGAACTTGAACCAGGAGACGGCGTATCCCATCCCAACGCCCGGGATGCCCCCTCCCCAATATCTTGACGCTCGAAAAACGACCTGACGACGTGCGGTTTGATGTAATCCGCCCTCTCTCCGCCGTAATGCGCCCTCAGGAGTTCCACCAGGCTGTAAACTTCATGGGCCGTGCCGAACAGTCCGGCGTGACCGGAATAACCGCCGACCGAAAAGGCGTTCTCATCATGCACCTCTCCCTGGATGAGCCGGTTCCGCCATGGACAGTTTTCGGTTGCGGCATACTGGGCTGTTTCATATCGGTTGAAGGATTCCGTTCCGCATAGAAAGGTCCGCGTCAAAGAAAGCGGCGCATAAAAATTTCGCTCAAGAAATTGATGCATCTTGGATTGTGAGATCTTCTCAATCACCCACTCCAGAATGATAAAACCCAGATCGCTGTAAACACACTCCCTTCCCGGCGGAAAAACCAGCGATTCTTCAAGGATCCATTGCCGCAATATTTCCTTTCTCTTCCCGGGTTCGTATCGGATAAGCTTAAGATAAAACGGCTTCCAGTCGGGGAATCCCGCAGAATGGCTCAGTAAATGGCGCAACGTTACCTTCTCCTTTTCGGTCGGTACCCTTTGTTTCAAAAGCTCCGCCAGAGACTGGTCGAGTTGGACAGTCTCGTCACTTACCAGTTTCATAAGGGCCAGCGTCGTAGCCAGTGGCTTGGTAAGAGAAGCCAGATCGAAAATGGTATCTTTGTGAATCGGCGAGCCCTTTGGGAGCATTGAACCATTTCCAGCCGTTCCGTGGAAAACGATGGTGCCTTTCCGGGCGACCAGGAGCACCGCTCCCGGGTAAACCCCCGTCTTCACGCCCTCCATCAGGAGCGCTTGTATCGCACCGATCTTCTTCATTTTTGGTTACCCGGACCCCGACGTTATTCGCCGCACTGGGACCCTTGCCGATAAAGCGTCAACTTCAAAAAAATGGATTTGTATTTGAAAAGGCTATCAATTACAAACCGACTGTGCTATGAGCCAAAACCTGACTGGGTTTCAAGAAGGAAATCGCTCGATGCCTTGGGGCCTTCCGGCTTCCCTGAAAAGCCCATTTTTCAAAGTGCAGCGCAAACGCATTTCACAGGGCGACTGGGATCAGCGCATCGAGCCGTTGCTGCGGCAAGCGCCGATTCGATCGGGGCACTTGGCCGGGAGCGGAGCAAATAGGATCCAAACCCCATCGCCTGAAACATGGGATTTGGTTCCACTGGTGAATTCGAAGTATACACGGATAGCCCATGACGGACAATGACAATAAATACACCCTGAGCTTCGAAGACAAAGAGATCACCCTCGTGGGCACGGCCCACGTGTCAAGGGAAAGTGCGGAGCAAGTCGTAAGTGTCATTGAGGAAGCAAGGCCCGATACCGTGTGCATCGAGCTTTGTCAATCAAGATATCAGGCCATTACACAAAAAAACCGGTGGCAAAACACCGATCTCATCAAAGTGATTAAAGAAAAAAAGGTGTTTCTTCTCCTGTCAAATCTCATGCTCACGTCGTTTCAGAAAAAAATCGGAGAAAAACTGGGAGTCAAACCGGGAGAAGAAATGATGCGTGCGATTGAAGCGGCAGAAGCAGCAGGGGCGAACATCCATCTGGCGGACAGAGACATCCGTACCACGCTGTCAAGAACATGGCGCCTGATGGGACTCTGGACGAAAATTAAGTTGGTCGCGCAATTCATTATGTCGGTGGGGGATGTGGAGGATCTGAAAGAAGAAGATATCGAAAAGATGAAACAAAGGGATGTGCTTGAAACACTCCTGCTGGAAATGGGCGAAACCTTGCCTGAACTCCAGCGCGTCCTCATTGACGAACGGGATCAATACCTCACCCACAAAATCAGAACCGCTCCCGGCAAAAGAATCGTTGCGGTGGTGGGAGCCGGACACGTCCCCGGCATTCAAAGGTATTGGCATCAGTCGGTGGACCTGGCGGCCCTGGAAGCGCTCCCTCCCAAAGGCAAACTCCTTTTTTATTTGAAATGGGGAATTCCATCCCTGGTGGTCGGGCTGATTGTGTTGGGTTTTTTCTTCGCCGGGGCATCCGCCGGTACGCACATGATCAAATGGTGGGTCCTGGCCAATGGAATCCTTGCGGGTCTGGGAGCCGCCATCGCCTTGGCGCACCCGCTCACTGTTTTGTCGGCGGTCCTTGCATCACCCCTCACCTCACTGAATCCCATGATTGCCGCCGGCTGGGTCGCCGGGCTGGTGGAGGCCTTTTTGGGAAAGCCGAAGGTGAAGGATTTTGAAAATCTTCCCGCAGATATCCTTTCCGTCAAGGGGTTCTGGAGAAATAAGATCACGCGCATATTGCTGATCGTGGTGTTCACAAACATCGGAAGTTCACTGGGAGCCTTTGTCGCCATTCCCCTTATGACCCGGGTATTTACCTAGGAGACTGTCCGAGAATGAGGAATTTTTTTCAAGATCAAGGAAGGCGAAAATTATAACCACAGGAATACATTTAAGTATTTCGAGGATTATAATTTGAACCTGACACAGAGATTGGGGAAAATAGCCATTCTCGGACAGCCTCCTAGATGAACCTTGAAAATTTAGGATAATATGGCGCCTTCTCTCATTGACGCCGACATCGCTTCAAAGAAGTTTTTTTGAGGCTTTTATTTAGGCATTCAGTATGATAAAATTTTATGAGTTGTAAGTATTGGGAAGCGTGGGATTCCGTCAAACGAGGAGTCGGAAAATGAAATGCCCAAAATGTAACTATATCAGTTTTGACTACAATCAGGTCTGCCCCAAATGTAACAAAAATATTTCTTCAGAACAGCAACGCATGAACCTTCCCGACTACAAGCCTTCCCCTCCGTACCTGTTGGGGTCACTTCTCGGAGAAACGGGCCGATCGGAGGAGGCAATATTCAGTGAGGGTCGGAATTTTGATTTCGGCCTCGAGCTCGAAGAATCGGATGTAACGATCGCGGCGGCTGATCTGACGGAGGAGGATCTTTCGAATAAGGCTGAAGAGGAGATTGAAACCCTGGAGCCCTTGTCCGGACTCGAATTTGAGGAGGACGGCGGAGAAAAAACCCGGGGACCGGAGAGCCTGTTGCAGCGGGACCCGGACCTGACGGTGGCACTGCCTGGAGACGACGAAGGAGAGGAACCGACTGTGAATCTGGACGATTTTTCCTACTCACATGACGGGCCTGATAAAGAAGCCATCATGGACGGCACGCTGGATGAGGAGGAATTGGGTATCGATCTTGAGGATTTGGCGCTCGACGAGATCGCATCTTCAAACCGGGGACCGGAAAAGGCAGGCAACCTTGATGACGCTGAGAAAGTGACCCTGGTCATCGACACAAAGGGAGAGAAAAGCTCCAAAGGAATAGAAGAAACGGAATTAGAGCTGGAGTTGGAAAAAATCGACGATAAATGATGTTTTCAGATCTCAGCGGGAGACGGACTTTTCACACTTTGAGGCAAGCATTTCATTTTCAATGGCAACCGCCATGGGTCCGCTGAGGCTGTTGAGCAACATCAGATCCTCCTTTCGAAACCCGTAGGGCCTTTGAATTGAATCCACATAGATGGCCCCCCTCATTTCCGACTTACTGATTATGGGGACACACATGGCAGACCTGATTTTCATGTCGTGCATGCTTTCCGAGAAATCATCGGGCGCTTCATAGTCCGTATTGGACATCCTCACCGCCTTGGCCGTCTCCAACACGCTGCCCACGATACTTCGGCTATACCGCACCGCTTCGTCCCATGGATCATTCCTCGATTTGGAAATGACTTCCTTGATGTCCCTCTTTTCAGTGTCATACAGCAGAACAGCCGCCCGATCGATTCGAGGAAGGGCGTCCATGAGGTATTCAAGCGTTTTTTCCAGCATATCGTTCGAACTCAAAGATTGTCTCAGAAGCTCCGAAACCTTCGAAATGAGCTCCAGGTTTTTGGGCGCCTGCCTCCTCCGATCAGAAGGCGGTTGCTCTGTCGTCCCGGCATCAAAGCCGAATTGAGGCGCCGGGACATCCTTGACGTCAAGCGGGGCTTTCGCAGAAACCTCAACCAATTTCAGGACGGTGGTTCCCATTGAGATCCGATCCCCTTCCCCGATCTCAAAGCCCTCACCCGGTGTGATGAACTCGTTGTTGATCAGCGTGCCGTTGGTGCTTTTCAGGTCTTCAACAAACAACTTGTTTCCGATTGTGAAGATTTTCAATTGCTTCCTTGAAATCGTGCTGTCCTTAATCTGAATATCGTTTGTCGATGATCTTCCAATAAAGACGGTCCCGTTTCCGATTTCAAAGCTCAGATCTTTCGATGATCCTTCGACGGCAATGAGTTTGGGCATCAGAATCCCCTCCGACTTCGATTTGCGTTCAAAGCCTTGAACTCACCAAACTGATTCATGGTATGCGGGGTTATATTATCATTGCGGTCATCAATTTCAACTTATTTTCAGGCTCCAATTTTCCGAAGACTTCGAGAAACCGAAGCCGGCGTCTTGCTAGAGATTTATGCATGACAAAGACCCCACCGACCGCCGGCCCATTCACGCCATCAAATCCCTTGACCGGTAATCGGGCTTCGTTGTAGTTTTGATTCTTAGATGACAATGACGCAAGGATGGCTGCACGAGGAATACGATGCCCTGAGTGTCAATTCAGCGCGCTGTCTCGCGCGGAGGTCCAAGGGCATTTCGGTTTGGAGAAGGACCATGCAAAACAAGGGGGCTGCAATATGACAAGCAGAAAGCATCTTATTTACCTAAAGATCACTGTATTTGCCTTTCTGGCACTCACGCCGCTGTCGGCGGCCGGATCTCATTCCATACAACAGGAATCATTTCGGGGTCTCAACGGCGTTTTTGTTTCCGTAGAACGACTCGATCCGCTGATTGAACAACATGATCTGACCGCTGAACAAATTCGGGCGGACGTCGCATCACAAATTCGCGTGGCCGGAATCAGAACACTCTCCAATAAGGAATGGTTCGATACCGAGGGAAGTCCCTACCTTTATGTGAACGCCAATATTTTGAAGCTCCAAGAAACCGAGGAATACATTTACAGTGTCAGCATTTCCCTCAAACAGACCGTCTACCCGGTGAGAAATCCGATCGAGATATCGGATGCTGCGACCTGGTCTACGGGGGGGATTATCGGAATAACCCCCAAGCTGACAACGATCCGGGATGCGATAACGGGCCAAGTCAAAGAGTTCATCCGGGTTTACTTTTCCGTGAATCCGAAATAAAGACGAATGTCCCGCTGCAAAGGAAACGGCATGAGAAGAACCAGGTTCTTTATATTTTTTGTTTCAGGGCTCTTGTTCGCCGCAACCGCACACGGCGCACCTTTCCAACCGCCAGGGTTTCCTTCTCTGACTTCATCAATCAGCGCCGTTAAATCCGCGGAATTTTGTGGTGAACGGGTGCCGTTGGAAATCGAAGATGTTCGGGAACGATTTGAAAAAGAGATTCTGCTTTCTTTATGGGACCGCCCCCAGGTAATCCTGTGGCTCAAGCGCTCGCGTCGATACCTTCCCCATATTGAAAAAATGTTGAAGCAAAGCGGTCTGCCGGATGACCTGAAATTTGTAGCCATTGCGGAAAGTGCGCTTCGGCGCCACGCAGGCTCAGCGAAAGGGGCAATCGGTTTTTGGCAGTTTCTGCCGGATACCGGTCGGAAGTACGGACTTGTCATCAACGAGCGAGTCGATGAGCGCCGCAGTATTTTCGCCTCGACTCAGGCGGCTATCGCCTTTTTCAAAGATCTTCACGAGAAATTTCGCTCCTGGAGCCTTGCGGTTGCTGCGTACAATATGGGCGAAGAAGGCCTGATGGCGGAGATCCTCGAGCAAAAAACCAGCGACTATTATCACCTCTACCTGCCGCTCGAAACCCAGCGTTTCGTCTTCCGGATTCTATCGGTGAAGCTCATTTTATCCGATCCTGAGAAATATGGGTTTGAACTCGGTGAGGCGGATTTCTATTCCCCGCTTGCTTTTGATGAGGTTCGGTTCGACTGCTTTGAGGAAATACCGATTCGGATCGTCGCTGAGGCTGCAAACACCGGGTTTAAAGTGATAAAGGATCTAAATCCCGAAATTCGCGGGCACCATCTGCCTGCGGGGAATCACACCCTCCGCATTCCCGAAGGCGCTTCATCGGGATTTCGAGAGCGATATCGAACACTTGAGAAAGCATTTTTGGCGGCCCGAAAAGAGAGAATCTATATTGTTAAAAAAGGCGACAACCTGTCATCGATTGCCGACAGATTCAACGTGCCCATTGCCTCGCTCATGATATGGAACCGTCTCGATTTAACCCGCCCCATCCACCCGGGGGATCGCCTGACCATTCATCCGCGGGATGAAATCGCCGATGAAAATAGAAAACCCTGAGCCTCCGGTCCCCCCCCCGCTTCGATATCTCGCATCTCTTGCGTGAGCGCGTTACCGACCCGTTCCTCGCAGGTTGGGCTATTCTTCACAGGGTGCTTCTTATCCGCCCGGTCGAGCGGCAATAAGGTTTTGCTGATCTCATTCCGTGTGATGACACTTTGATTTTCCTTGCCTACATACCGGCTTTCTGGTATTTAATCGCCGACTCATGAAATCATCGATCATCTTACTGCTGCTTCTGTGCGGGCATTGAAAGGCAGGAGTCACCCTTCTTGAGAACTCTCTACGCATGAACTTTCAAAGACTATCACCAAAGCAGCCACCCGGGACAGTCACGGTGGTCGGTGTGCCCTCGGATGAAAATTCATCCTTCATGCGAGGACCGGCATCGGCACCCACCCGCATTCGAGAAGTTTTGACGGCAGGTTCCTCCAATATGAGTGCTGAGGACGGGACGGACCTCAGCGCAGAACCCCTTTTCGTTGATCTGGGCGATCTTGAACTCGCCGGGGGGGCAGCTGCTTTCCGGCAAATAGAGGATGCCATTGCCGAATTACTCGATTGCGGTGCCTACGTTCTGTCACTCGGGGGAGACCACGCGGTCACATACCCGATTCTGAGGGCCTACGGGAAAAAATACACACACCTCAATATCCTACATCTTGATGCCCACCCCGACCTCTATGAAAAGTTCGAGGGGAATCCTTTTTCCAATGCCTGCCCGTTCGCCAGGATCATGGAAGAGAAGCTTGCAGTTCGCTTGGTGCAGATCGGAATTCGGACCATGAATCCGCATCAACGAATGCAGGTAAAAAAATACGGTGTTGAAGTCACGAACATGGCAGAATGGGGCCCTGATTTAACATTGGATTTCAAAGGGCCTGTTTATCTTTCACTCGACATGGACGTCCTCGACCCCGCCTTTGCGCCCGGCGTGTCACATCACGAACCGGGTGGGTTGTCGACACGCGATGTCATAAGACTGATCCAGGGTCTGCACGCGCCGTTGGTGGGCGCGGATATTGTTGAGTTCAACCCCCAACGGGATCCACTGGGGATCACCGCAATGGCGGCGGCCAAATTACTTAAGGAAATTGCCGCTCGTATGCTTCAGAGCACGGAACAGGCGCCTTCCTCGAATCGTTCTGTCGGTGAGGCAACCGAATCAACGCACCGAAGTGAGCTTACCAATTGATGGACGACTGACTTCATCTCCTGCCACCTGTGGGCCGGGGGATCTTGCTGACACAAAGCATTGACCATGAGACAAACGGCACAAAAAACCGGTACACTCGGCCAATCGGACGTGAGCCCCGTGAAGCGCCTTCTTCTCAAGCATCCAAGAGATGCTTTTGAAAGCGAGGCGGCCATCGATCGACAGTGGCGGAAGCTCAACTATCTGGGGCGACCCGATTTCTCGCGAGCCATGGATGAGTATGACCGCTGGGTCGAGCTTCTCGAGGGATTCGACATTGAGCTTCATTTCCTTCCCGGGCGAAAAGACGTGGGCCTCGATTCCCTCTACACGCGGGATGCTTCCATCGTATGCAACAAGGGCATCATTCTCTGCAATATGGGGAAGGTCGAACGACGGAATGAACCAAGCGCTCAGGAAGCGGCATTTCGGGCGTTGGGCGTCCCGATCCGTGGGGCCGTTACGGGATCCGGGCGGGTCGAAGGCGGCGATGTCGCCTGGCTCGATGAACATACGCCGGCCATTGCTCGCGGATACCGAACCAACGACGAAGGGATTCGCCAGGTGAGGGAATTAATGGGCGACTGCATCGATGAAATGATTATCGTTCCTTTGCCGCACTGGCGGGGCCCCAATGATGTCTTCCATCTCATGTCGTTCTTGAGCCCCATCGACACAGACCTTGCCCTGGTTTACTCGCCGCTCTTGCCCGTGCCGTTTCGGGAGACCTTGCTGTCCCGTTCCATTACGCTCGTCGAAGTTCCGGATTCCGAATTCGATACCTTGGGTTGCAATGTCCTTGCGGTAGCGCCTCGTCGGTGCATCATGCCGGCAGGAAACCCGCGAACGCGGGCGAGGCTGGAAAAGGCCGAGGTCGAGGTGTCCGAGTTTGAAGGAAAGGAAATCAGCATCAAAGGCGGTGGCGGGCCTACCTGTCTCAGTCGACCGTTCCTGCGAGGATAGTGGAAAACTGAAGTCACCCCGGTGAAATCCCTTATGAATACGGGGGATCTTCGACCGGAATCCCGTGGTTTCGCCGTGACCGATTGAGATGCTGCAATAAAACTATTTTGAACAAACTTATTGACATTCTTTCCGATTCCTTTATAAACTCGATTACCATGCTGGAAAAAGAGCCATGGCGCTTCATTATTTGGTAAACTTTCCGGAAATACTCAAAAAAACGGTGGTTCTTGTGGGGAGAAAATGAGTTTTTCCGCGTTTGTTCAAATAAGAAGAGAAAGGAGGTGACAATAAAAAAATTATCTCCGGGTGAGCGGCAACACTGCCGCAACACTTTTGCCTGTTTTTCATCTAAAAAAGGAGGAACGCTCAAAATGAAAAAGCTATTGTTCGTACTCTTGACCGTAGTGTTTGTGGGGACCTTTACCTTCGGCGCCGCAATGGCGTTCTCGACGGAAGATCTCGCCAAGGCATCCGCCCTTGAAGAAATCCTGAAACGCGGAGAACTTCGGGTCGGCATGGAAGCCGGGTATCAGCCCTTTGAAATGCAGGACGAAAAAGGCAACATCGTCGGCTTTGATGTGGATATGGCCTATGAAATGGGAAAAGCCATTTTTGGTGACGGCGGAGAGAAGAAAGTCAAGATCATCAACACGGCCTGGGAAGGAATCATCCCGGCCCTGATGACGCGAAAATTTGATATCATCATGTCGGGGATGACCATTCTCCAGAGCCGGAACCTGAAAGTGACCTTCTGTGAACCTTATTATTACATCGGCCAATGCTTGCTCATCAACAAGAAGGACATAGACAAATACAAAAGCTACAAAGACCTCAACAAAGAAGGGGTAATCATCACCAGCAAGCTGGGCGTGACAGGCGCCTTCACCGCTGAAAGACTGATGCCCAAGGCGACCCGCCGGCTGTTTAAGACAGAGGCGGAGGGCGCGCTCCAGGTGGCCAACGGCCTCGCGGACGCCTATATTTATGATGAACCTCAGGTCCGTGTCTTTGCCGCCATGTACAAAGACAAAACCGTAGGACTTTTCGATCCCATCGGTTATGAGCCCCTGGCATGGGCAATCCGCAAGGGAGACCCCGACTTCCTCAACTGGCTCAATAATTTTCTCAGGCAAACTCGCGGCGACGGTCGCTGGGACCAACTGAAACAGAAATGGTTTGTCGACTATATAGAGGAGTTGGCCAAGAAACAGCAGTAGTGTCTGAATGAAAACTTTTCGGTCGGGCACGAAATAAAAACGAAAAAGGGGGACGCCCTGTCGCATCCCCCTTTTCCTGGATGGAGGAGGCCGGGTTTGACTTTCAACAGGCGTTCACTGATTACCCTGGGCATTCTCGCAATCATCACAGCAGGCAGCTACTACTTCTTCACCCGAAGAGGAATCACCTACATTTGGCATTGGGAGAGTATCCCGGAGATGCTGTTTTACAAGGGCGCAAAGTCTGCTGATGATCCCACGGTTCGGCTGCGGATGGGCATCCTGATGATCGGCTTTGTGTTGACCTTGAAAATCTCTGTTTTTGCGATCTTTTTTGCCATCATCATCGGAACGGTTGTCGGCATATCAAGACTCTCCAGCGAGCCCGTAACACGGTGGATTTCGATGGCTTATGTGGAAGTCATCCGAAATACCCCCCTCCTCGTTCAAATCTATATCATCTACTTTTTCGTGGGGTCTCTGCTGAGGCTTTCTGCATTTACGGCCGGCACGGCCGCGTTGGCGATCTTCGCGGGCGCGTATGTGGGAGAGATCGTGCGAGCCGGCATTCAGTCCATCCACAAGGGGCAAATGGAGGCAGCCCGATCGCTCGGCATGACTTACGCCGAGGCAATGCGACATATTATTCTGCCCCAGGCCTTCAAGCGCATCATCCCGCCTCTGGCCGGTCAGTTTATCTCCCTGGTGAAGGACTCGTCTCTGGTTTCGGTCGTCGCCCTGGCCGATCTCATGTTTCAGGGTCAGCAAGCTGTCGCCAGAACTTACCATGCCTTCGAGATATACTTCACAGTGGCTTTCCTCTATTTGGTCATGACGTTTACGCTTTCCATGGCCACCCAATACATTGAAAGGAGGCTCGCCATCAGTGATTGAAGCGCGTAACGTTTACAAGACCTTTCAAACACCCGACCGCAGGGAGGTGAAGGCCCTCGTTGACTTCTCCACGCGGATCGAAAAGGGTGAAGTGGTGGTTATTATCGGCCCCAGCGGATCCGGAAAAAGCACGTTTCTCAGATGCCTCAACCGGCTTGAGGACATCGACAGCGGTGAGATTCTTATCGATGGTGTCAATATTTACGACAAAAAAGTAGACATCAACAAGATCCGAGAAGAAATCGGCATGGTATTTCAACTCTTCAACCTATTCCCCCACAAAACGGTCCTTGAAAACGTGACCCTGGCCCAGCAGGTGGTTCGCAAACGGAGTAAAGAAGAGGCGACAAAGGTTGCGCGCGGCCTTCTTGAAAAAGTCGGGATCTTGGCAAAAGAACGGGGCTACCCGTCTCAGCTGTCCGGGGGACAACAGCAACGGGTCGCCATTGCCCGGGCACTGGCCATGCACCCGAAAATCATGATGTTCGATGAAGCCACCTCAGCGCTCGATCCTGAAATGATCGGCGAAGTGCTGGACGTCATGAAGACGCTGGCCCGTGAAGGTATGACCATGGCCGTGGTCACCCATGAGATGGGATTTGCCCGTGAGGTCTCGGACCGGGTCATTTTCATGGACGAAGGCCAAATCGTCGAAGAGGGAACCGCCGAACATTTCTTCGTCAACCCCACGCACGAGAGAACCAAGTTATTCTTGAGCCAAATCCTTTAACCCCCTAAAAACCGATACAATCCTTTTCCAAGTCTCCCTTTCGTAAAAAGGGATTAAAATCGGAGGTGCGGCCTTATGAGAATCGATTTGAATTGCGACATGGGAGAAAGTTTTGGAGCCTACAAAATCGGCCTGGACGAGGAGGTGATCCAATACATTACCTCAGCCAACATCGCGTGCGGGTGGCACGCCGGTGATCCCATGGTGATGGACAAAACGGTAAAGATGGCGGTTGACTATGGCGTCGGCATCGGCGCCCACCCGGGATATCCCGACCTGGTGGGATTCGGTCGCAGAAACATGGATTGCTCACCCGATGAAATCCGGAATTATATCATATACCAAATCGGCGCGTTGCAAGCCTTCTGCGCCGTAAATGGGACCCGAGTTCGCCACGTGAAACCCCATGGAAACCTTTACAACACGGCAGTGGAAAATGCCTCGGTTGCGCGTGC
>JAWOGN010000210.1:0-9879 GCA_046496815.1 Desulfatiglandaceae bacterium
CTTTAAGTTGAAAACTAACAAACATGGGGTGGGCTGTCAATATGATATTGACAGGGTTTTCACGATTTCTCTATAATGCGAAACCGATGTGACCGCCGGAGTGGTGAAATTGGTAGACGCGCTGGACTCAAAATCCAGTGGACTTTTAGTCCGTGTCGGTTCGATTCCGACCTCCGGCACCAGTAAAATCAGGGGTCTTGAGCTTTCGAGACCCTTTTTTATTTTCCTGCAGATTCGTCGTTTTTTAGCGCGTCCACGGCAGAAATTTGCCAGAAATTTTTGACGCCTTCCGGGGATAGGGTGAGCTCCCCGAAAGGCGGTTTCCCTGGACCGTTTACATCATGAACGTTCTTGACCGTCTCATTCCGTCTTGTGGACTGCGGTTGAAGATGCTTTGCAGCTGCTGATTTGTGATAACAGCTCCGACTTCCAGGCCATGTTTCAAAGCTGAATGTCACCCCTCCTTAGCTTGTCCACAAAAGGTAAATCCGCTGGTGCAAAATCATATTCGCTCAGCTGGTCCGCCGAAACCCACCTGAAATCATCATGGTCTTTTAAGGAGATATTTCCGTCCTCCCAAAATGTCCGATAGGCCAGAAGCTCGATTAAGCCGTGTTCGTAATGGTAAGTGCTGGATCCAATGTACTGACCCACGGTAACCTCAATATTAAACTCTTCCTTCAGCTCTCTCTTCAAACATTCTTCGGGGGTCTCATTCTCTTCGATCTTACCTCCGGCAAACTCCCATTTGTCGGCCAATCTGTCGTCAGCGCGTCTTTTGGCAATGAGTATTCTCCCATCCTTTGCAAGAATTGCTGCTGTGACTCTTATGATTTCAGGGCGCTTGCTTTCTCGCATTGCGTCAGACCTTCACGTATTCCTTTGAGAGGGCTGTGGTGACGTCCACGAAATAATAACGTGGCACTTTCCATTTCTCTTTGATTTTTTTTATGCCCCAACAAGCCCGAAAAATGCTCCAAGTGCCTTACACCATACCATGGTGAGATGGATATAGGTAGAATTTCTGCAGTGCGGCGGCCCTTGAGGACAAGAACCAGCCCAAGCCTAATAACAGGGGGCAAAAGGATACGACCACTCTCGGCCCCATCCTGTCTTTCAGCCGGCCTATCCGCATGGCAAGGACGCCGCAGCCCCCTCGTTTATGACTTCGAGGATTTCATGAAAATCTGAATCGCGACAGGGTCTCATCATGTACGTCGCCTCCTCCTAACATAGGCTAAAATTATTTTTTGCTTGTTTACGGCTCTCTTTGTGTGTATAAGAACTGCAAGAAAAAAAATTGCGATACACCCATCCGGGACAGCGAATCGCGTCGGAAGGGGAGAATGGTTTCTACCAACCTCAAATGACCCGCGAATCGGCTTGGCGGAAAAATTTTTCAACACCGAAATAAAAAGGGACGTAAAGCGGTCCAATAAATCATTTTCGTAACCGTTCACGGGTTCAAAGGTTCAGGGGTTCAAGGTTCAATTTTCGTCCACGGAGTGCATTTGGGTTACGTATTTATGAGAAAACCGTCAGCTTTGTCAGGCCTCATCCAAAATTTGGAACTAAATTGGCAATTACTTGGGAAAATGAGGATTTTTAACGACGATTTCGGGTCCTCAATCCCTTCTTTGTCCTTAACCCTGAATCCCGATTTCATCGGGAAACCCTGAACCTGTGAACGCTTACTCATTTTCAAGAGAGAGTCGATCCATGAAAAGTTGTTTTCAATCGCTCAGAAAACGTATTGTTGAGTATGTGACCCTTTTGGTTTTGTGCTTCTTCCCGGCAGCCTGCGCGGCCCCATTGATCGCGTTTGGCCTGGGCGCAGCCGGCGGCATTGCCTATTATAAATATCAGGAGGGACAGACAATTGTCGTTTACGAGGCGCCTTTTTCAAAAACGTGGGATGCGACTTTAGTCGCGCTTGATCAGATGCAGGTGCGAGTGGAGAGTTCATCTCATAGTATTAGTTCGGGTAAGATCACAGCCAAACGGCCGGACAGCCAGTCGGTTTACATTTCCGTTACCTATCAATCCGCAGACAAAACAGAGGTCAAAATCGGGGTGGGCTCGGTCGGAGACAAGGAAGGTTCAGATGCCATCGCCAAAAAGATCAGGGAGATTCTTTTTGAGTCATAACCACATCCGGTGAGCGAGTTGTAAGGCGCTTTGGAAAGCCCAATTTCTGAGAAGAGAGGTTGGGTTTTTTGACAGGTATATAAATTATGAGCCCTCGATATCCTTAGGGGGAGCTTTCCTCATCGACTTGACGCTGCCATATTCAAGTCATATCCTGCATTCCGCGTGCTCGACATGATTCTGGATTTAAGTTTTCAGGCCCATCCGGTCTATAGGTGTCTGTCGATACGACCCATCTGATCGCGAGCTTGAAATGAAGATTCATCGCGATTTCATATTGTTTTGGAATGCTCTGACATCTCGAAATCCCCCCGTTCCGAATCAAGAGACAGTCGACTGGATATTTGATCCGTTTTAAAGGATTCGGTTGCCGGACCCGTCGGTGTTTTTTTTTCACTTACATGCAGTTCAACCGAGGTGCTATCCTCAGACTCGCTTCGGAATCTCTATTGACAGCGAAGATTTTTTGTTGAAATGATACAAAAACAGGTTTTCCAAAAGAAGGACGTTTTGCGGAAATCTATTTTGCCGAAGTTTTTGTGGGGATATCATGGCCTATATTCTGGTCATTGACGATCAAGAGACTTTTCTTGATTTTCTAGCCCGGACTCTCAAAATCATGGGGTATCGAGTGAAAACCGCTCGGGGCGGTAAAGAGGCAATTGAAATCCTGAAGGTCAGTGAGGACTTTGATCTGGTTATTACAGACATTTTTATGTCTGATAAGGACGGTATCGCAGTTGCAAAACACATTAGAAGCTCCCGAAAGGCGGATACGCCCATAGTGGGGATTACCGGCGATTCCGATATGGCCAATCACACCCTATTCAACGCAATACTGATTAAGCCATTCAAAGTGCAGGCACTGAATGCCGTCATTCAATCGCTCCTGGAAAACCCTTCAAGAATGTAGCATCGTAACTCGTCAATGTCGTTTTTTCGGATTCTAACCGCCTGAATTCAATTTCACAAACGCAGTGAATCCCTGGTAAGAACCAGAAACCGTCTTTACAAAATTCGCTCGTATTCTCTAAAAAAGCGCAGGACACCCGGCAAATCCTGCTTTTCATATCTCTCGTTTTGAAGGACAGGGCCACAGGCTCCATTTTCAGGCATTGGCTCTTTCAAGTTTTTCTGATATTGCGTCAGAGAAAAATCTTTTGTATTCTCCGACTGCGCCTGTTCCATTTTCCATGTGGAGACCACTCCGCTGCCTCGCTGATTCACAGAAGGCCGTTATCTCGCTTTTTTTGTGTGTGAGGCCTATGTTCGGCGCCTTGGGGCACTCAGGACGGCTCGAGATAGCGGACGTTTAGAAGCGCAACACCCGATGGGCACTGGTTTTGTTTTTGTCGCTCACTTTTGTCCTGAGCGGGTGCATAGGTGTCAAGGCTATATAGCGGCAAATCGAAGGGTGCAATAAATGAAAAGCTTGGGATATCCAACAGCGTGAAGAAGCTTGGGCGAAAACGGAAAAGGAAATGACAGGATCGGAACCGGGGATTGAAGTGGTCGGAAAAAAAGATGCATGGGCCGGCTGAAAAGCCACGCAGGAAAAAGGAGGACTCTTAAAGGTCTGAATTTAATCCGGTCAAATTGTAGAACCCCTGTAACGGGAGGAATTGTGAGAATTGAAAGGAGAGAATGATGTATTATTGTCCGAACTCTGGTAGGGAGAAAATTAAAAAGCGAGCTGATAACGATCTGTCCTATACCCGGAAAACGGAGGCGGACCTCCGCGGCATTAAGACTTCACCCGGGTTCAAGTCCCAGGGTCGAGTTTGCGTGTTTCGGCGTTGGAGGCCGTTTTTTCTTTTCACGGTGCTACTTTTTCTATTCGGATGTGGTAATAGCGATTATGCAAGAGATCTAGAGACCATCAAGGCAAGACTTGACATGATTGAAGAGAGACTTATCCAACTTGAAAAGACAGGGCAGAGAATATCCCCGCTCGAATTCCAGCTCAATGGACTTCAAGAATCCGTGATGGAATTGAGTAGAATGGTCGCTCCAGAGCCTGACGCATCCGCATCCGCTGAGAAACCGTCGAGTCCACAGGATAAGGTCCGCTATCATGAAGTCCGCCAGGGAGATACGCTCTACGGGATTGCCCAAGAATATGGCTTATCGGTGCCGGAGTTGATGAAGCTCAACAACCTAACCAAGACACAGGCGATCTATCCGGGACAGAAACTTTTGGTTACGCCGGGCAACGCCGAGTAAAGACACAGTCGGATTGTAAAAAACTCCTTTGCTCTTGCAAGCTTGTGCCGAACATTGAATGTTTCATCTTGAAATTACCACGATAGTGAAAGAATTTTCGAAATTAGGCAAGCTTACCAAACTCGAAATCGGAGGATGAGGTGGAAGGAGAAACAACGCTCAAGTGGTTTGGACATGTCGCGATAGACAGAGGTTTTGTCACACTGGAAGAACTTGTTAATGCGCTGAATATCCAGGCAATGGATAAGATTGAGAAGAAAAAGCATAGACGAATCGGTGAGATACTGCTTCAGCAAGGGCTTATGACCTCGTCTCAAATTGGTGAAGTACTTGCTTTCCTGGAAAAAAATTATACTGAAGGTTATTCTCAGTAGCTCCGGCATTTCTGAGCGTCCGCGTCGCGGAAGAGCGGCGCTCAAATCGTTTCCCCCCTATCACGTGGACGGTGCGCAAGAATGAGACGCCTTTCTGTCTCATGTAAAACTTGCATCCCGCCGACAACGCCCGCAACCCTTCTGTAGTCATCGAATTTCGCACTTTACGAAATTGCAAGACCGAGATTTAGAACCGAATAAAAGATATTTGATTCAAGTAGATGCTGTTTTCTGCCGATATGAATATTACCTCCACTTTTACGGAAAGATGGCATTTATGCAGAATTAACGGGGTCAATCTCATGTCTTCGAAGTATTGTGAGAATTGCAACAATCGAATAAGCAACACCGATACCAAAAAATGCCCGAAATGTGGTGCGCTTCTAAAGGAAAGGATGAATGCAGGGCAGGACAAGATGGCATTTATCGGCTTTATTGTGGCTATCATCATGGTGCTCATGGTCTTGACCGGCCGACTCTCTGATTTTACGGATGAGAAAATCGAGCCAAAAGGACAGCCTGAGAAGGAAGGGAGTTTCGCTCAACCGCCCGAGAGTCAGGTAGAAGACAACTTGGCGGCTGTCCAAGAAAAAAATGAACAACCTTCTGATTATACGAAAGAAATAGGACTCAATTACTTGGAGCTTGAGGAAGTACGTCCTGGTAAAAAAGCCGACATTGTAACAGAGACAATCAACAAATCTGAATTATCCGGTGAGGTTGCATCCAAAAATGCCGCGGTAAATGCGAAAAAATCGAAAATCGCCACGCTTGAGCGGGAAGTCAGGGCGGTGCCGATGTCTCGGGTATCAGAAAACTTGAGGATATATAAACAGCTGCTGACGCTGGATCCAGAGAACCTTAGATACAAAAAAAAGGTTGCCTACTACGAAATGAAGCAGAAGAAAAAAGACTCGTCGCAGGGAAGGCGGGAGGAATTTGTAATTATAAGCGAATCAAAGCCGGCATCCGTTCTAAGCTACCCGATTAAAGGCGCTTATCTGGGCACTATCCCTGCTGGAAAAAAGTTACGCATCTTAGAAAAGCAGGTCTCCAAAAAAGGTAAATCAACTCAGGTTTGGTTTAGAGTCGCGTTTAATGAAAGCTATGGATGGATAAACCAGAATGACACAGACGGCGAGGTCAAAACGGAGACTGTCATTGCGGAAAAGCTCCGGAAAAATTGAATCGCGCCGGCTTCCGAGCGACCAAGTTCAGGCGAAAATCCTCAACGCTGTTGAGATATGTAAATTTTTGCTCAATACTGGTTTTTTGCGCGAACTCAATATATCTCCTTTCACTTCTTGCAGTAATATCGTATAAGTCCATATAACCATATAGAATTACCAGATAAAAATTCAAGTATGTTCAATAAACAAAGGAGGTTTTTTCGCATGATGAAAGATAAATTTTCAAAGCTGATGCTCGTAATTGTTGCGGTGCTTCTATTACTGAATTTGTTTAGCGCCCAGATATTTTCACTTCTTGCCCCCGAAGCCGTAGCCCAGTACAAACCGATTAAACAGCAGAAGGTAACCTTCAGGGGAAACGGTGTCGGAATCGCCTGCAGCGATGACGGGAAGTATGTGTTTGCAGCGGGCAGCGGTGTGGTTTTCCGGTCTACAGATTATGGAAAAATGGACTCGTGGGAGCAAGTGATCGAGTAGGTGAGGGGAGCTCACGCTTTTTTGAAACCGGAGCATAGGGGATTTCGCGTTGGGTGTGAAGCATCAAGTGGGCGCATGATGTGGCAGTCCTTCATTTTGCCTGGAGATCGGATTGATGAGGGGGAGAGGACCGAATGGCGCCGAATCCTTATCTCCAAGCCATATTTCAACTGCACATCCTACAGATGGACGATCTCCACATCATCCCACTTTTCGGCCAGATGCTCGGCCACCAGGCGGCGATGGCACCGGTCGGGCCGGTCCTCGCTGCAGAGGAGACAGGCCTGATCAAAGCGGTCTTTTGACATGGTGTCTTCAGGCCTTCGTTCCTTCAAGAGGGATTTAAACGCCTTTTCATACACGGACCAGTCTCCTTTTTTCTTCTTGAAATTGTCCATGATCTCCTGGGTGGGGGCCAGCTCCGGAAGGTGGATATAGTCGATCCCGCAGATGGCCCTCAGGAAGTAGCGAAGGTCGTCCCGTTTGGCAAACCCGGAGAGCTGCGACACATTGTTGAGGCGTATGTCTATGACGCGTTTCACCGCTGCTCTGGAAAGCCTTTCGAAAAACGCCTCGGCCGGCTTTTGCGTAAACCCAATGGTAAAAAGTTTCATCACAAGTCTGCTTCCTGTCCGCTTTGGTGAGTGGGCTTTTCGACCTCCTGAACATACGCGATCCGGCTTCCCTGCATATCATACGCCCGTTCCACCATTTCTTCGGGAGAAGTAAACAAATCGCTTTCGGGGAGTTTCAGCCGTTCCATCACTCTTCTTATCGTGACCCCATTTTCCTCCAGTGAACCATCTTCCAGGATATGCCGGATATGTGTGTCTTTATCTCGCAGGTGTCTGCACACCAGGATGGTCCGGTGGCATGAGGCCGGGTCTTTTTCAGAACACATCAGGGCGATGCGGTAAGCGGCCATTCCCAGCCGGATTCTTCTCAGCCCTTCCCGAAATAGATCTGTCCGGGCCAGTCGATCATATCTGACTTTTCCGTCCTCATAACACCCCGGATCATCGCTTCGGGGGCCCAGTTCCTTTCCCAAATACACATACGCGATCTCATGCCCCTTCAGTTCCTTTTGCAGCGTTTCCCTGTTGAACTGCGGATTGTATCGGCTGTAAGGGCTGGAACGTACATCGCACACCGCCGTGATGTGATGCACGGTGAGGAGTTGGATGAAGTTATCCATGGGGTGCGTCGAGTGACCGATTGTGTATAGCTCATTCATGTGGACCTATTCCTTATGAAAGGGACCGATGATACCCGCCACCAGCTTGTAGCAGTAACCCTCGTAGGGTTCGCCGATGCTGACGGTGAAATAGAGATACTTATCTGAAAGGGGATAACAGCCTACGGGTTTTCCCAGATAGCGATTTTCAACCTCGGGGTCGGTGACAGGCAGCCGATATTCCTGCCCGGCAAAATGAAACTCCGCTCGCAGCCGTTGGAGGAGATTCGCGCCCTCTTCCACAACGACCCTTGCCCATTGCGGCCTGATGAAAAGGAGTGAAGAACGGATCTGTTCCTGCGCAATCTTTTCCGGAATCCGGTCGTTCAGGCCGCTCCCGCTGCTGTACCCGTTCCGCCACAACGAATCAACAGGATCGCATAACTTCGCCAGATCGGCAGGCGGAAAAGAATGCCTTCCGACCCATATCCCCTCATCCAAAAGATAGTTTTCTGTCTGGTAGGAATGGGGGGTGTGTCTTGCCAAAGAAACAGCGACCACATCCAAAAGCTGGGGCACATTTCCGTCCCTATAGCAAATCTCCTTCAGCGACAGCTCACCCGTCTCGCTATTGCCTATCGGTCGGACCCATTCTCCAATTCGGCCATCTATCAGTTCTTTTCCGGCAATACATCGCCCCGAATACTTTCGTGAGTTGGCAAGACAGATGATCTCTTTGGCGCCTACCATGGTGTCCCGCGTTACCACGGCCTTCGCTGAAAAGTCTTTTCGAGTGAGATAATGCAGCCTGAGAATCTGAAGCGCTTCATAATCCACCTCTCCTTCGAAGGCATCAAAAACCGGCTTAAGACGGTGAGACCCCAGCTCCTCGAAGCGGTCAAGGACCGCCTCTTTCATGTGCGGAGAGAGCGACGAGAGGGAGAGGAATTCGTCGGACTCAATCAGATCATATCCCTCCCGGATACAGGTGAGCAGGTGATTCAGGATCGTACTCCGTTTGACGCTGAGTTCTTTCATGAGATGGTCAACGCTTTTGCCGGAATTGAACAGGTCTTTCACCACCATATGCCGTTTTTTTCTGATGGAAAAAGGAACAGGATCCGGACTCTTTTGAGGCCCTTTGAAGGACTCCTGGATGCCACGGGCATTGCAATACTCGCGTATCTTGTCGAGGAACGGCGGGCCGTAGGTCGCCAGCTTGGCCGAACCCACCCCGTGAATATCCAATAGTCTCGCCTCGCTCTGAGGAAAGAAGGCGGCCATCTCAATTAACGTCCGGTCTGGAAAGATCACATAAGGCGGGACATTGGCTCTGTCGGCGAGGCGTTTGCGCTCCTTGCGAAGGATGTCGAAAAGGGCCCTGTCATGCTCCCTTTCCTCTTTCGATTCCATATCGACCCGCTGCTCCACAAGCCGTCCCATCACCTTTTCCTGCCCTCGCATGACCTTCCGTGCTTTTTCGGTGAGGGTGAGGCCGCCAAATTCCATATCCTGAGTCAGGAGCCGCTTCCGGATGAACTGGCGCGAAAGATAAAACCACTCCTTTTTGGAATGTTCTTGCCCGATCCCGTAGGTGGAGAGCTTCTGGTGCCCGAGCCGGATGACTTTGCCGGCCTTGGATCCCCGAAGGACATCGATGATATGACCCGCGCCGAACCGTTCGCCGGTCCGCTTGACGCAGGAAAGGAATTTCTGGGCCGCAATGGTGATGTCGGTCAGGTCTTTTTCTTCGGTCAGGCAGTTGTCGCAGGCCCCGCAGTTATTCTTTGTGTAGGTCTCGCCAAAATAATCCAAAAGGGGCTTGCGCCGGCATTCCTCTGTCTCGATGAACCCCACGAGCGCATTTAACTGGATGTTGGCGATCCGTTGCTCATGGTTCGATTTCCGGTTAATGAAGTGTTTGACCTTTACGATATCGGCGTAACTGAACAGTAGGAGGCAATGGGCGGAAAGACCGTCTCGGCCTGCTCTCCCGATCTCCTGGTAGTAGCTTTCCAGATTCTTGGGAAGGTCATAGTGGACTACAAACCGCACATTGGGTTTGTCGATCCCCATGCCGAAGGCGATGGTGGCCACCATGATCTGGACATCATCTCTGATAAACAGCTCCTGATTTTTGTTGCGCTCGTCATCTGACAGACCTGCGTGATAAGGCCGGACCGAACATCCCCTATTGCCAAGGCTCTGGGACAGGTCATCCACCTGGCGCCGCGAAAAGCAGTAGATGATCCCCGACTGTTCCAAAAATTCATCAATAAATTTAACTGTTTGT
>JAWOGN010000026.1:0-6206 GCA_046496815.1 Desulfatiglandaceae bacterium
GTGCATAGGGCCGCATGAATTGCAGTGCGGCCCAGATCTTCGTCATGGTAAAGCGCCGGGCACTCGAACCTTTCCAGACAAAAATTACATTCCGTGCAGTCCTCCGTCACGACCACCTTTTTTCGTTCGGGGATGGCCTGCTCTCGGTAGGCGATGACACATGGATGGCGGGCGATGATGACTGCAATGCCCCCTGCCGGATCCTGGATATGGTCACCGGCCTTTTTCAGTAACCGGATCATGGCGTTCACATCATAGGGATCCACCACCTCGAGAAAGTCAATTCCGCAGCCGGCAACCACTCGTTCCAGAGAAATGGCCTTTCCTTTGCTCCCGTCCGCTCGTATGCCTAACCCCGGCGTCGGCTGCATGCCCGTCATGGCCGTAATTTCGTTGTCCAGAATTACCAGGATAAAGCGTGCGTCGTTGTAAACCGCATTCAGGAGTCCCGCGGTGCCGGAATGGTAAAAGGTGGAATCCCCGATGGTGGCCACGATGGGCTGCCGGACCCTATCCTGGGCGAATGCATGATAGAATCCGGACGCCATGGTGATCGCGGCACCCATATCCAGACAGGTATCCACACCCCCCAAATTCAACCCCAGTGTGTAACATCCGATATCGGAGGTAAATATTGCCTTGGGCTTGGCTTTGCGGATCGCAAAAAAAGACGCCCGGTGCGGGCAGCCCGGGCAAAGGGTCGGACGGCGCATCGGAAGTCGGAGGCTCTTCACCAGGTCCTCCGCCTCCTGAGTTGCAGCGTTGTCAAGGGAGCGTACGTTGCAGCGTTGAAGCACCCTGTCGAGCACGCCGTAGATGACCTGGGGCACCAGCTCTCCTTCGGAGGGCACATGTCCCGAGAGCCGCCCCAGGACTTTTTCCCGGTTCCTCAGGAAATACTCGATCAACGCATCGGTTTCTTCGAGAACGAGCACCGTTTCGCAAGCGGCCAAGAAGTTTTGGGCGAGCTTTTCCGGAAACGGGTAAGGCGTGCCGATCTTGAGGACGGGGATATCATTCCGGTTTTCCTCGGTCAGGATATCCTTGACGACGGCGTAGGGAACCCCCCCGGCAATGATGCCGAACGGATACGTTTTTCCCGGTTCCAGGTCATGAAAATTGTGGGGCTTCAGGGTCTCGAACCGATGCGCGATTTTTCCGAGTTTTTCATTGAGTTCACCGTGGAGAACCAGGCGAAACCGGGGGGTCGCCGCCCATCTTCCCGGGTCCTTTTTAAAGGCGGCCTTCCGGGTGTTGCTTTTGACAGGACCCCATTTGAGATCCTCTCGTGCATGACACACGCGGATGGCCGGTCTGAGTATCACGGGAATTCGAAATTCCTCCGAAATCTCCATGGCCAGTTTGGCCATTTCTCGCGCCTCGCTTGGATGGGACGGATCGAAAACAGGGACCTTTGCGAGTCGAGCCATCATTCGGGTGTCCTGCTCGGTTTGGGACGAATGCGGTCCCGGGTCATCACAGGAAATGATCACGAGCCCCGCGCTGGTACCCAAATAGGCAGCACTCATGAGGGAGTCAGCCGCCACGTTCAGTCCCACCTGCTTCATACAGCAGGCTGCCCGTTTCCCGGAAATTGCAGCAGCAAAGGCGTTGTCCAAAGCCACTTTCTCATTGGTGGACCATTCCACGTATGTGTTAAGCCCCTCGGACTTTACCAAACGAACCACCTCGGGTAAGATTTCCGAGCTGGGTGTGCCCGGATAGGAAGTGACCACCTGGCATCCGGATTCCACCAAACCCAGGGCCACAGCCCCGTTACCTAAAAAAATATCCTTTCGCATCATGGGGTTTCTTTTTTGAGTTTTTTGGCGCGTTCAATCAATTCCACCAGAGACACAGCCTTTGGTTTTGTAGGTCTGCTGAAGGCCGTTTCCCATTCTTCCTCCGTCAACGCTTTTCGCATGTATGTTTCCACTAAAAAATGGCTGTACCAGCAATCAAGGGTTTTGAAACAGGGAAGCCCCTTATTTTCTTGGCGGCAGTAGGAGAAGGAGATTTGATGGCCCAGTCTCGGACAGCGAATCTTATACGCATCGCCCGGCGGGGTGCTTTTTCGTTCCATAGTCAAAACGCTCACAAATTAGTTCCGGAGACCCACGGGTCTCCGGAATCGGTTGCTGAGTCGGTCGAAAAGCGCTCGGTAAATGCTCAACCTCTGTACTGTTTTGGTTTCGGAAGCGGTTCGATTTCCTTCAAGGCTCTGGCAATTTGATCTTCCGCCAGTGCGTGGTCTGCAAGTTTTCCGGAAAGGTACGCTTCATAGGCCGCCATGTCTACCAAGCCATGTCCGCTCCAGTTGAAAAGGATCACTTTTTCCTTTCCTTCTTCCTTGGCTTTGAGCGCCTCGCGAATGACGACAGCAATTGCATGGTTGGTCTCAGGCGCGCTGATGAATCCCTCGGTCCTTGCGAAGGTAATTCCGGCCTGAAAGGTTTCAAGCTGGGGCACTGCAACCGGCCTGATCAAATTGTCCATGATGAGCTGGCTCACCAGCGGGGCCATACCATGATATCTCAGGCCTCCCGCGTGAATGGGCTCCGGTACAAACCCGTGACCCAGCGTGTGCATGGGCAGGAGGGGGGTCATCTGAACCGTATCGCCAAAGTCGTACGCAAAAGGCCCTCGCGTCATGGTGGGGCAGGAGGTGGGCTCGACGGCAATAATATCAATATCCTTGCCGTGAATTTTATCCCTGACGAAGGGGAAGACGTGCCCCGCAAAATTGCTGCCGCCACCGGCGCACCCAATCAACACGTCGGGATAATCACCGGCAATGGCCATTTGCTTCTGTGTCTCGAGCCCGTTGATGGTCTGGTGGAGCATCACATGGTTCAGCACGCTGCCTAAGGAATACTTGGCATTGTCGTCCATGACCGCCGCTTCTACCGCTTCACTGATAGCGATCCCCAGACTTCCGGGAGAATCCGGATCCTGATCCAGGATGCTTTGTCCCGCCTTCGTGAGGGTACTCGGGCTTGCCACACAGGTGGCGCCCCAGGTCTCCATCATGATTCGTCGATAGGGTTTCTGGTTGAAACTTATCTTCACCATCCAGACATTACACTCCAGGCCGAACATGGCGCAACACATGGATAGCGCACTTCCCCACTGGCCCGCACCGGTCTCGGTGGTAATACGTTTTGTGCCGGAGATCTTGTTATAGTAGGCCTGTGCCAGCGCCGTGTTCGGTTTATGACTGCCGGCCGGGCTTACCCCTTCGTTTTTGAAATAAATTTTGGCGGGCGTCTCCAGGTGTTTCTCCAGTGTGTATGCCCGGTAAAGGGGGGTAGGCCGCCAGTACACATACTTCTCAAGGATTTCTTCCGGAATGTCGATCCATCTCTCCTGGCTGACTTCTTGCTCTATGAGGGGCATGGGAAAGATGGGAGCCAGATCATCCGGCCCCACAGGCTGTCCGGTGCCCGGGTGAAGTGGTGGCTCCAACGGCGTGGGCATATCGGCTGCGATGTTGTACCATTGACGTGGTAATTCCGACTCTGGCAGAAAAATCTTTTTGACCTCCATAGCGCCTCCTTCGTCTGAGTTTGGGTTTTTATTTCGGCCTGTGGCATCTGTTGCCGCAGGTCACCGTAGACGCAGTTAACTGTCTAAACACCGTTATTTATAGGACTTCGCTCACAACCTTTTTTTGCAGAAGGTTTGAGGTCCGGAGTTGATAGGTGGAGAATGAAGGTTATTCCAGAGTGATCCACGCAACGCATCAATTGCACCCGCAAGGCAACCGTGCCTCGGCCGCAGCAAGATTGAATCGGTCATCCACGCAGAAACCGAAGGGCAATGCCGGAAAACCGAACCGGTCCGTAGATCGTTGGGGAGGGTAATGCTTTTGGTGCCTAAAGTCAAATGGTATTTGAGAGGACTTTTGACTTGTCTTCCCATGCAGCATTCCCGCCGGAGCCGGCGGGAAGGTCTGCATTCGTCTTCGCACCCGCGAGGGGGTTTGCGAGTTTCCTTAGATCTGACGGCCCACTTTCTAATTGCGGCACCTGCGCCTTTCTCCTATGATCACTCGGCAAGAAAGTATTCTTTCTCCTGAATTGCGATGGCACCGCTATGCACAACCAAAAGAAAGCCTACCTGTATGGCCTGTTGACGGTGTTTTTTTGGTCTACAGTGGCATCGGCATTCAAGCTTTCATTGAAGTATTTGGATTATCTTCAGCTCCTTCTCTATTCCAGTACCGTGTCTATTTTGGTCCTGACGGGGGTCCTGTTGCTGCAGGGAAAAGGCCGGCGGCTGTTCTCCTGCTCCGGCAGGGCGTATTTGCGATCGCTGATGCTCGGTTTTTTGAATCCCTTCCTCTATTACACCGTTCTTTTCAAGGCATACGACCTCCTACCCGCCCAGGAGGCTCAGCCCCTCAATTACACCTGGGCCATCACATTAACGCTTTTATCTATCCCTCTTTTGAATCAACGCATTGGAGTTAAAGATATTGTCGCCGTCTTTGTGAGCTATTCCGGCGTTCTGGTCATCTCAACCCATGGCCACCTTTTGAGTTTTCGCTTTTCCAACCCGGTGGGTGCGGCGTTGGCGCTGGGTAGCACCGTTATCTGGGCGCTGTACTGGATTTACAATACAAAGGATGACCGCGACCCTGTGGTTGGGCTGCTCCTCAATTTCGTTTTCGGCTTGCCCTGGGTCGTTGCCGCATGTCTGGTTTTTTCAACCCTTTGGATTTCCAATATCCGGGGGTTGCTGGGTGCGGTCTATGTGGGAATTTTCGAGATGGGAATCACCTTTGTTCTGTGGTTATCGGCCCTGAAACTGTCGGAGAACACGGCTAAAGTCGGCAACTTGATATTTATGTCTCCATTTCTGTCACTGGTCTTTATTCATTACCTTGTGGGGGAGGAGATCCTTCCCTCAACCTTTGTCGGCTTGATGCTCATCGTCGCAGGGCTCATCATTCAGCAGTTAAGCGTCGGGCGGCGTTAGGAAACCGGTCGCGCTTCGTCTAAGAACAGTCGTAAGCGTTCACAGGTTCAGTGTTTCCCGATGAAATCGGGATTCAGGGTTAAGGACAAAGATAGGGATTCAGGACTCGAAATCGTCGTTAAAAATCCTCATTTTCCCAAGTAATTGCCAATTTAGTTCCAAATTTTGGATTAGGCCTGACAAAGCTGACGCTTTTCTCATAAATACGTAACCCAAATGCACTCCGTGGACGAAAATTGAACCTTGAACCCCTGAACCTTTGAACCCGTGAACGGTTACCATAAAAGAAATGGTTTCGAATATTTGAATGATAACTGATTTTAGCAGAATGTGTCAATCATCAAGTTCAATGCCTACCTGCGATTTCTTCTCTTCCAAAGATCAAAGAAAATCCTATTTTTTGCAAATTTTGTCTCTTTGGATATGTGGCAGTCTTTTGATGAGTTCCGCCATCTCGGGCTCATCTTCCAGCCAGTGCCGGAGGTTTCCCATGAGGCTGGCTACATAGGGAGATTTCATCCCGTCGGTGAGATGATAATTGACCCAAAGGCCGTCCTTTTTGTAATCCACAAGGCCTGCTTCTTCAAGTATCTTTAAATGCTTGGACACACTGGATTGTGCGATCTGAAGCGCCTCTCGGAGTTCGCAGACGCACATCAATTTGTGCTGAAGCATCTTGACGATCTTGACCCGGTTGGGATCGGATAGGGCCTTCATCACCTTGGTAAAATTTTTCATGGAGAACCATCCAATAAATTTAATGATCGGAATATAAACGTCGGGTGACCGACTGTCAAAATTAATTTGGGTTTCCCTTCCCCGAGTGAAGCGGTAAAGGGTTCAGCCCCGCCGCCGACTTGAACCTGGAGACGCGCAATTTCGGTTTTGCTATGTCGCAGAGGTTCGAAGAGAAGATACCGTTCAGGAAGGCGCAGATCTTAAAGCGTTTCCCATAGACGGACTGCTGCAAAAAGGGTAGGGTATTTCAAGGTATCCTGGCCCGGACTCTTTATCATTTTTTTTTACGGAGGCGAGAATGAAGATCAAAACCGGTGACCTGCCGGGAATTGGAAAACGCTATTCCTTTGAAACGGCGGAAGGAGAGAATGTGGTGGTTATCCTGCATCAAAGCGGACACAGGGAAATATTCCATTTTTCCGGGTCCGACGAAGATGAACCGGATTTTACGATAAAACTGAGTGATGAAGAGGCCCGCCAAATGGGAA
>JAWOGN010000190.1:0-9593 GCA_046496815.1 Desulfatiglandaceae bacterium
ATATTTTCTTCAATGATAAGTTTATCACTATCATCTTTGATGGAAAATTGGGATGACTCGCATACAATCCCCACCTGTCCGATTTTCATTCCGGAGAAGATTTTCTCGAAACGCGCTTTCTTATCCGGTGCGATCGTAACAATGAATCGTCCGCAGGACTCTGAATAGAGGATCTGGCTGGGGGTCAAACCGGGGGCTGCGGGGACCGAGGAGAGGGAAATTTCCATTCCCAACTCGCCGGCCATTGCAACCATGGCCAAATGAACCGCCATGCCCCCTCTGGATACGGCATGACAGGAGGCGATGAGTCTTTCCTGGACGGCCGTGTGCAGCGCCAGATAGGCGGGCCAAAGCGACTGTGCGTTCACGCGAGGGACGTGAAGACCCGTGCACCCCATCATCTGGTAGTATTCGCTTCCGCCCCGCTCGTTTTGGGTCTCCCCGATGACATAGACGAGATCACCCGGAGATTTGGAATCCATGGTGACACACCGGGTAACATCGTTGATGACACTGCAGACCGTGAACAGCAAGGTGGGGCGCCCCGAGATCTTGCGCCTCTCGCCGAACAACCCCGTCAGGTTCCCGTCAATATACATGCTGTCCTTTCCGGAAAGCAGCGGTATTCCGTATGCCAGGCAGTAGTCTTTCAACGCCCAGTTGGCCCTGACCAGTTGGGCGGCCTTGTATTTTCCGTCCGGATTCTCGGTTGGGTGATACTCAATTGTGGGCCAACAAAAATTATCCAGACCGCCCAGATGGTCGGGGTCGCCGCCGACCGCCAACGTCCGTCGCACGGCTTCGTCGATGCAGGCAGCGGCCATGTGGTAGGTATCAATCTCTGAGTAAAAGGGGTTGAGCGCCTGGGAGACTGCGATTCCACAATCCGAGTCGAGTATGGGTCTCACAACGACGGCGTCGCTCGGGACGTCCCGTTTTTTGCCCACAAGCGGTTTGATGACGCTTCCCCCTTGCACTTCATGGTCGTATTGCCTTACGATCCAATTACGCGAACAGATATTCGGGCGCGAGAGAATCGCCTTGAGAAGCGCTCCATGGTTTTCGGGCTCGCTGATAACCGGTTCAGTGAGGCCCCGCATCTCGGGGGGAACCCAGTGGGCGTCAAACCGCCACTGGGGAAAATCGGATTCAAGAAAGCTTAATCGAATATACGCGCAGATTTGATCCTTGTAATAGAGCTCCAGGAAGCCGGAATTCGTGTATTCACCGAGCACGGTGCTTTCCACCGCGTGTTGTGCCGACAATTCCATGAAACGATCCAGGTGTTCCGGCTTCACCGCGATGGTCATTCTTTCCTGAGACTCAGACACCCAGATTTCCCATTGGTCCAGGCCGTCGTATTTTAGCGGGACTTTGCCCAAGTCCACGCGGCAGCCATGACTATACATGGCGGATTCACCGATGGAGGAGGACAATCCGCCACCGCCGTTGTCGGTGATGAAAGCGATCAGTCCTTCATCCCTGGCTTCCAGCAGAAAATCGTGCATCTTCTTTTGTGTGTAGGGATCCCCTATTTGTACGTGACCGGCCGGCGTGTGCTCGCCATAGGTCTCTGAGGCCGCCGTCACGCCGTGAATTCCGTCCTTGCCCACTCTGCCGCCTGACATGATGATGAGTTCCCCGGGCCGGGTTGTTTTCTCATGGGCGGCGTCGCCGCCGATTTTCGCGGGCATGATTCCCATGGCCGTCACAAAGACGAGGCACTTGCCGATATATCCATCGTCAAAAAGAAGGGTTCCAAAAGGGGTTGGGATTCCGCTTTTGTTGCCGCCGTCCCTTACGCCTTCCACGACGCCGTCGAGAAGGCGACGCGGATGAAGGTGGGGTGTCAAGGCCCCTTCGTAGTCGCGGTGCCCCACACAATAGCCGTACATCCCCAGGATCAGCTTTGAGCCCTTGCCGGTTCCCATGGGATCTCTATAGATGCCGACGATACCGGTAATCGCACCGCCATAGGCCTCCATATTGGACGGACTGTTGTGGGTTTCACCGGTGATGACGTAGTAATTCCGATCGTCAAACCGTCCCACACCCGCATTGTCCCACAAAACCGATATGACCCAATCTTTTTCTCCCTTGATCTTGAGGGTCGGGGCTTCAATACAGGTTTTGAAAAGGTTGTCGACCGTTTCTCCGTGTCCGGTGCTCAGGTCCCGGTACCTGAAAAGACCTTTGAATGTGTTGTGATTGCAGTGGTCGCTGCGGGCCTGAGAAATGAATTCCAACTCAACGTCCGTCGGCAAATCCAGGCCGACTTCTCTGCGCTCTTGACGAATATCATTCCGCAAGAAATACTGTCTGATCACGGGGATATCTCTGTCCTGAAGGGCAAGATTCCGATCGCGGGAAATATTTTTTAATTCTTCGTCGCTTTGGATGGAAATCGCGTTCACCTTGGGTTCATGGTCAAGGATGACTTTTGGAACCGGGAGGCCGATTCCCGCATCCGGTCTCCAACCGGACTTTGCGTATATTTTCCATTGCTGAATGAGGTCGTTGGCGAGAAGCTCGGTGGCGATTTTTCGAACTTGTTCTTCGGTCAGGTTTCCCCGGAGTTCATAGAGTTTAGAGCAATATACCGCCTGGCCGGGGTTAAACTTCACCCCGGTAAGGTCCTCAATGGCCTCTGCGGCGGTGCTTCCTGCGGTGTCTCTGACACCCGGGCGGAACCCGACCCATATCATCCAGTCAAAGTCAGCGGCAATCGGGGCATAGGAAGACACTTCGGTAACCGGATTCGTGAATATTGACGTCCTGATGTGTTGCAATTGCGCCGGCGTAAGATCCGCATCGATCGTCAACACCCGGATCACCCGAATGTCCTCCACTTTGAAGCCGAAATACTCGCTCGATTTTCGACGGATGCCGGCCCCTTCGGCATCCAGCAATTCCTTTTTCAGCCTGATTTCCAGCCTTGAAACCATTTTTCATTTCCTGTTTTTCATTGAAAGATGAACATCGAAGATAGATCGTGAGCACATTGTCGCGCCGGCTCGCGCGACATCGCCAGGCGTCATGCCTCACGAAACCACGAGCCAAGGTTAATTGAATCGGTAGAGTGAGTCAACGCAATATGGTATAATCATATGTGAACGGTTACAAAATCCGAACCCTTGAGCGTGCGCGCAATAGGGGTTGAAATCCGAAAAACCAATGGATATATTGGAGTTACAGCTTGCAAATACATGCAGGTAATGCCCGGTGTGTATGTCAGCGAGTTTGGGTTCACTTTTAGAAATTTCTTCCCCTACGTACCGGTGACCTGAGAAATTTTTGGCAAACGGGTCATTCATGGGGGTATTACATGAGGAGCGATATTATATGGAAGACGAAAAGAAGGTTATCATTGAGAATGCGAGCAGAGATAAGATTCCGAATCAGCAAGAGCTTGAGAAGGAACTGAGCGATTATCTCTCGAAGAAATACGGCAATCGGGTAAAAATTATTTCACCCCTGCTTTTTCCAAAAGCCGATGAAATTTCCACGGACGATGGACGAGCATCGGGAGATTCAAGCGGGGTGGATTCTTTTCATATGCTGCCTGAGGATTTGGAAGGCTACTTGGACGGTTTCGTCGTCAAGCAGGAACGCGCGAAAGCGGTTTTGGCCACCAAGATCTGTACACACTTCAATAGAATCAAGCACACCCGGAAAGGCTCGCGTAACAGGAAAGCGGGCGGTGTCGGCATGATCAAGAATAACGTGCTCATGATCGGACCGACCGGCGTGGGAAAAACCTACATTATAAAGCTTGTGGCCCAGAAGCTCGGGGTTCCCTTTGTGAAGGGAGACGCCACAAAATTCAGCGAGACCGGTTACGTCGGCGGTGATGTCGAGGATTTGGTGAGGGAACTCGTCTATGAGGCGAACGATGACATCGGACTCGCCGAGAACGGAATTATTTACATCGATGAAATCGACAAGATTTCTTCATCTCAGAATCTTATCGGTCACGATGTGTCTCGCACCGGGGTACAGCGGGCACTCCTGAAGCCCATGGAAGAAACCGATGTGGATTTGAAGGTTCCCCATGACCCCATCTCCCAGATACAGGCAATTGAACAATACCGGAGGACTGGAAAAAAAGAGAAAAAGGTCGTCAACACAAAAAACATCCTGTTCATCATGAGTGGTGCCTTTGGTGACCTGGCCGAAATTATACGGAAACGGCTTCAGAAACAGGGAATCGGGTTTGAGGCGGAAGTGCGATCCACGGAGATTCCCTGGGAAATCCTCAATGAGGTTACCGCACAGGATCTCATAGAGTTCGGGTTTGAGTCGGAGTTTGTGGGGCGGCTTCCCGTCATTGTGGTGTTTGATGAGCTCTCCAAAGAAGATCTGGTGGAAATTCTCAAGAACCCCAATAATCCCATCATCATCAGCAAACGGCTCGATTTTATGGCTTACGGCATCGACATCAAGTTCGAAGAAGAGGCGCTCATGAAGATCGCGGAAATGGCGGCCGCGGAAAAAACCGGAGCGCGGGGCCTCGTAAGTGCCATCGAGAAGGTTCTGATCCCGTTCGAGAAGAAACTTCCTCGCACGGGGCCGAAGAAGTTCCTGGTGACGCCGGAAGTGGTTGAGAATCCGGATGCGCAACTTGAAATGCTGTTAAGCAATCCGGAAGATCCGGAAAGAACATCCCGGTTTGAAAATGCCGAGAAAAAGGAACTTGAAAGTATTAAAGCCTACATCGCAAAAAGGGTCGACGACTTTTGCGAGAAGGCAGGCCTTGAGATCTACGAGAGAAGAATGGACCTTATTGCAGCGCTTTACCTGAGAAATATCTCCGATGTCAACACAGCCCTCGAGGATTTTCGGGACATGTATAACCAGGTAAAGATTGAGGAAGCCACCCTGGGCGAAAAGCTTGAGGTAGAGGTTTCATTCGACGAGAGTGCCATAGATGAAATCATTGATCAATCGATCCGGACGGACCAGGGCGCCGGACCTCTGGCGCTTCAATTGGCGAAAAGACTTGAATACGGGCTCAAACTCGTGAAGGATCGGTCCGGCATGGAGACGTTTGTCATCAATGACAAGGCCGTTACGGACATGGAAAGCTATGTGAACAATCTTGTAAAAGCGTATTATCGGGAGAAATACCGCGAGCATGATCCCGGACCTGAAGTAGATTAATCCGCTTTAAAAGATGTCGGTCGATTTATACCCTGCAGCTTGTCGGGGAGAAAGCCAGATTCCACTCCCCGCGAATGCAGGGTCTTTCATGGGAGACTTCCAGGCAAGAAATGATCGGAATTTCTAAACTTTACTGCGGCACGGTTGAACCATCGGATGCACTGCGTTACGGGAGACGATCCAGCGAGCTGCCTTCCCATTTGCTCCAGTTTTCTCAGGACAAGAAACCGGTCGTTGTGTGGAATGTCACACAGGCTTGTAATTTGAGATGCATTCACTGTTATGCCCGGGCCGTCACCCACCGCCGCGAGAGAGAAATCAGCCACGATCAGGGATTGGCGTTGATTGATGACCTGGCATCATTCGGCGTTCCGGTTATTCTATTTTCCGGGGGGGAACCGCTCATGCGGCCCGATCTTGTTCAGCTCGCCGGCTACGCTGTTCGATGTGGAATGAGAGCGGTTATTTCAACAAACGGCACCCTGATTTCCGAAGACAAAGCCCGGGAGCTGAGAGACATCGGCCTGTCGTACGTGGGTGTCAGTCTGGACGGGATGGAGGCGGTCAATGATCGTTTTCGCGGCAAGAAGGGCGCATTTCGAGATGCGCTTGAAGGAATACGAAACTGCCGGAAGGCGGGTATCAAGGTGGGGTTGAGGTTCACAATCAATCGCATGAACGCCGCCGAGATTCCCGCCATATTTGAACTGCTGGAGAGAGAGGCCATCCCCCGGGTGTGTTTCTACCATCTGGTTTACGCGGGACGTGGGTCCGACTTGGTGGAAGAAGATTTGGGCACCGGTGAGACCCGGAGAGCGGTTGACGTGATCATCGATAAAACAAAGGCCCTGCACGACCGAGGCATACCCACCGAGGTATTGACGGTGGATAATCATGCGGACGGCCCGTATCTCTATTTGCGAATGTTAAGGGAAAAGAACCCGAGGGCGGAAGAGGTGCGCCATCTCCTCGAAATGAACGAGGGAAACAGCTCCGGTCGAGGTTTCGGGTGTGTCAGCTGGGACGGCTCCGTGCATGCGGATCAGTTCTGGCGTCATTACAGCTTCGGTAATGTTCTGGAGAGACCCTTCAGCCGGATCTGGTCGGATCTTTCCGACCCGTTGATGGCAAAACTGAAAGACAAGAAACAGCACGTCAAGGGCCGTTGTGCCCAATGCCGATGGCTCGATATCTGTGCCGGCAATTTCAGGGTGAGAGCGGAAGCCGTCACCGGTGATATCTGGGAAGCCGATCCCGCGTGTTACTTGACGGATAGGGAAATTGGGCTCGATTCGGCGGACGCGGTGGATTCGCATAACCGAAGTAACCGTTTCCCTACGATGAAGCCTGCTTAACCCTGCAACTGTTGGTGCATGTTCTTTGTACCCTGTCGTTGTGGGCATGGGCGGTATCAAAGAAGCGGATCCCCGCTTCATAGCGGGGGACCGAAAATCTTCCAGAGAGACCCCTCTATGGGGACTCACCTCGTTTTTTCGCACAGAAAGTGCAGGTTGAAAGGGTCGTCGGGGATATCCACTATCTCCACCGTTTCAAATCCGGCTTGATGGAGCATTGCTACCGCGACCTCGCGGCCCCACATCATCCCTAAACCTGCGCCTTCATCCACCAAACCCACCGGCATGCAGTGCATCAAACTGACCGTGTATAAGAAAGGTCCCATGGGATGATCTGTATTCTCAGACAAAAAACTGCTTGCGGCGATATCAACCATTGAAAACAACCCGCCCCGCCTCAATATCGCATGAACATTGACAAGCGTATCAAGGGGTCGGGTTTGGTCATGAACGGCATCAAATGCGGTGACATAATCAAATGAGCCCAGAAGATCCGGGTGCTCATTGAGAATGGCAGCATCCAGATTCAGAAAGGATGCATTCCGCAATCGCTTGCTCGATGCCTCGCTTCGGGCTTTCAGAATGGATCTCTCTGAAATATCCATGCCGATAAACGTGCTGCGGGGGAAGGCTTCCGCCATCAGCATAACGGCAACTCCCTCGGCACATCCAAGATCGCAAACGCGTATTCCCCGCCTTAACTGCGCTATGAGTCGCCCTCCCAACACAGAAGGAAGGAATTTTTCGACCAAGACGGCACGATGTTTGGCATCGGCCAGTTGGGCCATGAATTCATAAAATGCCGGGTAGTGAAGATAGGGGACCCCCTCACCGGTTCTGAATCCCCGGAGCACCGGTTCGACTGCACACGTCGTGAGCAAGGGTATTTCCTGTGTGTATACTCCCAGGTTCGAGTTGCCGGCCCGTCTCGTTATCAGGTCGCCATGCTCTCTTGGGAGATGGAACAAATCCTCTCCGGATGCGCTTTGCGATAATTCCACAATGTCGCCTGTAACCATCACGCCAAGCCATTCCTTGACATAGCGTTCATTCAATGCGGCTTTCTTTGCAATGACGGAGGCCTTTTGGGGCGAATCAAATCCATCCATGACGTCGAAAAGTCGAGTCCTGTAGCCAATTGACATCGCCAGATTCAGCGCGCCATGATTTAGAATCATCGCCATGCGCTCAGAGAATTCTTTTTTCTTTTCAATCGATTCTGCATCCATATTGCCTTTTCAACCAACCCAGTGTTTAAAACGGGAGCCTCGAAAAAGGGTTTTCTCACCTTTCGGTCGGGCAGTGTTTAAAGATACTCATATCCGACCTTATACATGACAAAGTCCCGGTATCCGGTTGTAACTCTCAAGTAACCGCTCAGCGCTTCATTAAGGGCCTCATCGCCCGTATCCACCAGTAGCGGTTTGCCTCTCAATGCAGCCAGTTTTTCTTTCGAGGCGACGATAATGATGTTTTCCCGACCCACTCTGCGGATGATGCGCGGGCTGATTTGTTGGTTGCCGCGACCAAAAATATGGCCTTGACCCCCGATGACGGTCACGACGATTTTGGCGTCTTTTCCATCCGTGAGGTCCAAGAGTTGTTTTTCGGTGACATCCTTCGCCACCAGACGCTTGTTCTGCACGACGTCGACACCCAAGAGCGTGTTTTCAAGACCTAAATTCACCATGATCAGCCGGGTGGTCGTGCCGGAGCCGATGATGAAATAGCTGTCCGTGTCGGCCATGGCGGCAATCACACTGGCAGCGATGCCCTGAAGGGCTTCCTTTTCAGACTGTATCCCTCCCGCCTTGGCGCCCTGGACGTATCTGCTTTCTTCCGGAACTCGCAGAGTCCCGTGCAGTTTTGCCGTAATAAACCCGTCACGAAATGCCGCTTCATCGATGTCCATCACCTCTGCGACTCGGTTCTTGGTCAATCCGCCTTCCAGGAACATGACCGCGACGTGTCCCGCGCTTCGGGGTGTGACCGCATAGACGGCCGAATGGATTTTAACCCCCGCAGGAATCCCGAGAGCGGGGACCTTATGCCTGATGGCATCGTAGATATTGGCGGCCGTGCCGTCGCCCCCGGCAAAAAGAAGCAAATCCACACCCTCGGCCACCAATTCCCGGGCCGCCTTTATGGTGTCTTCAGATGTGGTGGTACCGCTGCGAATGGCGCCGATCACCTTCGGGTTCAAGCTGGCCTCTCGGCATTCATCCTCGCCCATTTCGTCGGGATAGGTGAGCACTTCGATCCGGTCTTTGATTTTTGAAATCACCCGCAGGGCCTCTGTTGCCCGCACGGGAGCTTCGGGTTCCGCCCCCAGCTGCCGGGCCATCCGGACAATTTCATCCCCGTCGGTTCCCTTCAGGCCGACCCTGCCGCCCAATCCGGCGATGGGATTGACAATGACTCCCAATTTTTTCATAACGAATTTCCGCTACGGCGCCGTGCGAGAGAACAGCCGCGATGCCGACAATAAAAGCCGAACTTAGTTCGCTTCGCTCACAATTGGAATAATGGAATGATGGAATATTGGGTTTGTATTCCACCTCATTCTCATTGAAAAACATCATGATTCATGAGATAAACAAATCATGGATCGAAACAGCCCCCAACTCGATGGAATATTGGAATAATGGAGCGTTGGAGTATTGGGCAAGAATGCGAATCGTTAACCACATCATTCCATTATTCCATGTGGCCGGCATAAAAAAAGATGCCATTAAAAACCCTTTATTTCAATAAGTTGTAGAATTTCCGAGATGTTTATTTGAGACCTTTCTTTTTGTATTGGCGCCAGGTGATGGCGATCCGCTCCGGCTCATCGATATCCGGTGACGGGATTTTGTGGATCGTTGAGTTATAAGGCGCGTTCTTGATGAACTCAGGATCTTCATACGCCTCCTTGGCGATTTGGGCCAATATGGCTGCATACTCATCGATGTCGTCTTTGGAATAAGATTCACACGGTTCCAAAGAAAACGGCTCCGGGACCACCCAGGGATGGTGACTCGTCCAGTAGTGTTGCAGGCCGTAATCCGCCATTCTGCGCTTGATGTCCTCGGTGCC
>JAWOGN010000193.1:0-2558 GCA_046496815.1 Desulfatiglandaceae bacterium
TCCCCTCATTTCGGACACTGTGAGCAATTCGCATTTATCGAGACCGAAAACGGAAAGATCAAACAGACCGCAATGCGAACGCCTCCAGGGCATGAACCCGGCGTTCTTCCCAACTGGTTGCATGAACAGGGAGCAAATGTGGCCATCGTCGGCGGCATGGGAGAACGGGCACAGCAACTTCTGAGAGAAAAGGGAATCGAGGTCATCATTGGTGCTCCCATGGATTCTCCTGAATCACTGGCAAACCAGTATCTTTCGAATTCGCTGGTTGCCGGATCAAATATTTGTGACCACTAGGGAGGCTGGGTGAGGGCACTTTGACGGTTTTCGAGTTTTGAATTTTAAACCGGTTTGAGATCCCCATACTTTCAAGGAGGTAAGTTACCGATGGCACCGAGAGAACAAAGTGAGGGAGGCGGCGGTAGAGGACAGGATCCCTCCGGCAGGGGAAGAGGTGCGGGGGGAGGTCGCGGCCTGGGTCCCGGCGGTGACTGCGTCTGCCCGAAGTGCGGTGAAAAGCAGCCCCACGAGCGGGGAACGCCATGTTTTGAGATCCAGTGTCCCAAGTGTGGCACCCCCATGACCCGGGGCTAGTATCCGATAATTTTGAAAAACATTGCATTTTTCTCACGGATCGAGGAAAAGACATCCCTGATGTCGTGTCGATGGAAAGGTATACAGATAAGGAGGAGAACCCAGGATCTATGAGCGACAAATTCGAAAGCTTTGTAGACGAACTGCAAAATCAGATTTTTGAAGAAACCAGAGAGTCTTATGGGGACGTGGCCTTCGAAAGATGGCTTCATCCCCTCTATATGGGCGGAATTGAAAACCCGGACGGATACGGTCGGGTCCATGGGTCATGCGGGGATACCATGGAAATTTTTTTGAGAATTGAAAAGGACGGAATCACAGATGCATCCTTCCGTACCGATGGGTGCGGGTCCAGTTCCGTCTGTGGTTCATTTGCCGCAGAAATGGCCATCGGAAAGACCCTGGATGAAATTCTGGAAATCACCGGAGATGCGATCATAGACAAACTGGGAGGCCTTCCCAAAGAGGATGAGCATTGCGCCTATCTTGCCGCGGAAACGCTTCAGGAAGCCCTCCATGATTATATGATCAAAATGACGCGAAAAGAAGACAGCGATTGACCCCCGTAGCGATGTGATATGGGAGATCGTTGGACAAAAGGTGGTGGCGTAAAAGACTCGCCCGTCCGCTCCCTGGCTGTTGATTCCAACATACGGAGCACCGCTACGTCACTCGAATTTAAAGACGAACAGAGCAAAAGACATGATCATAAGCATTGCCAGTGGAAAAGGCGGTACCGGTAAGACAACCATTGCAACCAACTTGGCACTTTCCGTCGAGTCCGACGTTCAGCTCTTGGATTGCGATGTGGAAGAACCGAATGCCCATCTGTTTATCCGGCCCACCATTGAAGAAACAAAAACGATCACCACACCCGTCCCCGAGGTGGATGAAGCGAAATGCAGCCTCTGCGGAAAGTGTGGTGAAATCTGTCAATTCAAGGCCATCGTGGTGATCGGCAATACCGTTTTGCCGTTTCACGAATTGTGTCACAGCTGCGGGGGCTGCATGGAGGTCTGCCCGGAGACGGCCATCACCGAAACCGGCCGGGAGCTGGGAGTTCTCGAAAGGGGACACAGGAACGGTCTGGAATTCATCCACGGGAAGTTGCGAATCGGCGAGGCCATGGCACCCCCCTTGATCAGAGAAGTGAGATCCTATACCCGGCCGGATGCAGTGACGATCATTGACGCCCCACCGGGAACATCGTGTCCGGTGATTACTTCCATGAACGGGGCTGATTTTGTGTTGCTGGTCACGGAGCCCACACCGTTCGGCCTTCATGATCTGAAGCTGGCGGTGGGTGCCGTTAGAATCCTTGGCATTCCATGCGGGCTGGTCATCAACCGCTCGGACATGGGAGACGACAAATTGAAGCATTACGCCAAAGCGGAAGATCTGCCCGTGTTAATGGAGATTCCTTTTGACAGGCGGATTGCCGAAGCCTATTCGAGGGGGGAAATACTTGTGGAAGTAATGCCCGAATGGAAAGAGCATTTCAAGTCCCTCTACCATCGAATTGAAGACCTTGTGGCCGAGTGAGGAGTATGATTCATGAAAGAACTGGTCGTAATCAGCGGAAAGGGCGGCACCGGCAAAACCAGCCTGATGGCTGCCTTTGCCTCGCTGGCAAAAAACAAAGTCCTGTGCGATGCCGATGTGGATGCCGCAGATCTCCACCTCATTACGGACCCTGAAATAAAAGAACGCCATGAATTCCAGGGTGGGAGCACCGCCGTCATTAATGCGGATAAATGTACACAGTGCGGGCTGTGCCGCGACCTGTGCAGGTGGGACGCAATCAGCGAGGACTTTGAAGTCGATGCCATCGCCTGCGAAGGCTGTGGCGTGTGCGTATACTTTTGCCCGGAAGGGGCCATCGATTTTCCAGTGAATACCTGCGGAGAGTGGTTTATTTCGGACACCCGATTTGGTCCGATGGCCCATGCCAGATTGGGCATTGC
>JAWOGN010000284.1:0-5553 GCA_046496815.1 Desulfatiglandaceae bacterium
AACACGGCATGTATGAACGCATGGGCCTTGAATGCCGGGTAAATGACAAACACCATCATACCGAAAACAAAAAGCAAGTAAAACAGGAGGGCAGCCGCCCAGTTCACCTCCTCACTGAAAAAGTGTCCCAGGTATCGATGATAGAATCGCCTGGCAATCAAACCCAGCCACAGAAAATCGACGGCCAAGAATACCAGAAACGTCAGGAAATAGGCTTTTGCCCACTGTATCCAGGTCATAAATTGATCCTCCTTTCACACCCCAGCGGCCGAGATCCCTCCTGAAATAAAATTCGGAGATATAAAACGCACCATATTTTTACCTAAACTGAGTGGTTCCACGTTTCCCGATGAAATCGGGATTCAGGGTTCAAAGGTTATAACCGCTTGAACTCCTATTCAATATGGATGAAAATTTGAGATGCTCAACTTCACCCATTGGGGGTAACGGTGCCACGAGTACAAGCAAGACGCAATCCCTTAACAGTAGAGGCCTTGACGTTTTTCAACCCGGAATCCCGATTTCATCGGGAAACCCTGAACCGCTCAACCTTGGTGCCTATTCCTCAACCGAACGCCCAGCTTCCGTGAATCGTGGTTCCTTTACCTTCCCGTGAATGAATGGAAAAAGACCCTCCGAGGAGCTCGCATCGCTCTTCCATGCTGGAAAGCCCGATCCCCTGTCTGACCTTGTCCGGAATGAAAGCCTTCTCTGTGTCGAATCCGCAGCCGTCATCCTTGATCGTCAGTTGGATATTCCCATTTCGATGTGTCAGGGAAAGACTCATATTCTCAGCACCGCTGTGCTTGGCCACATTGGTGAACGCCTCCTGCGTAATCCTGTATATTACAATTTTCAACGCTTCAGGCACGTCACTCTCATCGATTTCGATCTCCCAGCTGGTTTCGATGTTCTTCTGCTGATTTTGAAACTCACGGCAGAGTGAGCGAAGGGCAGGGCCTATGCCGAGATTATCCAGAACCGAAGGCCGCAGGTTGTGCTGAATCCTTCCCAGTTCTCTGATGCAAACCTTGACCAAGCCCTTTATCTCTTTCAGGGTGATGCTCTCGGAGGCCGGTTGTCCTTTCTTGACGTCCTCGAGCTTGCTTTCCAAGGCCATTTTGATGGCCATGAGATGGCCGCCCAGACCGTCATGGAGGTCCAGAGCGACATTCCTTCTCTCAGTTTCCTGCGCCTCCATAAGTCGGCTTGTCAGATGCCGAAGCCTTTCTTCTATCTTCTTCCTCTCAGCAACTTCCGCTTCCAGCGCTCTGTTGGCGGATTCAAGCTCAAACGTGCGTTCCTTAACGCGTAGTTCGAGTTCATCACGTGCAGCTCGAAGCTCCTTCTCCGCTTGCTTGCGCTTTGTTATGTCGGAAAACGTTACAACGCCCCCAATCACCTTGTCCTCCTCATCTCTGATGGGAGTGGCGCTCGCCGACATCCAACCCAAAGAGCCGTCACCACGCTGGAAATTGATTTCTTCCTGCTCGATGGCCTCACCTTTGGTAATGGCTCTCGCCAAAGGCCACTCGTGGGACAGATACGGTCTCCCGTCAGGATGAAAGCCCTTATATCGTCCATATTCATGAACGCTCTGCGAGGCCAGAAAATCTTGCCGCCAGATCCTGTTTACTTGTTCGTTGCCAAGGATTAGCTCCCCCGATGGCGCTTCCGCAATGATCACGCCTTCGGGAAGCTGCCGAAGAACGGTTTCCAGTCGCCTCCGCTCAGCCTTTAGCGCCTCCTCCATCTGTTTCAGACGAACCATATAAACGCCGTCTTCGCCTATAATAGCGTCGATATCTCCACTGCGTACTGCGTTGACAACTTTTTCCGCTTGAGCCAGCCTCTCCTCCAATTCTTCATATGTAGGCTTTTCAACGCCCATCAATTACCTCCCAGCCCCAGCGCCTCAAGCACCTCCTTCGTATCACTCAGATTGCCGAAAATGGATGTCCGCGGCCGAGGTGACACCTTGACAAGTGCAGGGGTCAGAATGATGCCGTTTTCCAATGCGATCTCGAAGGACGCAAACACATCCACGATTTGAATCTTGCAGCGACCCTCAAGGTACGACTCGCATATTTTCCGGAGGTTGTCCTTGGCTGTTTTGGAATGAGACTCATCTCCAGCAACAAATAACTGGAAAACAAAACCCTCACCCTTGCCCTGATCATCAGATTGGATGCTCATTTCGACCCCTTGTAGCCGGCGGTCCTCAGTTCACCCCTCATCGATCCGTATGCCTTGGTCGGTAAGACAATAACTGTGGTACTTGTTCGAGTGTTTTGCCCCGCGCGATTTCATGACCAGCAGGTCGCGGCCCACCTCATTCCCCATATCCTTATACTGAAGGGTGATGATCGTATCGATAAGAGATGAGATTCCCATGCCGCTGATCTCGTGATGCTCTGAAAGCCTGGTGGCCTGGTTGATTAAAAGCACAGTGATGCCCTTTTTCTTGCACACACCCACAAGCCGTATGAGAAAGTCGAAAGCGGCATCTTCACCTGCGATTCGCTTGTTGGCGGATATGGCATCCACCACCAGATGGTGCGGATCAAAATGCCTGATGGCGCGGGTGATGCGAAAAAGGTGCTCCTCGATTCCCATGGACTCGGGCATCATCGGTAGGACCTCCAGTGCCGAGTCATGGATCGCAGACCGTAGATCGATCCCCAGGCTGAGCATGCCCGCAACCATGCCGTCGCTGCATTCCTCATAGTTGACATAGAGGACTTTTTGCCCTTCCTCGCACGCAGAACGTGTAAAAGTACTGGCAACGGCAGTTTTGCCCGTGCCGGTTGCACCGGTGATCAGGATACATCTGCCTCGCTGGTAACCGCCCCCCAAAATGGCATCGAGAGATTTGTTGCCGCTCGACACCCGTTTTAACGCCGGTTCATAATGCATCACCACATCTGAGATAGGGTAGCAGTGGAGCCCCTCATTCGAAATGAAGAAAGGATACTCATTGCCGCCGTAGCTCGAGCCGCGGTATTTGACAATTTGAAGCCTTTTTGTGACCACTTGTTCTCTGATTTTCTGGTCCAGGTATATGACGCAGTCTGCCATGAAGTCGAGATAATGAGACGGATTCGTGTCTCTTATTTTCTTTGCGGTCAGAATGGCCGTCATCTTCTTGTCCTTCAGCCATTTGTTCAGTGCAAAAATTTCATCCTGTTGTCGCTTCGGATCATCAAAAATACGCATCAGCACATCGATGGCGTCAATCACGATGTTGTCGGCGCCCATCTGTTGGGTCTTTCCCTCAATGATGGCGAAAAGGCCTTTCAGATTAAAATCGCCTGAAAGGAGGACGTGGGGGTCCAACTGTCCCTCCATCAAAAACAACGTTCCCACCTGCTCCAGGGAAGCCAGATCCCACCCAAAGGTCAGGGCGTTCCGACGGATACTTTCCCCTGTTTCCTCAAAAGTAATGAAGATGCCCGGACTGCCGGACAACGCTCCTTTGTAAAGAAATTCCAGGCCAAGCACGCTCTTGCCGGTGCCGGGCCCGCCGCTGACGAGGATGGTCCTTCCTGCCGGAAGGCCGCCATGCAGAATTTCATCCAATCCTTCAATGTGTGTGGGGATCTTTTGTAGCTCCGTTACCGGTTTTGCAGACAAATTCGGGATTTCCGCATTTCTTTCCATGAAAAATGGCTCCTCATTGCGCGGTTCGTGGCCGGCCAAATGTCTTACGAAGCAGGCAGGATATTTTATTCACCCGTTTCTCGCTGAAATGAAGGAATTAATCAAGTCTTTTTGTTGGTGTCGGGAGGCAATGGCCGTTCGACCCCGGTTCCAAGGTGAGCATCTGGATCGTATATTCGTCCTCTGGAGTCACGAAGATGCAAAGCGGCTGCCTATCGTTGCGGGAAATACAGCATGAAAGTCAAAAAATACCTGTTTCACCCCATTCCCAACCGCTCATTTTAAGGTTTACATTATATATCAATGAGATCCCAAAATTGCGGATGCGCATTTCAACCTGGCACGTGCGATGGAAAGAATCGGCAAAAGGACGGATGCGAAAAAGCACTGGCGGGTCTTTCCGGCCCTGGAGCCGAACGGGGAATGGGCTGACTTTGTCAAGGAGCGATTGAGAAACGGCCGATAGACCGTGTTCCAGCTCAAACCTGCTTGAGCCCTTCGGGCTGCCGGTACATCTCCAGACAGGAGTCTGGAGTTTTATGCTGCTGAAAAACCTAGAGGAGGAAGGGGTCGTTTCAGGGTCTTTGGAACAAAAGTCGGGGATTCGGTCCGAAAACGATTTCCAGCCGCTTCGAGAAGATCCGACCGGAGACCTGAGGGAGGGGTTACTATGTTAGGGGCTGTTTTGCGCATTGTGTTGTATACGGGTCTTGTTCTCTTACCGGTTGTTCCGGCAACCTTTCTTGCATCGGAATCCGAGAATTTCGTCTCCGAACTGGGAAAAAATTGTGCGCTCATGGCATTCGTGATCCTTGTCTTGCAGGTGGTCATGGCGGCCCGGATAAAATGGATTGAACGGCCATTCGGGTTTGATATCTTGATACGCTACCACAAGCATATGGCGGTACTCGCGGGGTGCTTTCTTCTGGCCCACCCCTTGCTGCTGGCCGCCGGGGGCGGGGGATGGCGGCTCCTTTTCGGATTCAACCTCCCCTGGCATATCTGGTTCGGCAAGGCAGCCCTTCTGGTTGTGCTGCTCAACATATGCCTGAGCATCTTTCAGAGATCGTTCAGTATCCAATTCGAAAAGTGGCGCCTGGGTCACGATATCCTGGGGCCGCTGACCATCGTCATGGCCTTCATCCATAGCTGGGTCGTGGGGCATGATCTGAAAATGGGCGGTATGAAAACGTTATGGATCGTTGCATTGATCTCAGGGTTCTCCCTGTTTTTCTATCATCGAATTATCCGGCCTTGGCGTCTCAAACACCGCTCATACAGGGTTATCGATGTTCACCCCGAAACGAAAGACGTCTGGACCGTTAAGATGAGCCCACCGCAGGGGGATTCTATCTATCCGTACCTTCCCGGCCAGTTTCACTTTGTCACCTTTTATCGCAGCGCAAATCTGCCTGTTGAGGAGCATCACTGGACCATCTCTTCATCTCCCAAGGAAAAGGGCTATGTGAGTTCCACCATCAAGGCCCTGGGCGATTTTACTTCCACCATAGGGGAGACAAAGCCAGGGGACCGGGCTGCGGTTCACGGGGCATTCGGCCGGTTTTCCTATGTGCTTCATCCGGAAGAAAAAGACCTCGTCTTTCTTGCCGGCGGCATCGGAATTACACCTTTGATGAGCATGCTGCGCCATATGCGGGATACGGAGGATACCCGTTCCGTGCTTCTCCTTTACGCAAACAAAAAGGAAGACCGGATCGTGTTCCGAAAAGAGCTTTCTGAAATTGAATCGGGCGAGCATCCCCGGCTCGAGGTCGTTCACGTGCTCAGCCGGCCGGATAAAGGGTGGCAAGGAGAAACCGGTCACGTGGATCGTGAAAAGATCGAGAGGCTTTGCGGAAAGGATTTGGGCGAAAAAGTATTTTATGTTTGCGG
>JAWOGN010000362.1:0-4901 GCA_046496815.1 Desulfatiglandaceae bacterium
ATGGTCTACAGGGCCTATCGCGTACCCTATGCATGGGTGCCCGATATCGAGCCGCCAAAAGAAATTTCCATTGAGCCGATCGACGTAAAGACATTCAGGGTGCCGGGGGCGTCTCCGATCGGCCCCAAAAAAGTGATCCATGTGGACGGCGTCCTGCCCTATCGGGCAAGCGCCGCCTTATGTGTCGAGGCCGATCTCGAAGAGACGGATGAGGGCGCCGGGGTGTGAGCCTGCCCGGGAGACGGTCTGAGACTGAGACATTTTTTCGCCGGGTTTCAAGGTCGCACCGCTCTAGAGCCCCGGGGATAGTGAACTGCCGGCGATTTTTCAGCATTCGATCCATCAAGAAAGGATTTTTCTTGATCCAGGGATGTTTTTTTGTTGTTATTGCTCGTTAGGAACCCGTCGTACGGAAATGCAGGGTTACCCCTCCCTCTTTTCGGATGACATTTTCCCTGCCGTGTGCGGCATAACCGGAACTATCGGTTGACACTGTCAATAAAATTCTTATCAATGTAAAAAATTATCGATACGGAGATCTAACAAATGAAACCAGAAAAAGTCCTTGCCGGAAAGTATGTCCTCATCGTTGATGATGAAAAAGATGTTTTGGATATGCTCACTGAACTACTGGATATGTGCAAGCTCGACACGGCTTCCACATTCGGGGAAGCCAAGAAGCTTCTTGAGGAGAATCGGTATGATATTGCGGTCCTGGATATTATGGGGGTGGACGGGTATGGGCTTCTAAAGATAGCCAATAGCCGTAATGTTCCAGCCGTCATGCTCACCGCGCACGCGCTTTCAAGTGATGACCTGAAACGGTCGGCTGAGGAAGGGGCTGCCTATTATGCTCCAAAAGATAAGATACATGAAATAGCCGCGTTTCTCGCAGACGTTTTTGAGGCACGTGACGAAGGCAAAAGTCCGTGGAAAAGGATGTTCGAGCGTTTGGGGGGGTTCTATGACAAAAGGTTTCACGGCACCGATTGGCGAGAGCAAGAAAAGGAATTTTATGAAAAAATTATAAAGCAAGGTTTATAAAGATAGGAAACTCTTTTTAAATTTGGTATCTCAGCTTGCAAGTGAATACTTGCCATCGTTGACAATTAATGTTCCTCTTTTCGCTGAAAACCCGTCGCCGGTTAAACGCATCTCCGGTTTTTTTTGCAAGCGCCGTATGAGACATCCCCGATTCTCTTGCAGCCTAAAGACACAGCGGACTCCTTGTTTTCACTTTTCTATTTTGCCGACCTTCTGAAAAAACCGCATCCAGGTTCATTTCCACCACTTCCGAAACCCTCACAGAATCATTTCTGCTCGACTCGGGTTTCGGTGGATATCCCAGCCCCATTTTCGCAGATGGATTTCTTCCCTGCAGATGCCGGATTTGCAGCGTTTCGAAACAACGGCCCCACGCGGCTATGACGGGGATTAAACCCGAGAACGTAACCGGTCGGGACGCGTCTCACTTCAATTATTATTGAGCTCACCCGGGTGCCGATCATAAACCGGGTTGATCCGGAGATGGGTTTCGGAGTAAAGAAGGCTTGAGATTTTCGGGTATTATTTAAACCCAAGGCCGGGATTCATTTCCCCCCGTGGATTTGGATGCAATGAATTACGCCGCTATCGCAAATGTTCTGGGAAAGTTAATGATCGTTGTGGGCAGCTCAATGGTGTTCCCATTGATTTGCTCATTGTACTACCGAGAAGACGACCTCCCTGCGATAGCCGTCTCAGGAATCATTGCCATTGGTCTGGGGTTGGCGTTGTGGAGATTCTTCCGCAATTTTAATAAGGTAAACATAAAAGACAGCTTTTTAATCGCTGTTTTCGGTTGGGTTCTGATTTCTGCGATTTCCGGCTTTCCCTTTATGATCCACGGATCGATTCCCGCTTTCACCGACGCCTTTTTCGAGATGATGTCCGGCTACACCACCAGCGGTGCCACCATTCTGACGGATATCGAAGTGGTTCCGCACGGATTGCTGTTTTGGCGCAGCCAGACCCACCTGCTCGGCGGCATGGGTTTTTTAACATTGACCGTTATATTCCTCCCCCATGGATTGGGCGGGTTCCGCCTATTCCGTGCCGAGTCGAGCCCCGGCCAAACGATTACCAAGGAGAAATTCATCCCTCGCAATCGGGATGCGATGATCTGGCTGTGGGGAATCTATATCGGCCTGAACTTGCTGGAAACCTTCTTGTTGGCCCTGGGCGGCATGTCGATGTTCGATTCATTGTGTCATTCTTTCGGAACGGTGTCGACATCCGGCTATTCGCCGTGGAACGCCAGCGTCGGGCATTACGACAACGCTTACTTCGACGGAGTGATTACACTGTTTATGTTCCTGGGCGGCATGACGTTTATGCTTTTCTACCATATGCTGCACGGGGACTGGCATGTTATCAAAATCAATACCGAACTCCGCTGGTATGTCGGGTTCATGTTCTTTTTTTGCGGCATGGTGTCATGGATCTTGTGGAAGGACGGCACATACGGCAGCCTGATCGATTCAATCCGCTACGGAACGTTTCAGGTAACTTCCATCTTGACAACCACCGGATTCACCACCGCTGATTATGAGAAATGGCCCCAGGCAGCGCAGATGTTCCTCTATGCGGTTTGCTTTATAGGGGCTTGCGCCGGATCGACCACCAGCGGGATCAAAGTCGTTCATTATGTCCTGATATGGAAATTCGGGGTTGTCGCCGTAAAGCGCATCTTTTTCCGACCGATGGCAGTGGCATCGATCCGCCTGAATCAGCGTCCGGTCGATTCTAAAATCATCGATTTGGCTGTTTGCTATTTTATCGTCAATATTTTCATGGTGCTGGGCGGAGGGTGTTTCATGGTCCTGGTGGACCAAATGGACTATGCCACCGCCATGAGTTCGGTAATCGCCACACTGATGAATATCGGTCCGGGATTCGGTGGGGTTGGACCCTCTCAAAATTACGCCCATATTTCGGATGTGGGAAAGTGGTTTTTGTCCTGGAACATGCTGGTGGGACGACTGGAAATGTTTTCGGCGCTGGTTATATTCTACCCGTCTTTCTGGAGACGATGAGTATTTTCAGACCAGAAATAATTCCTGAACTTCTTTCAACTGCGGAGACACGCAAAATACGATCGCCCGTTCATTACTCTGAATTTGGGTGTCTCCGATGGCCACCCGCCACGCACCGTCTCGATGAACCGCACCGATCATGAGCTTACCATAATAGGAAGGATCCAGTTTGGAGAGGGGTTTACGGGTAACCAGCGAATTTGGAGCGGCAACGATTTCAACCACTTCAGCATCAAAAGCATGCAGATGCGCCACGGACAAGAGCTCGCCCCTGCGAATGAACTTTAAGATCTCGCCGGCGGCCAATATGTGCATGTTCAGTGCGATATCCGAACCCATGGTTCCGGCCAGCACCAGATATTCTTCTTTGTTAACCAGGGCAATGCATTTTCGCTGACGGCCGCCTGTTTGACCATTCTGCGGATCCATCAAGTGTTTCGCCAGTACACAGCTCATGATGTTGGTTTCGTTTTGGCTGGTGGCGGTGATAAAGGTATCCATTTCCAGCAATCCCGCTGAAAGCAGCACATCTGAATGCGATCCATCACCGTGCAACACTTCCGTGTTGGGCAGTGCAAAGGAAAGTTCCTCGGCACGGTGTTCATCTTTTTCGATCAGCGTGACTTTAAACATTTTTCCAAGCAGTTCAGCCAGACGGCGCCCCACCAAACCGCCTCCCAGAATCATGATTCGGCGTCGTTTCTGCTGTTCGACGCCGGTGATAGCCATAAGGCGGGGGAGATTGTCTTTATGGACCATTAAGAAGGCCAGATCCTGAGGCAACAGCTCATGCTCACCGCCGGGAATCAGCGTGAGGATTCCCCTTGCAATCGCAACCACCCGAAATCGAAATTCATGATATTCTTTGGAGAGGTCTTTCAGTTTCCGGTATGCCAGGGGGGATTTGTCATGAATGCGGATGGCCATGACCTGAATTTCCCCCTCGGCGATGTCGATGATGTCGTTCCCGGAGCTGAGTTTAATCACTCTCAAAAATTCCTGGGAAGCCAGCTCTTCCGGGTGAATGATCAGATCGACTTTGAGATCCTGGGCGCTCAGGATGGAATCTTCTTCTCCGAACTCCATGGAACGTACCCGTGCAATTTTGTGAGGAATCCCGAAGCGGTCGCCAATCGAGCAGGCCATCATGTTGACTGCATCGTTGTCGGTAACCGCGATGAGATAATCGAACTTTTCAGCGCTAGCTTCTTTCCAGCATTCGATGCTCATGGCATTGCCCCGAATCAGGCGGGCATCCAGATTCTCGTTTGCCTGGTGAATGATACCAGCGTTGGACTCGATGGCGGTAACAATGTACCCTTCATGCACCAGGCGCTTGGCCAGATAATACCCCATGCTTCCTAGGCCCAGAAGCAGGATGCTGGTGGATTCTGTGGGTTTATTTCTATTCATGGAAGATAGTTTCGGTTAAAGTGCCGCAGCGCGGCATCGCATAGCTTTTTACGACATCATCAAATTTGACAGCTTCGTAAAAAGCCGGAAATCACCATTTTCCGTCATTCCGGTGTAGACCGGAATCCAGTCTTTTCAGTCACATAAGGAGTGCCTGGCCCCCGTTTTTCAACTGGGCGACGACTTTTTACGAGATCATCAAATGATGCACCCAAATAATAGGCTATTCATTAGATGCTCCAGGTGCTGAAGGTTCATAAATCTGGCCCATTTGATCAGGTCCAAAGTCATCCACTGGGCGGGGGGGTGGAGATTTTTTTGTTAACAAGCACAGCAACCTTCATTCAGGTCTGGTAGCCAAAAATAGACTCTCGGCGCGATCGTTAAATCACTACGCGTAATGATTCGCATCCA
>JAWOGN010000151.1:0-6814 GCA_046496815.1 Desulfatiglandaceae bacterium
TCGGGGCCTCATTCATTCCGGAATCACGGTTGCGGAAGGCCTCAAGATTGGGGACATCGATCCCAGGGGAAATAGGGAGTCCTGCCACACTATTTCAGAAAAAGCGCTTGCCATCGGGGGAGGTGTTTTGGAAGGGATTTTGAGATGGTATGCCCGCTAGGTCCACCTTCCAGCTTTTCATGCAGACGGTAAGGCGGGTGATTTCTCTCTGCAGTCCGGGCTTTCCTCCTTAATTGCTTGGAGTACCTCAATGCCGCCAATCCCCCGCATTTTTATTTCCGTCATCACAATGGGAGGGGATATCTCTCAAAAAAGCTGAAGCGCTTTTTCACCATTTTCAGCCGACCTTACACGGGAACCGATATCCACTGGCCTATGCCCAGCACCTTTTGGATACCTTCCTCGTCGTCCACCAAAGGATCGGGGGGTAAATCCCTTGCAAGGTCTTTCGTTGGCGTGATTTCTATAAGTTTCAATTGCTGACGCAATATCTCCAGCGCCTTTTCAATCGGCTCGTTCACACAAACTTTTGTAGATACATCTAAAGATCCTGTGTCAATCCATCACTGTTTGCCCCTATCATCTTTACCTTGACAAAGGTTTTGCGTGCAGAATAGAAGAGACTTCAGACCACGAAAAATCTGATCTGCAAGCGATAGGATACGCTTACTGTTTAACCGATAAGGGAGAAGAGACATGAACCAGCACCAAACACTTTATGTATCGAGATATAACCCTTTGCTTATTACACCCACACGACCGCTTCCAAAGGAGGTCGCAGTCATTGGGGCCGGGACGATCGGGCCGGATATCGCGTATTATCTCAAAAGTGCATTGCCGGGGATCAAACTCCACCTGGTGGATGTGGTGGAAGAAGCGTTAAAGAATGCGGAAAAACGCCTTTCAGGCTACGTAAAAAAGGCTATGGACAAAAGAAAGATGAAGACGGATAAGGCGGCGGCTGTTCTCGAGAATATCAATTACACGATGGAATATGAACAAATTGAGAATTGCGATTTGGTGATCGAAGCCGCGACAGAAAACATTCCCCTGAAGCAGAGGATTTTTAGCAATGTTGAAAGGATCGTCCGGGAAAACACGATTATCACTTCCAATACCAGTTCAATTCCTGCGGATAGGATTTTTTCCGACATGAAAATACCGGAGCGGACCACGGTTACGCATTTTTTTGCACCTGCGTGGCGGAGTCTCCCCGTTGAGGTGATTCAATGGGATGGGGCCGCTCAGGATACAATTGATTATCTTTTTTGGTTTTTTGCGCGAACAGGCAAGGCTCCCATGCTTACAGGCAACGCCATTTGCTTTATGCTGGATCGGATTTTCGACAATTGGTGCAATGAGGCCGGATATTTGTTGGAAAATGCCACTGCGGGCCAGATTGACAATGTCGTGGAGGCGTACGTATTTGCAGGGCCGTTCTTCGTCCTGAACATGGCAAATGGAAATCCCATCATCATTGAGACGAACACGCTGCAGATGGAAGAGGGCACTCATTATAGGCCCGCTCCGATTTTCCATTCGGTTGACCGGTGGCTGACGCATCGTCCCGGTGCCACGTTTGAGGTTCCCGAAGAGATCAAAAGCATCATCCGAGATCGGATGCTGGGTATCTTTTTTTCCCAAGCTTTCGACATCATTGATCGGGGCATTGGTGCACAGGAAGATCTCAACTTCGGATGTGAAATCGCTCTGGGATTTAGAAGCGGACCCTTTGATGTGATGCGGGCATTGGGCGAGGAAGAAGTGAACCGGATCATGAAAAAATTTCAGGAGGACAGGCCTGGATTTCCTCAAGCCCATAAGGAGTTAAACTACTATCAGGACTTCAAACGCTACCTTTTGGTGGATGAGATCGATGGGGTCAAAATTATCACCATCCGTCGGCCCCAGGCAATGAACGCATTGAACGATGACATAATGGATGAAATTTTGGCGGTTTTGGAAGAAAACAGCGCGGACCCTTCCGTTAAAGGGTTTGTGATCACAGGCTATGGCAACACTGCCTTTTCAGCAGGCGCGGACATCGGGAAATTCCCCGAGATGCTTGGGGATAGCGACGCCTCGATTGAGTATTCGAGATCATGCGCCAAGGTACAGCTGTTCATGGATCAGATGGAAAAGCCCATTGTTGCTGCCGTAAACGGACTGGCTTTGGGGGGAGGACTCGAGTTGGCCATCAGGTGCCACAGTATCATTGCCGGCAAAGCTGCAAGATTCCAGTTTCCGGAAATCACACTCGGTATTCTGCCGGGAATCGGCGGATGTATTGTCCCGTATCGAAAATGGCCTCAGGGTTCGGAATTGTTCCATGAAATGATTTGCCTGGGCAGGTCCATAACTTCTGAGGAGGCTGTGGATATCGGGATGGTAGCCAAGCTGACGGACGGGTATCCGGAGCTGATCGAGGCGGCGGTGGAAGCGGTGAAAAGATTAGAAGGGAACATAAAGCGAATTCCTGAAGGCGCAGTCGGTATCCCCGACATCAAGCTGCCTGATCAGCCGATGGCCGGAAAACAACCGCTGAGCAAAGAAGCGGTTTCCATTGTAGTAAAAACCGTGAAGGATGGGGCCGCTGCGGAGCGCTTTGCCGACGCCCTTGAAATCGGCTATCGAGGGTTTGGTGAAATTGCTTGCACGGACGCCGCCAAAGAGGGGATCTCTGCATTTCTCGAGAAAAGAAAACCGGTATTTACGAAGTGATGGGTCGGCAAGCCGTTGAACTGCCGCAAGCTGAAACTTGATCCTGATGCAGAGGTTGGGAAAAGGGACGGTCTTCGGCCGGCGCTAACTGTATGGAATCGGTAAAGAGGTCGGGTATGGACAAGACAAAGGAGTGGGACGAAGAACTCCGGAAGCAGCGCGGAGAGCTCAAATGGATGGCCAATGTTGACAAGGATGATGACAGTGTGCGAGTGAAGGGCCATATTGTCGGTCCACCGAAAGCGGACGATCAGTATACATCAGAGGAACTGGATGAGATGGGCGTGGTGGGAATCTACACGCGAACTCGGAAAGACGCGAAAAAGCGAAGGTAGCATTGTGCCCCGAAATTTTTCGAAATGGGCCGGGTGGACCCTGTTTGATTTCAAGGTCGGCGGGGCGCGCAGCGAGCAGGTGTGAGGCCGGGAAGCTTGACGATAGGTGGACTGGAAAGCCGTACATTGCGGCGTTGTGAATGGGCGAAGAGTGAGCTCTCTATCGCATATCATGATCAGGAGTGGGGGGTGCCTTGCCATGACGATACCAAGCTTTTTGAGTTTCTGATTTTGGAAGGCAGCCAGGCCGGGCTGAGCTGGGACATCGTGTTGAGAAAGCGCCTCAACTTCCGCACAGCTTTCGATCAGTTTGATCCGAGGGTTGTCGCCTTATACGATGATCGAAAACTCGCTTCCCTTCTTGCGAACCCGGGCATCATTCGGAATCGACTCAAAATCAAGGCGGCGATTCAAAACGCCGGAGCATTCCGCGCTGTGCAGAAGGAATTTGGAAGCTTCGACGCGTATGTATGGGGATTTGTCGGCGGCAAACCCAAACGGAATAGATGGACCACATGGAAGGAAATTCCCACCCGGACGCCTGAGAGCGACGCATTGAGCACGGATCTCAAGCGTCGCGGATTCAAATTCGTAGGCCCGACGATCTGTTATGCCTTCATGCAGGCAGTCGGCATGGTCAATGATCACACACGGGATTGTTTCAGACATGCAGCGGTAGAGAAAATCCACATGGGCTGAAAGTTTTTCTGAAGGCTTGAGTCACTCTATCCGCATGTTCCTGTGTTTGAAGCTCCCCGCAACTTCTCAAGAAAGTCGAGTGATTTGAGACAAAGAAGCCCGATGGGTGATACAGAGGCGGTGGTATGCACGCAGAGATCGTGATGATTGGAACCGAGCTCCTCTTGGGGGAGACTGTCGATACGAATGCCGGTAGACTGGCCAAGGCATTGCGCGAGATTGGACTTGACCTCTATTACAAAACCACGGTCGGCGATAATGAAACCCGAATCACCAAAGTTCTCAACTTGGCCCTGGACCGCTCTGATGTGGTCATTACTTCCGGCGGCATCGGGCCGACCGTGGACGATGTCACACGTCAGGCGGTTTCCAATGCCACAGGACGTAAACTTGTTTACAGTATGGAGTTGGAGGCTCAGATTGCAGACCGTTTTTGCAGTTTCGGTAAAGAAATGGCCGAAAACAACAAGCGTCAAGCCTTTATTCCAGAGGGCGCAATGCCCTTGCCGAATCAAATCGGAACCGCACCCTGCTTTTTGAGTGAGGATTTGCAAGGGCGTGGCTTTATCATTTCTCTTCCCGGCGTTCCCCGAGAGCTGGAGTACATGATGAAAACAATGGTAACCCCAATCCTCATAGAGAGAATGGGCGGGAAGAAGGTCATGAGGGTTCGCACGCTGAGGACCTGTGCTGTGGGAGAGAGTAATGTAGACCGGGTCATCGGAGACCTGATGACCCAAACGAACCCCACTTTGGGGTTGTCCGCACACGCCGGTCAAACCGACCTCCGCATCACGGCGAAAGCGGACACCGAGGCGGAGGCGGACGCTCTCATTGCGATGATGGAAACCGAAATCCGGACTCGGCTGGGCATAGCCGTTTACGGGGTGGAAAAGGAGACCGTTTCAGATGTGGTTGGACGCTTACTGGAGGCACGGAAGCTAAAGCTAGGAATCATCGATACACTCACCGGTGGACGTTTGAGCCGTGAGCTGGTTGATGCCGGATTCGGTGATTTGATCACAGCCGATCTCTTTCCGGCGAACTTGAAGGAGGCGTTGAAAGTCGCAGGTCTCGATTCAAGATCTGATTTAAGAAACGATCATACCAGCAGTGTTGTGGCGTCTCTCGTCGAGTTCGTTACCCCGAACGGTGGTCTCGGATTGGCACTGTTGGGGCCTTTTTCGGACAATACAACCTGCATTGCCCTTCAGGGACCGCGGGATGCTCGTCTTATCAAACCAGGGCGAAACTATCAAGACTCAAACTATACCCGCCAATGGATTGTTCTTCAGGGGTTGGACTGGATTCGACGCGCGGTTTCCGGTCAATTAACATCGCCTGTGGATTGGACCTAGCGGCGTCATGGAGCCGGCGTCGTTCAGCCATGCACCGGGATTCCTATCAGGCATGGAGCCTGTCCTCCGGCCTGTTTTTTTTCTACTTTTTCACATGACAACCGTTACATTTCCTGAACGCTCCCGCCTTCTGATCCGCTTTTGCCAAGCTCATGTGGCACCCTTTACAATTTAAATGATAGGCCGTCTGTAGCTTTATCTCATTTTGCTCTTGTATCAAGGGGTCGTGGCACTGGCTGCACTTTTTAGTCGCACCCCACGGTGCCCAAATGTTCTCATCACTTTCGTACTCGTGGTGACATTCCCAACAGAGTATCTTGTACTCCCTGGCATGCTTCTTATGACTGAATGCAACAGGACCTCTCCTGTCTTTCTTGTAACCTTCGTTATCAATCATGATGATGTCCAGATCTTGCGAACCCGCACTTTTTTTGGCCTGTTGGGTCTGAGCATCCACCCCAACGATCTGACCGACAACCAGCATTCCAGTTATCAGTGACGACGCCAAAAGAGCACTTACACCTCGATTCATCGAAATTCTCCCCCTTTCAGTTCCCTTGTAAACCCATTTTCTTTTTTTCCGGGTGCAATGATTGATGAACTCGTAAAAAGTCGGAAATCACCATTTTCCGTCATTTCGGTGAAAATCCCGATGAATAGGGACCTTCGACCGGAATCCAGTCTTTTCAGTCATTTAAGTGGGCCTGGCCCCTGTTTTTCAAGGGGGCGACGACTTCTTACGGAACCGTCATAATTTGAACGTAGTAATTTGTTACAAAATTCAACGTTTTTCAAGTTTTAAATGCCTTTGAGTCGCTCAAAATCCAAAATGATCTTTTCTGCATTTTTTGTAATTTTATGCTCCTGAACCTCAATCCAGGCCAGGTCTTCCGCCCCAATTGCGCCTTTTGCAGCACACACTTCAACTTCGTCCCGGTCCAGGACGGTCAGTCGGCCCCCTGTGTCGATCCAAAGATCCAGAAGCAGGTCCACATATTCCACGCGGTCTGCTTTTACCCGCTGATCTTTACATATGTGGAACAAGTATCCTTTCAGACGGCCCGTAGGTCCACGCATTTCCCAGAGTACATATCCGCTATCATTTCGATAATATGCATAGGTGGTTGACCCAATATCGAAAGTAATCGAACCCACTCGGCCCGGTTTTTCGTTTACATATTCCAATACAACATAATTATCTCCCCGTTTATACAGCTCGCACAGGTAGGTTTCATCAGGTTTGTTCAAATGACGCTTTAGCTCCAAAATCTTCATTTAACTTCTCGCACGGTCATTATTTTAAGCGGTAGGGGATAATCCCTTTCCTCTGTGGGCATGAATTTCGTGAGTGCTGACCGCTCAGACTGCTTTTTTTCAATACGCGCTCTCAAGAAAGATATTCGATCGGACAACTCAACCATCCTTTCCGCTTCGCATGATGTAGTCCTCTTCCAATTGTAATAGTAAAGAGACTCACGCAACAACCTTCATCTATTGCTTTTAAGTTCGGCTACTGCCGATCAGCCTTCCTTTCACATCCCCGAAGAGCATGACATCTTTGATTCTCCCTTCCGTGGGGTGAAGTTCTTTTGACAACCATCCTTCGATAAGGCCTTCCCTCGAATGCGTGATCTCCGGATCCAAATAAAGCCTGACAAAAAACTCCTTTCCTTCCTTCACCTGCTCCGATTTCCTTTTTTC
>JAWOGN010000232.1:0-2633 GCA_046496815.1 Desulfatiglandaceae bacterium
ATCTCCAGCTCATCTTTATTTCTCAAATCGATGAAGGTGATTTCGTCTCTCTTCAGATCGGCCAGTTCATTCCAGTAAATGTTTTCAACATCGCCCTTTAGAATGTTGGACGCAACGAATCCCGCAATGTTCACAGGATCTTTCGCCGAAGAATAGGGCGGCGCATAGGCCAGCTCCAGTTCCTCAAGATCGTAAACCGTCATGCTTCCCCGGACTGCCGTTGCAAGAACGTCGATGCGTTTGTCGACACCTTCCTTGCCAACAATCTGCGCACCAAGGACTCTGCCGCTGCTGGGGGAGAAAATCAGCTTTATGGCCATCAATTCAGCCCCTGGATAGTAGGAAGCATGGGATCCGGAGTGCGTATAACTTACAAGGTACGGAATATTGTTGCGCTTGAGGAGCTTTTCGCCGGCGCCGGTGGATGCGACCGTCATGTCAAAAACCTTTACGATGGCTGTCCCCAACGTGCCTTTGAAAAGTGACCTCCGCCCCAGCGCATTATCCGCCGCAATGCGTCCCTGTTTGTTGGCCGGTCCCGCCAGCGCCGTCGATGTGGCTTGACCGGAAATGAAATCTCGAATCTCCACGGCATCCCCAACAGCGTATATGTCCGGACTCGACGTCCTCATCGTTGCGTCCACCTTGATACCGCCTCGCTCACCCAATTCAAGACCCGCTTCCTTGGCAAGCCTGTTCTCGGGTTTTACACCGATGGACAATATGACCATGTCGCATTCGATATCATACCCCTTGCTCGTAGAGACAACCGTACGGGTGCCTTTCTTGAAAAAAGACTTGGCACTGTTCTCCAACTCCAGTTGCAGGCCCATTTTCTTGAGGTTCGCGTGCACAATGGCCGCCATCTCATAATCAATCGGCGCCATAACCTGGTCGAGCATCTCGAGAATAATTGTCTTTACCCCGCGGTCCACCAAATTCTCTGCCATTTCGAGCCCGATATAACCTCCCCCCACAACGACTGCCAACCCCGGTTTCTTTTCGTCAATATAAGCCTTGATGCGGTCTGAATCCGGGATATTGCGCAGATTGAAAATGGTGTCTAAATCGAGACCATCGAGGGGTGGCCGAACGGGCTCGGCCCCTGGCGCGAGGATTATTTTGTCGTAGCTTTCATGGTAAACCTCACCCGTTATGAGGTGCTTTGCCCGGACCTGTTTTTTCATCGGATCTATGGAAAGGATTTCAGTAAAGACTCTTACGTCGATATTGTAGCGTTGGCCCAGTTTCTTTGCTGTGGTCACCAGAAGATCGTCTCGTTTGGGGATGACTTCTCCGATGTAATATGGGAGACCGCAGTTCGCAAAAGAGATATGTTCGCCTCTTTCAAAAAGAATAATTTGCGCTCGTTCATCCAGCCTTCTTGCGCGCGCCGCAGCAGTTGCCCCGCCGGCGACACCGCCGATGATTAACAGTTTTGTTGCCATGCCTTTTCCTTTCTTTCCCTTTTCTCCATAATTCATCAACAGCAGGTCCAGCTTCTCTTTAAGTAATTGAAAAAACTGTATCACTTTAGCGCTTTGAAAATTCCCAATATCGGAAAAGAGATCCCAGCGGCCCCCAACCCACGATTTCAAAGCGCTTAATCCATACAAAAAAACTGGATTCCGGTCTACAGCGGAATGACGGAAAAAGGTGATTTCCGACTTTTACGAGACGATCAAATTTCAAACGCAGCTACCCGATCACTTTGCTGCCGTATGGGATATTCCCGGCTTTTGAATTACTTTTCCACTTTGGGGTCTACGTGGAGGGTCACGCGATCAAGTCCGTCTATCTCTTCAAGCAGGCAGTCTTCCACCGCTTTGGCAATCCGATGTCCCTCGGTAACAGTTTGTCGGCCATCCCCCGCAACACCCCAAAAGTACTCGGTGCCATGACCCCCGACGGGAGTGAAATAGGGCAGGCACTATACCAAAAAGCCATCGATACCATTCACCCCGTGAGCTCACCGCGCGTGGCCGAAATGGTGAAAATACTTGAAAACACCTACCGGCTGGTAAACATCAGTCTCATAAACGAACTGGCACAGCTGGCCGGAAAAATGGATATTAACATTTGGGAAGTTATCGAAGCCGCCAAAACCAAGCCCTTCGGCTTCCAGGCTTTTTACCCCGGCCCCGTCATTGGTGGCCACTGCATACCGCTCGACCCGTTTTATTTGGAGCACATTGCCAAAAAATACAATTTCGACCTCAGCATGATCCACACCGCCGGGCACATTAACATGCGCATGCCCCATTATATGTACATTAAAATAGCCACGGCACTCAACCGCCACAAAAAAGCAGTAAATGGTAGCACCGTGCTGTTCCTCGGGGTAGCCTATAAACCAAATATCAACGACGAGCGGGAATCCCCGGCACTCGAAATCATGGACATCACAGCCCACAAAGGCGGCCTCGTACAATACCACGATCCACACATCCCGCAGGTCTGTACCCACGATGGCCTTTCTCTGTCCTCAGCGGACTTGTCCGCCGAAGCCTTGGCGAAGGCGGATGTGGTAGTACTTACTACAAATCACTCAGCATTTGATGTGGATTTTATCCAGGAGCACGCAAAGATGATTGTGGACATGAGAAACATGATAAAAGAGGCAAGTGATAAAG
>JAWOGN010000383.1:0-16824 GCA_046496815.1 Desulfatiglandaceae bacterium
TTCACTTCACCCTCCTGATCTTTCAAGAAGACAAAATTCTGACCCGAAATTTGAAGTTCTCGTCCGTCTCTGGTCCTCACAATTAAGTTAGGCATGCTCTGTTACTCCCTTCTTTTCTTTTCTGCAAAATCCGGTTGGCCGTCCCACTGATGATGAGTTTCATTCTACAGCGTCTCCCCTATATGGGATTAATGAATTCATATCGCACTTTTTTTTTGGTAGCAGGAAAACTCATTAGACCTGTATGGCGTAAACCGTGTATTCTCAATAAAAAGACACCCGTCATTCATCGATCATCATAAGCCGCTTTTTCACAAGCGCCTTTCCACCGGCAGAATGAGTGCTTCAAGATGCTCATGGGCCGGCTTTTCCGCTCTAAATGCACCGAGCGCGTCCATCAGATCCTCAACCGCTTCGTCGGCCACAACAGCCTGAACCACGGTTATTGAGCCGGGGAAAATCTTGTTTCCATAATGCTTCCCATCAGCGTCCTTTCCTTCAATCATCGGGTACCTGGCAAATGCAGAAATATTGTGACGATCCAGAATATTCTCAACGGTCTCCGCAAATTCAAAATGAAACGTCATGTGAACCAATTTCATCGTCCTCCCCCTCGTTCTCGGAAACTTCATACGTTTCCCCTGAGGCATCGCGTCACACCGACTTGCAAAATGCTGCCCGTTCGGCCCTGAAGTGAGTCCACAAGAATTGTGTCTCAAGATCTCTTACGACGCTGAATTTTTCTGCAGTCCTTTAATTAGAGCGACGATGAACTGCTGAAACTGATGCAGCAGGGTGTAGACCACCGGGATGATCAGCAAGGTCAGTCCAGTGGTGGCAAGCAAACCAGAGGCCACAGCCACACCCATAGGGGCCCTGGCCTCGCCTCCAGCGCCCAAACCGAGGGCAATGGGCGTGATGCCCAAAACAGTGGACAACGTCGTCATGATCACGGGGCGAAATCGCACGCGGGCGGCTTCTTTCGCAGCATTGATCACGTTAATGCCGCGGGCTATCAGCACATTGGAGAAATCGATCATGAGGATGGCATTCTTCGTGGCCATACCCACAAGCATAATCAAGCCAATGAAGGCAACGATACCGAAGGACATGCCGGCTATCCAGAGGGCACCGAGTGCACCGACAACGGCAAGCGGCACGGTCAAAAGGATGGTAAAAGGATGGATGAAAGACTCGAACTGGGCGGAAAGCACCAGGTACACGAATAGCAGGGAGAAGCCAATGGTGATGGTCAGATAGTAAAACGATTCCCTAAAGTCCTGCGACTGACCCGTAAATGCGAATTCGAAGCCGCTGGGGAGGTTGTCGGTCAGATAGGTTTCCAGCCGCTTGAGGGCCCCGCCCAGAGAAACACCGGGGGGCAGGGATGAGGAAATGGTAGCGGATCTCAACCGGTTGAAGTGCGGAATTTCACTGGGCCCGACGGTTTCCGTGATGTGGATCAGGTTGTCAAGCGGGATCAATGAACCCCCGGCACTGCGCACATAGAGATTGCGAAGAGAGTCGGGTGTCATGTCTTCCTTTCCAATAATTTCCGGTATGATCTCATATCTTTCGCTGTCACGCTCTATTTCGGAAATGTCCGGTTCGCCGAGGAGAAAGCGCATGGTGTTGGAAATGTCGGTCACACGGATACCCATCTGAGAGGCTTTCTCCCGATTGATGCGTACGGTGATTTGAGGCTTGTTCATCTTCAGGTCGGAATTGACGCCGATAAATTGAGACTGCCTCCGCATCCATGCCATGACGCTCTCTTGTTGCCGTGCCAAGGAATCGATATCGGAATGCTCGAGCACGAGTTGCACCGGCGCTTCGCTTTGTGCGACGCCCACCGAAGCCTGGATTACGAAGGCTTGACCCGCGGCGATTTCAGCCAGACGCCGGCGGAGTTCTTGGGCAATCTCCGTCTGGTGTCTTTGGCGTTGTTTACGCGGCACAAGGCGCACAAAAACAATGCCTTCGTTCACCTTTCCCGGGCCACCGCCTCTGGACAGACCTATGGCCATGAACTGATGCTTCACCTCCGGACTCTCCCCGAGTAACATTTCGATTTGCCGGGCATAGGCGTTGGTGGCTGCCAGGGTCGCACCCTCCGGAGTCTCGAACGAAATGATGAACTGGGAACGGTCGACAGTGGGCACGAACTCCCTCGACAAGTTGAAAAAAAAGAAAAGTCCTGTCCCCAGCGCGGTTGCTCCCACCAACACCGTAATGAGGCGGCGGCGAAAAGCTCTTTCCAGCAACCATGCGTAGCCTGTTTCGACACTTTCAAACACACGTTCCGACCAGCGAAACAATGAACCTCGCCGTTCGGGTATCCGCAGCAGCCGGGAACTGAGCATGGGCGTCAGGCTGAGGGCTGTAAAAGTGGAAGCAAAGACGGTGGCAGCCACGGTGAGGCCGAACTCGTGGAAGAACCGACCGATGAGGCCGGGCGTAAAAGCCACAGGGATGAAAACTGCAGACAAAGAAAGGGTGTTTGTGATGGCTGCAAAGGCCACCTCTGTTGTTCCCACACGAGCGGCGGGCTTCGGGCCGGCGCCTTTCTCAGCGTGTCGGTAAGCGCTTTCCAGCACCACGATGGCGTCGTCGATGACGATGCCGATGGCGAGTATCAGGCCCAGCATGGTCAACGTGTTAATACTGAAGCCGAGTGCGTGCATGACAGCCAGTCCGCCCAGAAGAGATGCGGGAATCGCAAGGGTTGTAATCAGGGTTCCCCACCAGTTTCGCAGAAACCCCAGAATCACGAGCACGACCAGGCCGGTAGCCAGGAATATGGTAAAAACCAGATCGCTGATGCTGGCCTGAATGTACTCCGAATCATCCGCCGCAACCGTGTAGCTCAAGCCTGCCGGAAAATTCTCTTCCAACTCGGCCATGCGTTTTCGTACAGCCGCTGCCAGGGCTACGGTATTCGCATCGCTTTGTTTGACAACACCCAGGCCGACTGTGGTTTGACCCGAGAAGCGTGCGACCTGCCGGTCGTTTTCAACACCGTCTTCGGCCTTTCCGACATCTCTGATGCGAACCGCCCCCCCGTTGTGATAGGCTACGATCAAGTCATTGATGGGCTCCGGGGATTCGAACTGACCCAATGTCTTGACAATAAATTCGCGGCGCTTACTTTGGATACGACCGGTTGGGATATCCACGTTTTGTTTCCGCACCGTGTCAACCACCTCTCCGACGGTGACATGATAAGCGGCGAGTTTTTCAGGGTCCAGTCGAAGGCGCACCGCATATCGGCGCTCCCCTCCGATCTGGATTCTCCCTACCCCCTTGATGTTCTCGAGTCTTTCTTTGATCACTTCATCCGCATAGCGGGTCAGGCGAAGTTCATCCCACCGTCGGTCCCCCGTGAGCGCAATCCACATAATGGCGTACGCATCCGGATCAAGCTTGCTTACAAGCGGCGCTTCCACATCATCAGGGAGCTCTCTCATGGCGCGATTGACACGGTCCCGAACATCCTGGGTGGCGATATCGATGTCACGCCATAATTCGAACTCCGCCACAATCGTTCCCACCTGTTCCCGCGCCGTGGAGGTCAGTTTCTTGAGCCCCTCCACCGTGTTGATCTCTTCTTCGAGCGGGTCGATGATCTCCGTCTCGATAACCTCCGGTTCTGCACCCGCCAACACCACGTTGACGCTGACCACCGGAAACTCAATGTCCGGGTTTTCCCGCACCGGCATCCGGAAATACCCGTAAAGACCGAAGATTCCGATGATTAGGAAAATGACAACGGTGAGAACGGGCCGACGTATACAAAAATTCCAGATCACAATTTCCCTCTGGTTTTCTCTCGATCGTCCCTAAGAACTTTCCCCTTACGACTGATCACTGATCACTCCACTCAAGTCTCCAATCCCCAATACCCAGTCCCCAATACCCAGTCCCCAATACCCAGTACCCAGTACCCAGTACCCAGTACCCATTTTCCATTACTGTTCACTGTTCACTGTTCACTGATCACTTGTTTCAGATACCCAATCCCCAACACCCAATCACTGGATAGACACACGGTCTCCATCCGAAAGCCGCATGTGCCCTGTGCGAACCACTATGTCTCCAACCCTTGCTCCTTCACGGATTTCTACCATCCCTGCGTCTCGTTGGCCGATGCGCACCGTTCTTCGCCGTGCCTTTCCGTTCTCCACCACAAAAACAATATAGCCCTCCCGCGTCGCCACGAGAGCCTCTTCAGGTACGGCCGGCCGGCTTTCCCGCACAGCCGTAATTAGGGTTACGCCGGCAAACGTCCCCGGCTTCAACTTCCTTTCCGAATTCTCCACACTTACCTTTACAAGGAAATCGCGAGTGTGTTCCGCCACAGCCGGGCTTACAAACCGTACGCGGCCTGAAAAAACGCTTTCCGGGAACGCAGGAATCCTCAACTCCGCCTTCTGTTCGCTTTGAACGCGATGCATGTGACGCTCCGGTATCTTGACTTCAGCTTCCATATTTTCGGTATCGTAAAGTGTGACCATCACTTCTCCCCGCCTCACGTAGTCTCCCGGATCCACATGCCGCTTGGACACAACCCCTCTGAAAGGTGCCCGGATGCGCGTGTCTTTGAATCGCTCTCGAGTCAGTTCCAAGGCTGCGCTTAGGCGGTTCACCTCAGCCCGTGCAGCCTCCACTTCCGTCACGGCCTGGTCCCAGCGTTCTTCGGACACCGTATGCCGTTTGTAGAGTTTGCTGATTCGTTCCGCTGTCTTTTCCGCCTTTTCCATTCTCGCTTTTGCTTCTTCAAGCGCTGCGTTGCGCTCCCTCAACTGTCGATTCAGCTTGCTGTCGTCAATGGTAAAGAGAAGGTCCCCACGCTTAACAGGTTGGCCCTCCTCAAAGTGGGTATCTCGCAGTATGCCCGCCATTTCAGGGCTGATCTCCACAGTTTCCCGCGCTCGCAACGTACCAATACCCCGAACTGTTTCGCGAAAACTTTTTTTCTGAACGGACACAACCTCCACCCGGATGTCCTTTGCGGTCTCCTGAGGGTTCTCCTCCGTGTCCTGATTACAACCCAACGACAAAGTAATCGGGAGCACAACGAACCCCAGGATATACCTTAGGAAAATCAACGTGGCACCCTCCAATAAGGAGTCATGGCAAAGCCCCTCAACTATGATCTTGCTCAGAGAGCAAGGCATTCTGCATCCAACTAAAAGACATTCGCATCGGTTAAGCCTTCAACACGCCTTCACTGTCTGCCACTTTCAGATGCACACCGTGCTTGTCAACCTTTTCGATTTGATCCGGCATCACGTAGCGATCCGCTCCAAACAACTTTGCTCTGTCCACTTTGATAAAACCGTGCATCAGCAATCGCTCGTGCATTTCCTTGGGCAGCCTGTCCGAACTGAACATCTTCCTGATTACATCAACCAGGTCTGGTTCAATGGGTTCATCCGGCGGTGCAGCTGCGACCGGACCTTTAAAACCGACGGCTTCGCTGGAACGGACAAACTCAACGGTGCCGATTTCGTCGCCTCTGTTATCGAAAACTTTCATGCCTTTTTTGATCACCCTGAGCATATTATCACGATCTATCATTTTACCCCCCTTTCCCAGCTGAATCCTGCTCCTTTGATTCGCCCCTGGGATTCCTTGGCCGAAACGAGGTTCGAGGCAGGTGTCAGGCTCATAAAAAAATTTTCTTACATCAGATGCCCTGAAGTAAATGCATGCATGTGTGTATTTGCCCGCTTAGCCTCATGTAGGTTCCTTATCAAGCCATGAATCGCCGCCATCCTAGGAACTCCGCTGATCTGATTTAAATTAAGGAAGCGGTGCTTTTCTTGTTCGGGAGTTCAGTCCATATGTGGTTTCCTGTTGCATCTGCAGGGACTGGAAATGACACAAAGACAAAAGTGCACGCCAACGCGTAACGGTCGGGCCAATGACCGGCTGCGGGTCTGCCCTTGCATCTGCACAATCATCCAAGTACCGGTCCATACGTATCGATATACAGGATGCACCCCATAGACACTCCGGTGTTCAGCAATTTATGCTGGACAAGAAATCTCAGATAGATGGAGGGTGCCCAAACAACCGGCCCTGCGCTGTGGTTTCTGCAAGAAGCACCCGGTTGTCAATTCATCTCAATCACTGCAAAAACGAAGGAGGTTTTATCATGGATTTAAAACTAAAGGGATGGGCTTACGGATCGTTGTTTTCCCTTCTTGTTTTCGGGGCATTTCCGTTCAACTCACAAGCCCAGGAGAAAGAAGGTGCTGTTTTTGCCAGCCGAATCCTGGATCGGGACGTTTACGATGCCGGACAGGAACTCATCGGCGAAGTGGATGACGTCATTATCAGGAGAAGCGGAAAGATCAAAAAGCTGACCTTAGAGTTTGGAGGCTTTTACGACATCGGCGATAAGCTGGTGGCTCTACCCTTTAGAGTATTCCAGATGAAAGACGGTAAAGTCGCCCTCGAACTGACGGAACAACAACTCCAACGTAAGCCGGAATTCAATTATTACACAGCGGGACTTCGTCCCGAGTATTATTATAGAGCAAGACCTTATGCGGGATGGTATCATTTTCCGAGGCCGCGTTACTATCATGGCCCCAACGAGCCGAACCCGCCGATGGAACTGTATGAATGGGCCTTCTCACCGTCACGCTTTCTCGCATCGGTGCTCATGAATCGTCGTCTGATCAATGAACAGGGAAAAAATCTAGGAATGTTGGAAGACCTTATGATCGATCGCGACAGCAACAAGGTTGAAAAAATCATTGTGTCCTCTGTAGATATTCTCGGGGAAAATGTCTATGCGGCGCTTCCTTATGAGCCTTTGGGCTTTACAGTCTACGGACTCGTCTACGATATGATGCCGGGGGAACTGAAGAACTTCATTTATGCCTACGAACCGTGAGAACCAAAGGGCGGTGACAAAATTGAACCGCTGAAAGATTTTCCATAACGGATATGGGAGGATATGATCATGCGAAACGCAGCTTTTTTCTTAAGCCTTCTATCTTTGGGTTTTTTGACGACAAACTGCGCAACCAGAATAGCACTGACACCAGCCCCCTCGGTTCAAGAAATTTCCGAAGAAGGGTTGGTGGGTGTGGACACCTCAGAGGGTGTTTCTGTGACCATCAATACCACCGCTTGGACGGGGCGTCCCGCCGTCAAGCAGGAAATTACGCCGATCAAAGTGAGAATCCAAAATGAACACGGTTCACGTATTCGTATTCGCTATAACGAATTCTCGCTCATGAGTCCTTCCGGAAAACATTATGCGGCGCTTCCCCCCCATGCAATTGACGGAACCGTGGCCATCACACCAATCATTAGATGGCGGGACTTCCGTGTAGCTCCATATTACAGATCCGTCTACCCCGACTTACCCTATTGGAGTGGTCCGTTTGGTTATGACCCGCATTATCACAAACGCTATTACGGATATTGGCAATTGCCGCTGCCGACCATTGAAATGCGTGAAGAGGCGTTGCCTGAAGGAACCCTGGAAGACGGAGGGGAAGTAGGCGGATTTCTATACTTTGAAAAGGTGGGGAAGGATGAGATTGGGGTAACCTTCAAAAATGATCTCGTCGATGCCGGCAACGGAAAAACGTTTGGTACGATTTCGATTCCTCTCCTGGTTGAGCAGGAATAACCGTTTTATTCCCACTTCAGATGACAATGAGAACACACCTTAAAACGGCCCTCTGAGTCTGTAGAACACGTTCTGCTGCCCTGGTGAGATGTCGAACAGGATTGCGTCAGCGTATGGAAAGCGCCGGCGGATCTAAAGGGGTCTGATAATTTATGTCAGCCAGAGGCGGCGGCGGTATCTTCCGTATAGATCTCTCTGAAGTTCGGTATCTGCTTCTGCAATCGTTTTCGGACCCTTCCGATGATCTTGTTCTGTATCTGGCGAACCCTTTCCCGAGAAATATGATGTTTTTCTCCAAGTTGCTGGAGGGTTAAAGGTTTTTCCGCGTTACTGTGAATTTGCAACCCCGGCAGTCAATCCTGAGACATGCCGATGCCTTGGCTCACAGACTGAAACATCTCAATGCCGCACCCGGATGACTATCCACCCTTGAGAATACATCGTTTACCCCATGGTTTTTCTCCACCGATTTGATATGCTACTACTATTTTGGCGAGTCAAGATGTTGCGTCAAGCATTTTTTTAGATCCGCCGGGCAGGACATCCCAGGATTTTTAAAGGAGATCGAAAATGAAGAGAGCTTTGAAAAATGCGCTTGCAGTTTGTTTCATATCCATTCTGTGTGGAAGCATTCACCTTACTTACACCGGCTTATGCCTTTCGAAAGAGGAACAATCCAAACCAAAAGAAGCGGTAAAGGAAAGAACATCGAAGACGTCCGCGTCAATGCTCCTGGATGGAGAGGAAATTTCATATACTGCCACCGCAGGTGAGATCATTATTGAAAAAGAAGACGATGCGGATGTAAAAGGGCGTCTGTTTTTTGTGGCCTATGAGCTCAACGACGCTGAGAAATCGAGCAGGCCTGTCACATTCGCGTTCAATGGCGGGCCGGGAGCCGCATCCATATGGTTGCATCTCGGTGGCTTAGGACCTAAGCGGGTCAAGTTAAAAGACGATGGAACGGTATTGCCGCCACCGGCTCAATACGTGGACAACCGTTTCACATGGCTCAAATTCACGGATCTGGTTTTCGTCGATCCTGTGGGGACCGGCTTCAGTGACAGTATTCCGCACGATGAAAAACATAGAAAAGAGTTTTTCGGGTTCAAACAAGATATCGAGGTGGTCGCCGATTTCATCCGGCTATACCTAAGCCGGCAGCAGCGTTGGATTTCGCCCATATTTCTGGTCGGGGAGAGTTACGGAACCACGCGGGTTTCCGGGTTGACCCGGCATCTGCATCAAAGGTACGGCATCGATCTAAACGGCGTGATTCTTATATCGCCGGTACTGGATTATGATACAATCTTGTTTCATCCGTCGAATGACCTTCCTTATCTGCTGTTTTTGCCTACCTATGCGTCTATCGCCCGGTACCATAAAATGCTTCCTGAAGCATTGCAGTCAAAAGACCTGAGCCGTCTCTTAGCCGAAGTTCAGGATTTTTGCCTGAACACCTACACGTCTTGCCTGGCCAACGGTGAAAACCTGGATGAAAAACGCAAACGAGACCTCGCAGAGAAGATTACTGCATACACAGGTCTGCCCGAATCGCTGGTCAACCTCAACAACAGCAGGATCAGTTGGATGGATTTCACGAAAAACCTCCTCAAACACGAACGAAAGCTCGTGGGAAGGATGGATGGAACGGTCAGAGGCCTGGATCCCGAACCGATGAACCCATTTCCGCGCTATGATCCATCTTTAGATCCGTTATACGGTCCGTTCTCAAGCGCAATGAACGCCTATGTTCGGACTGACCTCGGGTTTCAAACGGATCAAGCCTACGAATTTCTAAATATGAAAGTGAATCGTCAATGGGATTGGACCTCCGGGCTTACCAGGAAACAGGGTTTCATTGATGTGTCTCCCACACTGAAGGAGGCCATGGTTGTCAATGACGACCTCCAGGTCTTCATCGCTTCCGGGCTCTATGATCTCGCAACTCCATATTTTGCGGCACAATACACCATCAGCCACATGTGGCTCGGCAGCAGAAGATCCAATGTTACCATAAAGAGATACCCCGCTGGTCATATGATTTACACCCATTCGGAAAGCCTTGAAAAACTCACTCAGGACGTGCGAGTTTTTTATAATGATATCTTAACTCCAGGTTAATATTTTCTGTTATTTTAGAACCGCCTATCCGGGAAACCGCGCTTTTGGTGCCGTTTTTTCCCAGACCAAGCGCCCTCAATTTTTGTTGTTTACTTACACCAAGGTTGAGCGGTTTAGGGTTCAGCGTTCCAGGTTGAAAAACGTCAAGCCATCTGCTGTCAGAGGATTCCGTCTTGCTTGAACTCATGGCAGCTTTACACCCAACGGGTGACGTTGAGCATTTCCAACTTTCATTCGTCTTGCATGCAAGTTCAAGCAGTTACAACCTCTGAACCCTCAACTTTGAACCTGGAACCGCTCAGTTTAGATTACATTTGGTTTCAGTGAAATGCAGCTTTGGTTTGCCAAAAAGAGATGATTTTCAGAAAGCCATTATGCAAAATGCCACAGTCTTCAGAACTCTTTGTTGCTTCCGGATGAAGTTGAGCGTATATTGTCTTTTCAGTCCAAGAGACTTGTTTTAGGAAAACAGTGGAGGTGCAAAACCCTTCTCCATGTTCACCACCCACCTGGCAAAAGTGTTCGAAAAACCTTCCTACCGGAGATACTGGCTGGCCTACAGTCTTTCGGCACTCGGTTTTGAGCTTGTCTCCTTTGCTCTCATGGTCGTCCTGTTCGACATCACGAGAAAAGCCGTGACCATGGGAACCTTCATGGCCATCTACATGTTTTGCCTGGTGGTCTTCGGTCCTCCCGCCGGGATCTACTTGGACCGATGGAACCGGAAAAGGATCTTTATCCTCTGCAACATCCTGCTCGCCCTTCTCGTTTTATCCCTGAATTTTCTCGCCGGTCTTTACTGGATCTATTTCGCCTGGTTTCTCGCCTCTTTTTTCCTGGTTTTTCTGAGGCCGACCAGAGTGGCCCTGATCACGAGTCTCTTCGACGAGGCAGACTACCTCCAAGCCAACTCCGCGTTCATGATGTCCTTGAATTTCAGCAAAATCGGCGGCCCTTTGATCGGCGGGTTGCTGCTCATCTACTTTTCCAGGGCGTGGACCCTCAACGTGATTCTATCGATTTTCCTCGTTTCCTCGATGCTGGCTGCCGTGGTCCCTTTTCAGCAGCCCCCGGCCAGGTCACCTCACCGGGCACCGACAAAACGCACATGGAGAAAACTGGCGGTTGGAATCCGCTTCACCCTCTCCCACGAGCGGTTGAGGTTCTATATCTCCATCGGTTTGCTGTGGCGTTTGCTTCTCGCTTCCCAGCTTCCTTTGTACATCGTCTTTGTCAAGGATTACCTGGGTGGAGGCACCGGCGAATACAGCCTTTTTATGACCGTTCTCTCCGCGGGGGGTGCGGTCGGCGCTCTTCTTGCCGGGGGTATGGGCAACCGGTTTTCACGGAAAACCATGATCTACGGAGGTCTCAGCGCCAGTTATCTTCTCTTTGCGCTCATGGCTCTCACGCAGAGTTATCTCTTGGCCCTGGTTCTCATCAGCTTGTCCAATCTCTTTTTCTTCATCGCTCACGTCGCGATCCACTCGGACATTCAGAGGGTCACTCCGAACGAGATCAGGGGGAGCGTTTTCGCATCATCCCCTACCCTGCTTATTCCCGTTGGGTTGATCTCGATCCTGATTGCGACGCCGCTCGCGGACACGGTCGGCGTTCAATGGGTTTTTCTTCTCACCGGGCTCCTGGCTCTGTTGACCCTTCCCCTGCCGGCCTATGCAGAAAAAGCCTTCCCAGGGCAGAGACAGCGCTCCTCAGAGGTCCGGCCGGTCGGGTGATGAAAACTGTTCGTAAGTTCATGTGTTACTGGGTTATTGAGTTGAGCCGGGAGCTTCCCACAAAAATCGGTGTGGAAGAAGCGATCCTTGGGAAGATGCTCGACAAAGAAAGCATCACAAAGGCGGCTGATGCTGTATTTCTCAAAGTGTTTTCTGATGTCCCCCAAGATCACAGTGATCAATAAAGGGAAAATACTGGATTGCATGTATTGCCCTTCGATTCGAGTTCGGAGGAAAATGACGAAAAAGAACCGCTTTGCACGCTCTTCATGAAAGGAGCTGTTATGCTTCACCGAGAACCCAGAATCGCCCCCGAATACATTTACCCCGTAGATGAGTGGTGCGTGATCGAAAAGCGCTTTGCCCCACGCTATCTGGAGCAGAGCGAAACCATCTTCACCCTCGCCAACGGGTACATGGGAATTCGCGGCGCTTTTGAAGAAGGCCGGCCTGCTTTTCAAAACGGCACATTTATCAACGGCTTCCACGAAACGACCCCCATCGTCTATGCCGAAACGGCCTACGGATTTGCGGAAACCGCCCAGACCATGCTCAACGTGGCGGACGCCAAACGCCTGCGCCTATTTGTGGACGACGAGCCCTTCCTGCTGGAACATGCCAAACTTCTCTATTTCGACCGCATTCTGAACATGCGCGAAGGACGATTGGAGCGCAACCTGATCTGGGAAACCCCTGCCGGAAAGCGCGTCGAAATCCGGTCGATTCGGATGGTTTCCTTTGAACACAGGCACCTGGCAGCCGTCGACTACGAGGTCATCGTGAGGAACGCCGAAGCTCCCGTAGTCCTCCTATCCGAAATGGTATTGCCGTCGGTTCCCTTGGGTGACGAAGCCGAAAGGGCCGCCTCCCAGGAGCCCGACCCTGCCAAGATCGACCCGAGGCGATCCAGGAACTTTTCAGAGCGAGTCCTCATTCCGGTACTGCAGCGCTGTGACGAGCAGAGGGTCATGCTGGGGCACCGCACCCGCAACAGCGGAATGACCATCGCCTGCGGCATGGATCACGTCGTGGAAACGGAGTGCGAATATTCCACCGAGGTGCATTGCGAAAAGGACCGTGCCGAAATTGTGTACACGCTGAGAGCTGGCCAAGGACAATCCTTCCGCATCACTAAATACATCAGCTACCATACTTCCCACACCGCACCGGTCTCCGAGCTTGCCGACCGGGTGGGGCGCACTCTCAAGCGCTCCTGTGCCGAGGGGTGGGAGAAACTGTGTGACTCCCAGCGGCAATACGTTGACGACTTCTGGCACCGCAGCGATGTGAAGATATCCGGTGACCTGCGTGTTCAGCAGTCCCTCCGCTGGAATCTCTTCCAGCTCCTTCAGGCGTCGGCCCGGGTAGAGGGAGCCGGCATCGGTGCACGCGGGCTCACCGGGCAGACGTACGAAGGGCACTATTTCTGGGATACGGAAATCTATGTGCTTCCCTTCCTGATCTACACGGCACCCCGAATCGCCGGCAATCTGCTGCGCTTTCGCCACAGCATGCTCCAGGCTGCGCGCAGGCGGGCCCGACAAGTTGGAGAGTATGGGGCGCTTTTTCCCTGGCGCACGATCAACGGAGAGGAAGCCTCAGCGTACTATGCAGCAGGCACCGCTCAATATCACATCAATGCGGACATCGCGCACACCGTCCGCAAATACGTCGAAATGAGCGGCGACTCAGACTACCTCGCGAGACACGGAGCCGAGATCCTGGTGGAGACAGCGCGGCTCTGGCAGAGCCTCGGATTTTACTCGAAGCGAAAGGACGGGCGGTTCTGCATCAACGGCGTGACCGGGCCCGACGAGTACAATGCGGTGGTCGATAACAACTGCTTCACCAACATGATGGCCAGGGAAAACCTGAGCTATGCCGCTGACACCATGGAAAACCTGCACCGGGAAGCACCGGAGCGCTATGCGGCGGTGGTGGATCGAACCGGTTTCCGCGTGGAAGAAATCGATGCGTGGCGCCGCGCCGCCGAGGCCATGTATATTCCGGTAGACGAAGACCTGGGCATCCACCTTCAGGATGATAATTTTCTTGACAGGGAGCTTTTGGACCTGGAAAACGAACCGCCTGAAAACTTTCCGTTGCTGTTGCACTATCATCCGCTGGTCATTTACAGGCACCGTGTCATCAAACAGGCGGACGTGGTCCTGGCCCTCTTTCTGCTCGGCCATGCCTTCAGTGCCGAGGAAAAGCGCCGGAACTTCGACTACTACGATCCCTTGACCACAGGGGACAGCTCCCTGTCGGTCTGCATACAAAGCATCATTGCCGCCGAGAACGACTACGGCGAACAGGCTCTAGATTACTTGCGCTATGCCATCCTTATGGATCTGGCCGATATCGGCGGAAACGTACGCGACGGAGTCCATGTGGCCTCCATAGGTGGAACATGGATGGCGGTGACTTACGGGTTGGCCGGAATGCGCGACCACGCCGGCATGCTTTCTTTCGACCCTCGGCTGCCCATCCAGTGGGAAGGCCTGAGCTTTCCGCTGACCGTCCAAGGCCGTGAACTGGAGGTGGATCTTGTTCACGATCGCGCAACCTACCGGCTCCGCAAAGGACTCGGGCTGACCATCCGCCACCAGGGCCAAGAGGTCCGTCTGCGCGAGGGCGAGGCGGCAACGCTCCCGATACGGCGGCCGGAGAAACGGATTCCCTTGACGATCGAGACGGTTATTCCCCGGGATCGCTTCGATGCCGTGCTTTTCGACATGGACGGTGTGCTCACCGCAACAGCCGAAGTGCACGCACAGGCCTGGAAGGAAATGTTCGATGAGTTTATGAAGGATCGGGAGCAGCGCATGGGCGAACCGTTCCGACCTTTTGAAATCGGAACCGACTATCTGCTGCTGGTGGACGGGAAGCCGCGTCTGAACGGCGCCCTCGACTTTCTTGCTTCGCGGGGCATCCAGCTGCCCGAGGGTTCTCCGGAGGACTCACCGGACATGGAGACGGTGTGGGGTCTCGCAAACCGAAAGAATGAGAAGGTCCACGAAGTCATCCAAACCAAAGGTGTGCGAGCCTTCCCCGGTTCGGTGCGCTTGCTGCACCGGTTGCGGGAAGAGGGGATTCGCTCGGCGGTCGTCACCTCGAGCACCAATGCGGACGAGACTTTGGAAGCAGCCGGCATCGCCGATCTCTTCGAGGTGAAAGTGGACGGCAACGTCGCTGCCGAATTGAGTCTGGCCGGAAAGCCTGAGCCTGACACGTTCCTCGAAGCCGCCCGAAGACTGGATGCAGATCCGTCGCGTACCGTCGTCGTGGAAGATGCTCTGTCGGGTGTGCAGGCGGGCAAGCGCGGCGGATTCGGGCTCGTCATGGGCGTAGCCCGCAACACCAGCCCGGACGAACTGCGCCACAACGGTGCGGATGTCGTTGTAAGCGATCTGGGAGACCTGCTTCCTTCAGAGGATCAGTAATTTAATATGCCCGGAACCACGGTGCCGTTCTACCCTTCCCCCGTCTGTTCCACGGTGAAGCGGTGAGGAGCGATGTTGTGGAGGCAACTATATCTCTCAAATCTGTTGCGGCTTCTAATAACTGAGAAGGGTTAGCTTACGATAATTTTCGGGGCAAGCCGGATTCGCATTTATTCTTTCATAATCAAACATCCAAGGTGATGACGTCGATATCACCTTGAGGCCTAAGAATCCAGATGGCCTGCAAACACATCGCAAAAGGACCTTCAGGCATCGCCATCGCAGGGGCCGGAATGACGGGAGCCTACCTGTATAGGCTTCTTTCCTTACAAGGAGAAAAAGTCGACATCTACGATTTTCCGAACCGAGCTGCATGCGGCCTATCTCCCTGTGCGTGGGGAACCTCCGCCGGGTACCACGAACTGGTGGAAAAATGCGGCTTGTTACCCCAAGACTACCTGCTTAAAAGGCCGCGTTATGTTTGGATGAACGATCATAAGGTCGGTGCAGATCTCATGACTTTTGATAAACCTCGGTTGATTAAAGACATGCTTTTGGGGGCTCGAATACATCCCGAACCCTTAGATGTTTCCCGTTATGCCCGAGTGGTGGATGCTACCGGAACATGTCGTGCTTTTTTGCCTCCTATTGAAAATGACCTTTTGCTCCCCTGTATTCAGTATAAGGTTCAAACCCCTCACCTCTTGGAAAACCGTATCCATTTACGGGGAGTAGGCTATGCTTGGTGTTTTCCACTCTCCCAAAACGAATATCATATGGGGTGTGGAAACCTTCGTGAATCTCCACATCACCTTTTGCGATCCATTGGATGGTTCAATAAGGAGAAGTTGAAAGTGGTATGTGGCTGCACCGCGAAAATTCGGCTTACAGGACCGGCACAAGCACAACCCTTCGTGAGCAAGGCCATACCTCTGGGAATCTGGGGCGTAGGAGAGGCCGTAGGTTGTGTAGCCCCCCTGGCCGGAGATGGTATTGTGCCGGGCATGAGAAGTGTTCAAATTCTCCTAAGAAATTGGAATAACCCGGAAGGGTTTACCGCAGATATGCTTCGTGAATTCGCCTGGATGGAAAAAGAGCGTCGGGTGGTGGACAGACTGCTAACCGGTAGAACCCCCGGCCTTACGGATGCCCTGATCCTGAAAGCCAATTCCAAGAGGATGGGCATGCATATCAGGAACAAAGATGCCATCGCCCTTCTCAAACATCTTAGATAGCCCATGACCCAAAAAGACATTTCTACGACCCAATCCGAGATCGCCCATCGTTTTTTTGTCGGGACGGCCTCCACCTATGATTTCACTGTAAAACTTTGGACTCTCGGTCTGGATCGATGGTGGAAGCAACGGCTTGTGGACAGGATTCCTTCCTGCCCCACAAGAATTCTGGATCAAGCGTGCGGCACCGGCATTTTGACCCTACGGATAGCTCGCAGGTTTCCTTATTGTGAGGTTATCGGGGTGGACCTCCATCAGGAATATCTGATTCAGGCCATGCGCAAAGCAAAGGCCTTGAAGATCAACAACATCCAATTCGTCCAAGGCTTTGCTGAAGAGGTTTTTTTCAAAGGAAAGTGGGATTGTGTTATCTCTTCTTATCTTGCAAAATACGCCCACATGGAAAAACTGGTAACAGGGGCCAGGCGAATGTTACGACCCGGCGGGGTGTTAATCGTTCATGACTTTACCTATCCTCATAATCCTTTCATTGCTCATATCCTTGATGTCTATTTTCGCCTGATGCAGACATTTGGCAGTCCTTTTTTTCCTGAATGGAAACCCGCCTTTTTTGAACTCAAAGGGTTTCTCCGGCAGAGCCATTGGGTTGAGACCCTGGTCGACTCGCTACA